>PXBF01000111.1 GCA_003567005.1 PVC group bacterium
CAGAACTGTCCTTGGCCTCTTGAAGACCCAGCGTCTGGATCAGGATATTTTCATTGGGAATTGTGGAAGCGGCTCCCTTTAACTCAGCTAAATGGCGGTGCGCCTCGGGCAGTTTTTTTAGTATTGCCTTTGTCTCCAAATCTACAGGGGGAGGTAGTGGTTGAAGCTGATACGTCGTCATCCGCATATTCCCTATATGTTCAAAAAACGGCAAAATGTATACACGTCCCAGTCGATGTGTATAACAACGCCATTTTTTTGAACATATGACAGATCGGGAAGACACGGAAGGGCGAAGAGAATGCAAGGCGAGCGGAAGATGTGTGAGATTTACATGCGCATGGTGAAAATGGAAACATCGCCGCGAGATGGTGTTGCTCTTGGAAAGCTGGCTTGCCAGCCGTAGCCGACGAGCGGCAGAGTGATGGCCCTCCTTCGCAGCCTTCGCTGGCTCTGGCTTGCCATGCGTAGCCCGCAGGGCGAAGCATGGTGCCGGGGGCGGGACTCGAACCCGCATGAGTTTAACCTCGGCAGATTTTGAGTCTGCTGCGTATGCCAATTTCGCCACCCCGGCGTTGATTGGACGGACAAAATAGCAGGGCGGCAGGCGGTGTTCAATCCAAAAATCCTGCAGCGCGAAAAAGCCCCGAGGACTCCGGACGCCCGACGCCGTGCTGGTTATTCGGAGTCAGGGGTCGGGCGTCCTTGGGGTTATGTTGGGGGGCTGGTTGTTTTCTTTTTCAGGTAGAGGCCGAGGAAGAGCCAGAAGAGGGTGATGATGCTGGTGACGACGAGCATGGTGATGAGACCGAAAGTGTGTACCAGAGGGACGGAAACTGCGGTGAACAGTCCGCCGCCGACGAGAGGTTCGAATAGAAGTTGTTTATAGCCGAAAGCCTCGAACGCGGGCGTTTCCGCTTTCGGGTCTGTGATCCGCATCAGCAGCAAGCCAGTGGCGGTAACGCCCAATGACTGGCCGAAGTCTCCCATGCCGCGCTCAAACCAGTAGTCGCTGAGCATGCGCGGTGCCAGCCACACAAATACGCCGATCGTCCAGAGCATACCGGTTATGATAAGAATGGCTAGCGGCATCCATGCGTCTGCAATGGCGCTGAGAGTTAGCGAGCCCAAGGCACTGACAATCAGGAGGTCCAGCGCACCGCCTTGGACTTTCAAGATGAGTTCGCGGTCGAGATGGCCGTCAAAAAACTTGTGATGCAGTTTTTCCACCACGATGCCCCCTATCATGGCCAACGGGAACAAGGGTACATGCCCGAAAAGTTCCGGCATGCCAAGCGGCACCAGTAGCGTTTTTTCCATCCATTTGAGAGCGGTCAAGATGATGGCTCCGACACCGATTGCCAACCCGATGTAGGCAAGGTGAAAGCTCAAGGGCTCCATACTCTCAATGTTGATGATCTTTTGGGAATGCTTCGTCGGTGGTTTGGGGGTCTGCGCTTGATTTTGTGTCTCCAAAAGAAGGTCATCTTCTATGGTAACCATTTCGTGCGACAGGGTTTCAATTTGTTCCTGTTCTTGGCGGGCATTGGTGAGAATGCGCGTGTGCCCTTTCTTTACGCCCCAGTTTACAAGCGCAATGCCAGAGAGTACCCCAGCGATGAGCCCGATGGTGGCTACACCGAGCGCGAGGTCCTGTCCTTCCGGCCAGCCCAGTTCTCTGAAGGTGTCGCCGAGGCCTGCGGCTGTACCATGACCACCGATAAAGCCGATTTCGATGAGGGCACCGAACATGGGCTCGACGTCAAATAGCGGCATGAGAACCAGGGCTGTAACGGTAAGACCGACAACATATTGTCCCCAGGCGATGGTATGGCTGAGGGCGACTTGCGGTCCGGCTTTGGTCCATACATCCTTGATGCCGGGGATGGTTTTTCCGAGGAAGAGGCAGGCAAATACAATATTGATTAGGAATCCGGGGTATCCCGACCAAATGCGCAAGGTGTCTTCGGAAATTAGTTCAAAGGATTCGCCGGTAAAACGCTGCAGAACTTCGGGACCGAGCAGCAGCAGAAAGAATCCCCCGATAATCGATGCCGGGATGAAGAGGCTCCGCAGAAATGCAAGCCGTTTACGAATCAGTTTTCCGGCCACAAGAGCCAGCCCCAACCAAGCAAATGCCAGTAATTGTTCCATAAAGAATTCCTTTTTTTGGATATATGTGCTTACATTCTTAGTGCCTTGAGGCCAGCTTTCTTGGCAGCCTTGAGTTGCCGGTCATCGGAAGAGGCAAATGCTTCCGCGCTCCATTCAACCGCACAGGCAACATGCAATGCATCCATGGCTCGGACGGGGCTCGTCTCCAGAATGCGGATTGCGGATCCGATGACTGGAAGTGTGAGGTTGATGATGGCCGCATCGCGCACATCGGCAAGCAGTCGCGTTTTCGCATGACCATACTGCGCTTCTGTGATTGTACGCTCCCGTCTTCTTCGATTGAGTGCAGACAAGACTTCGGGAACACAGATTACACTGAGACCAAGCTCAGAGGCTTGGGTACAGGTAAGCTCGACTTTGTCACTGCCTTCCTCTTCAACGAATCGCTTTGCAAACGCGGATGAATCGAAAAACGTTTTCACCGGGTGCGTCCCTCCAGAATCGCTGACGAAAGTTCAGCTCCTTTTGCCGTGAGGCGAAGGGCGGGTTTTTGCCAGGATGGTTGCGTATCGGCCTGACTTTTTGCGGGGCATACCTCTGCAATGGGACGGCCATGGCGCAGAACAACCAATGTTTCTCCGTTTTCCACCTTGGTGAACATATCCGCGGCATGGCTTCTTAATTCGGTTAATGTAACAGTGGTCATGATAAAAGCTCCCATCTGTACATAAGCGTACGGAAAAGGGGTCGTTCCGTCAAGCAACGCTCGATTTGACAAACCGTAACTTCGTAAAAGCATACAGTCGCATAACGGGGTCAGTGAAGTGGGGTTGAAAAACCAAACCGGTAGTGTGGTAACTCGTGTCAGCGGCGGGCGATGAAAAATTCGTAGGCGTAGGAGTCTGAATAGCGTCGGTGCATATCGGGCTCGTCGGCAATTTGGTCGAGTATCGCCAAGGCTTCTATGTCGTCAGCATATTTTGTACGCAGCGTCGCAATGCGTGCTTCCATGGGGGTGTAGAAGTCTTGCCACCAGGCTTCGTCGGGTAATGTGAAATGATCAATGAGGTCGAATCCGCAGTCTTTGATGCTTTGCAAGTTGTCTGAGAGCCATCCCATGGTGGGGTAATCGAGATCGAAGCTGGCTTTGACGGTTGGTGGAGGATTCTCTTTACGCCAGATCGCATCGGTAAATGCGAGGTATCCGCCGGGGCGTAGGAGTCCGCGGCAGACTTTTAGTGCGGGGCGTAAGCCGATGCTGTAAAGCGCTCCCTCGGACCAGATGAGGTCGAACGTTTCGGGCTCTGCGTTTGGGCAGGCCATGTCTCCAACCATAGCTTTTACGCGTGACGAGAGGCCTTGCTTCTCGATGGTTTCCTCGAGAATTTCAATGCTGGGCGCATGGTTGTCGATCGCCGTGATCGAGCCTGCGGTCAGATCGGCAAGATATAGGGTCTGGCATCCGACACCGCAACCTAAATCAAGGATCTCGGGATGTGTCGGTAGCTCGCGGCAGAAGGCGAGGGCTTTGGTTGCGCAGTCTTTTGAGCCGGGGCCTTGTCGCGGCAGGTGCTCGTATACTTCAAAGAAGATTTTCCAGAAGTGGGGGCTTATTATGTTCATATGAGAAAGGTAGCACGATTATATTTGAGCGTCTAGTGCGGTGGATGCGTGTAGCGCGCTGGGATGCACCAGGTTGGCACAACCTGTTTGTGTTTAGGCTGTGCCTTTTATGTAGTGTTGGCGTTTGGGAGCAGGGAGTATTTTGGTGGGTTTCAAAACATGTTTGGTGCAAGCTTACCTAATGCGTTAAGCAGACGACTTTTGTGTGGTTCGTCGAGTTCGTTGGCGAGTTCTTGGATGCTTTCCGGTTCAACGAGTTTTTCTGCGAGCATGGTTTGGACGAAAGTTATGTCTTTGTCGCGGCCAGCCAGTAATTTGCCTACTGCCAAGTCCGCTGGTGACAAGCATAATCCAACACACCCTTTTGTGGCTGGAGATGCTATTGTGATCAAACGTGTGCGCCAGTTGTGCGGGAGTATGGCAGCTTCCGGCGTGACGCCATGGGCGTAATATCCGTACGTTTCATGAAAGGGGGAAAGTTCGCCGATGCAGCCGTCAATGATGTCAGCCTTTTCGGGGGCGTTTTCGGGAAATGTATCTGCCTCCATGGATACCCGTAAGGATTCTGGAGCATAAGGGAAGGCACCGAGGATGGCCTGACTTCCGATGATGACGATGCGGTCTTCTTCAGTAATGGAGCCGGCTGCACGGATTACATGTTCAAGCTGCTCGCGCGTCATGGTTGCGATACTCCTTGATGATTTTCCAGCG
This sequence comes from PVC group bacterium, assembly GCA_003567005.1. Taxonomy (GTDB): domain Bacteria; phylum Verrucomicrobiota; class Kiritimatiellia; order UBA8416; family UBA8416; genus T3Sed10-140. The sequence continues at coordinate 4,450 of PXBF01000111.1, forward strand.
TTCCTTGTTGGTGAGAACGCCGCAGAACGGGCTGTTTTGGCGCAACCGGGTTGCTTTGGGGGCGGGGTCTAGAAGTATGCTGCGAATTTTCTCCCATGGTGTTTGCAGAATGAGAGCCCACTCGTCTGCGCAGGCTTTTTCCCGGCCAGTTAAAATGATTTGCCAGCGCTTGCATGTGGCCTGCGCTTTTAAGAGTCCCTTGCGTTGCGGATCTTGATCAATCTGCGCCACGATCTGCTTTGCCAGAGCGAGGCTACGGTCATCAATATTTTTGTGTGAGTGCATGTCCGTAAATTAACAGGATGATGTGTATGTGTCCAGTGATGGCTGTTGCGGGCGGTTGGCGTTGGTCGTTGCTTAAGGTGTCTGGACCGGCAAAGCCGCGATAGCGAGTTTTGCGTGGCCTGACATCTTCCGGGGGGTGTTCAGACTTTGCCTTTGAGATAGCGTCTACGATTTTTTTCGGGGAACTTTTCGATGGCGTAGCGCAGCATGGTACGGGGCATGGTGCGGTAGTGTTTTTTGAGAAAGGTTTCTTCGGTTGGCAAGTCGCGGTTACCGACTTCGCGCAGCATCCAGCCGACGGCCTTGTGGATCAGGTCGTGTGTGTCATGTAGAAGGATCTCGGCAATGGCGAGGGTGTCGGCGTAATCGTTATGCTTGATAAAGTGAAGCGTTGCGATGATGGCGATGCGTTTTTTCCAGAGAGATTGCGAGCGGGCAAAGGAGTAGAGCGGGGCGCGGGGTTTGTCCTGGAGGTAGGCGCCGACGATGTGTGGGGCGGTTACATCGATCAAATCCCAGTTGTTGATGTGGGTGGTATTTGCCATATATAGATCGTAAATCTTTGTCTGCTGCTCTGACGTGCCTTTTTTGTATTGGTGCATGAATATAATGAGGGCGAGCATGCGTTCTTCGTGGATCTTGGATTTTAGTAAAATGGTCGCATCACGCAGGGGGAGTGTTTGGTATTCTTTGGCGATGCGGCGGATAGCTGGAACACGAACCCCGATGAAGATATCGCCTTCGGCATATTCTCCGGGACCCGTCTTGAAGAAGCGTTGCAGGATTTCGGCATCCGCTTTTCTTGCTTGCTTGCGGAGTGTGGTGCGCAGTTTTTTCAGTGTGTTGGTCGTCATTCTAAGAGTGTTGGTGGGCAAGCAGCGAGGACGCCGGACTCCTGACGCCGGACTCCGGTCGGCGTTAGAGTCAGGAGTCAGGGAGAGGTGCTATCCGCTGTCGGGGGGTCTTTATCTGTTTTTGTCTCAGCCGGTTCCGTGGGAAGCATTTCATCAATAGCAATCCATTTCCCTTCCGACATGGTCCAGGATTCACCGGTTTCCGTGTTGATGCGAATGGCACCCCAGTCGTTTTGCAAGGAGATGAACTGGACTTCATAGGTGCCTTCGGGCAAGGGTTTGTCGCGATCCGTTTCGGGTATTGGCTGCCAGGCTTGATTTCGTAATAGATAGGCTTGCCCGGTTGTGCGGTTCCATCGGATGGCATCATAGCTGTGCATGCCCATTTGAACTGTCACCACGGCATATGTATCCGCTTTCGGTTGTGAAGTTGCATGTGATGCTGTTGCTGCCAGTAAAACTATTAGGGATATTTGAAACATTTTCATGGTGGTGTCCTTTCTGTTAATTTTGTATTTCGTAGAACCAATCAAAGAGATTTGCCATACCTAGCGCTTCTTGCACGCGTTCTTCTGTAGACATATTTCGCACCCGGTTTCATTTCTGTTCAAATGATTGCCGGGCACAGCGACTTTTTCTGGAGGGTGGAAAAGAATGCTGGTTGCCGCTGGTGATTGTTCTGTTCGTTTGTGTCGTCTGCATATGTCTACAGTGCCAACAGATTGTTTGTAAATCAAGTTGTCTGTTGGCGTTTTGATTATTCGGCAAGTACGGTTTCGAGGGACGTTTCTTTGCCGAGGGTGAGCAGGTGAAACCTCCCGGGTTTTTTTGATTTTGTGACCGGGGTGATGCCCGTGCCGACTAGGTGGTGTTGGGTTGGACCTGTTGTGATGGTGCCGGTAAAGTGAAGATGGCCATTGAAAACGTGAGAGACTTGGCTTTGAATTTCGGTGTCGAAGAAGTCGGGGTTTGCGCTTTGGACGTATTTCGTCATGTTACGATTGGGGGATACGCTGAGAATGTACTCTCGAATAGGAGGGTTTGCAAAAGGGACGTGGGTGAAGATGAAGTTGCGTTTGTTTTTGGGTAAGCGCTCCAGCAACCATTCTTTGGTTCCATCGGCCACTTTACTGAGTGCGCTATTGATCAAAAACAGGCCAGAGTCCTCTGCTTCGATATACTGATTGGCAAGATTAAAGCCGGCAGCTTCCCAGATTTTGGTCAGTTCTTCGCATTTGTCGCGGGTCAAGGCCCAACGCGTGAAGGGATAGACTGGAAATTCCAGATCGTGATTGCCGGGGGTGAAATACCATGGGCAATGGAGCTGGTTGAACTGTTCCACAACAAGATCGCGATTCTCATCGCTATACCAATCCATGAGGTCGCCCACGGATATGACCAAATCAGGAGATGCAGCTTTGATTTGGGTCATGAGGGCAAGGAAAGATGGCCAGGCGTCTTTGAAGAAGAGCCGGTTTTCATGAAATAAATCATGCGGGTCGTTGGGGGCTATTGCATGTATATCGCCGATAATTGCTATTTTCATGTTGAGCTGCTTTTCGCAAGTTTAGAAAGACAGCAAATTATGCGCGTGACATGATTATGCAAGTTTTTTTGCGTTGATGTTTCGCTGGGGGGGCAGGGGCGAGGCTCTGCCTTGTCTGCTTGCTGGCGCGCTGAGAGGCGAGGACGCCGGACGCGTGAAGCGGGATGAATGGGGGGTGAGACATTGTGGCGCGAAGATTTGGTTTCGCTGTGCAGTTGTGACTGTATGTCTCATTTTGGTTTCTTTATGGTGCGTTATTGATTTCTTGGTTAACTGCCTTGTGCAGTTGTGGTTATGTTTTTTTTTGGCGAGGTGGTTTTGGGGTTGGCATGGTATTTGCTTGGTAAAGTGATGGTATTTTTGTCCTTTGGAAAAATTCTTGTCAGGGACATCGAAGAGAAGACCGAGAGAGGAGATTTGCTATGGCTAAGGTATTAGGTATTGATTTAGGCACGACGAATTCGTGCATGTCGGTAATGGAGGGCGGTGAGCCGGTTGTGATTCCAAATGCGGAAGGCAACCGTACGACGCCTTCTGTGGTTGCGTTTGCGAAAAATGGTGAACGGTTGGTGGGACAGGCTGCGAAGCGGCAGGCGGTCACGAACCCGAAAAACACAGTTTTTTCGATCAAGCGCTTTATGGGGCGCAAGTATGATGAGGTTGCGCATGAGATTTCCTTGGTTCCCTACGAGGTGGTGAAAGCGCCGAATGGGGATGCGCACGTGAAAATCGAGGACAAAACCTATTCGCCACCGGAAATTTCATCGATGATTTTGCAGAAGCTGAAAGCGGATGCAGAGCAGTATTTGGGTGAAACGGTTAAGCAGGCGGTGATTACGGTTCCTGCGTATTTTAATGACAGTCAGCGTCAGGCGACGAAAGATGCGGGACGCATCGCGGGTTTGGACGTGATGCGTATTATCAATGAGCCTACGGCTGCGTCGCTTGCTTATGGTTTGGATAAGAAGAAGGAAGAGAGCATTGCGGTTTATGACTTTGGTGGTGGTACGTTTGATATCTCGATTCTAGACATTGGCGATGGAGTATTCGAAGTAAAGGCCACTAATGGTGATACGCATCTGGGTGGTGATGATCTTGATCAGGCTGTTATTGATTGGCTTGTGGATGCTTTCAAAAAGGAGCAAGGCATTGACTTGTCCCGGGATACGATGGCCCTGCAGCGTTTGAAGGAAGCCGCAGAGAAGGCAAAGTGTGAGCTTTCGAGTTCGCAGCAGACTGATATTAACTTGCCCTTTATTACAGCAGATGCAGATGGTCCGAAGCATTTGAATGTGACGCTTTCGCGTTCGAAGTTGGAGCAGCTTACAGAGTCTTTGGTGCAGCGGAGTGAAGGCCCCTGCCAAGCAGCACTGAAAGATGCCGAGGTTTCGAGTGTGGATGAGGTGATTCTGGTGGGTGGATCCACGCGTATGCCCAAAGTGCAGGAGATGGTGAAAGCGCTTTATGGGAAGGATCCGCACAAAGGGGTAAATCCGGATGAGGTCGTTGCGATTGGTGCCGGGATCCAAGGTGGCATTCTGGCAGGTGACGTAAAAGACGTGCTCTTGCTGGATGTTACGCCGTTGTCGCTAGGTATTGAGACGCTAGGTGGTGTGATGACAACGCTGATCGAGCGTAATACGACGATCCCGACGAAGAAGAGCGAGATCTTCAGTACGGCGGCAGACAATCAACCTGGGGTAGAGATCCATGTGTTGCAAGGCGAGCGTAAGATGTCGGGCGACAATAAATCGATTGGTCGCTTCAAGTTAGATGGTATTCCACCTGCACCGCGTGGTGTGCCGCAAATTGAAGTTACCTTCGACATTGATGCGAATGGTATTCTGAATGTGTCGGCCAAGGATCTTGGGACGGGCAAAGAGCAGAAGATTACGATTACAGCTTCGAGCGGTTTGTCTGAAGAAGAGGTCAAGCAGATGGTTTCGGATGCCGAGCGTCATGCGGAGGAAGACAAGCAGCGTCGGGAAGCCGTTGAGACGAAGAACATGGCAGAGAATGTGGTGTATCAGACTGAGAAGATGTTAGCTGAGCATGGTGACAAGGTAGATGCAGAGAAGAAGGCGACGGTTGAAAGTGCCATTGCGTCGTTGAAGACGGCATTGGAAGGCAATGATACGGCTGAGATCAAGAGCAAGATGGATGCATTAAACCAAGCCATGCAGGAAATTTCCCAGGAGATGTATGCACAGGCGCAGGCACAGGGAGCAACGCCTGGTGCTGAGGCAGGTGCAGACCAGCCTGGTAGTGATGGAGGATCCTCGTCAGAGGAGTCGGCCGAGGCCAAGGATAAGGATGGCGTCATAGATGCTGACTTTGAAATGGTCGACGAAGATAAGTAATCATGCGTAACAGTGGGTCCGTTTCCCGTTTTCGACGAATGGGGAACGGATGTGCTGTGTGTGTTCAACCAAATCCCGGGGTTCCGGGGCAAACAACAAGGAGAGGGTATAGGATGAAGATCAAACCATTAGGTGATCGTGTGCTGGTGAAACCGGCAGAAGCGAAAGAGGTTAGCAAAGGTGGTATTATTATCCCTGACACGGCGAAAGAGAAGCCGCAGGAGGGCGAGGTTGTGGCCGTAGGCACAGGCAAACTGGATGACAACGGTAAAGCCATTGCCTTCAACGTGAAGAAGGGTGACCGTGTTTTGATGCCCAAGTACGGCGGTACGGAAGTGAAAATTGAAGATCAAGAGTATCAGATCATTCGCGAGGAAGACATTCTCGGCGTAATTGGTTAATTGATAATAGAGCGAAACACAAGGAGATTAGATATGGGTGAAGGAAAACAATTGAAATATGATGTCGATGCGCGTCAGGCGGTACTGACGGGTGTTGAAAAGTTAAGCCGTGCGGTAACGGTTACATTGGGACCTTGTGGTCGTAATGTTGTTTTGGATAAGAAGTTTGGTTCTCCGACCGTGACCAAAGATGGTGTTACGGTTGCAAAGGAAATCGAACTGCCGGATCCATTCGAGAACATGGGTGCGCAGATGGTGCGCGAGGTTTCGAGCAAGACAAGTGATGTGGCCGGTGACGGTACCACGACGGCAACCCTGCTCGCAGAGTCCATTTACCGTGAAGGTTTGAAAAATGTAACCGCTGGTGCTAACCCGATGAGCCTCAAGCGTGGTGTAGATGTTGCGACAGATGCGGTAGTGGGTGCAATTGCCAAGATGTCCAAGAAGGTAAAAGAGCACACCGAGATTGCGCAGGTGGCGACGATTTCCGCCAACGGGGATCATGAAATTGGTACGATCATTGCTGAAGCCATGGATAAGGTCGGCAAGGATGGCACGATCACGGTTGAAGAAGCCAAGACGATGGAGACGACACTTGATGTTGTTGAGGGTATGCAGTTCGACAAAGGCTATCTTTCCCCATACTTTGCCACGGATGCAGACAGCATGCAGGCAGTGTTGGAGGATGCTTATGTGCTGATTCACGAGAAAAAGATCTCGAATCTGCAGGATCTGCTGCCATTGCTTCAGAATGTAGCCAAGGCAGGTAAGCCTCTTATGATTATCGCCGAGGATGTTGAAGGTGAAGCGTTGGCCACGTTGGTGGTGAACCGTCTTCGTGGTACGTTCCAGTGCTGCGCGGTGAAAGCGCCTGGTTTTGGTGATCGTCGCAAAGCGATGTTGGAAGATATTGCCGTGTTGACAGGTGGCAAGATGTTCTCGGAAGAACTTGGCATCAAACTCGAGAACGTAACGCTCGAGGATCTTGGCCGCGCGAAGCGTATTACGGTTGAGAAAGAGAACACGACGATTGTGGAAGGTGCTGGCAAGACTGCGGACATCCAAGGTCGCGTGCAGCAGATCAAGCGTCAGATCGATGAAACGACTTCGGATTATGATCGCGAGAAACTGCAGGAGCGTTTAGCCAAGCTGGCTGGCGGTGTTGCCGTGATCAACGTGGGTGCTGCAACCGAGACAGAGATGAAAGAGAAGAAGGCGCGTGTAGAGGATGCCTTGCATGCAACGCGTGCTGCGGTGGAAGAAGGTGTTGTGCCCGGTGGTGGTGTAGCACTCCTGAATGCCCAGAAGGCTTTGAAATCGCTTACTGTTGAAGGCGATGAGGCTGTCGGGGTAGACATTATCCGTCGTGCTCTGGAAGCTCCGTTGCGCACGCTTGTACGTAATGCGGGTCAGGAAGGCGCCTTGATTGTGGCAGAGGTTAAGAAGGCCAAGAACAACTCGTATGGCTATAATGTTGCCACGGGTGAATTCGAGGACTTGATCAAAGCGGGTGTTCTGGATCCGGCCAAGGTGACGCGCACGGCGTTGCAAAATGCGGCCAGCATTTCCGGTCTGCTCTTGACGACGGAATGCATGGTCACGGATCTTCCGGAAGAGAAGGCACCAGCAGCTCCTGCCGGCGGAGATATGGGCGGCATGGGCGGCATGGGTGGCATGGGCGGCATGATGTAAGCCCGTAAATTAAGTTGACGAGACGAAGCGGGGCGCATACACTGCGCCCCGTTTCATTCTATTTGGGAGGTACCGTTGAATATTGCATTGATAGAGGCTGCTAGAGAGCGTGTTCCCAGTGTCCCTGTTCTCGTAAATATGGTTTCCAAGCGTGTGCGCCAGCTCAACAGTGGCGATCGTCCGTATGTCAAGCCTGCCGTAGGCGAGGAAAAGACCGATATTGCGCTACGTGAAATCATTGAGGATAAGATTGATTTTGCGAAACTGGAAGAAAAGTCTGCACCTGCTGGCATCTTGTAGGGGTCTTGCGCCATGACTGCGCAACATTCCACGATAGCTACGAACCGGAAAGCTTTTCATGAGTTTAGCGTATTGGAGAAGTTGGAAGCCGGTATTGCACTGCAAGGGACGGAAGTTAAATCCGTACGGGCGGGGCACGTTACGTTAACGGGTAACCATATCCGTATCGAGAAGGGTGAGGCTTTCTTGTATGGCGTTAAAATTGAGCCATACACGTTTGGGAATCGGTTCAATCACGATCCCGACCGACCGCGTCGGTTGCTTTTGCACCGTCGGGAAATCGGTCGTTTACAAGTTGCCGCCGAGCAGCAGGGTAATACATTGATTGCTTTACGTTGCTATTTTCGGCGTCAAAAGGTGAAAATCGAAGTAGGGATTTGCCGTGGGCGCAAGGCCGCGGATAAGCGCGAGGTATTAAAGCGCAAGACAGCCGATCGTGAAGCGCAGCGGGCCTTGGCAGCTGCGCGTAAACAGTATTGAGACAGGTATAAGCTATCGTGTGTTCTTTTGGGGATGTTTTCGGTTTTGCGTGCGGTTTTGATTGCTGCCGTGATGTCTCGCTGCCATTACATGTTTGGATATATTGGATGCACAGGGATCTTTTCGGTTAGCGCGGTTGGGAGTACGAATGAAAGCAGCTTCATTAAAGTATCGTGCGGGATTGCCGGAATCCCGTCGAATCGTTGTGAAGGTTGGTAGTCGCGTGTTGGTCCAAAGAACGGGACGCCCTGATCGGCGTCGTATGGCGGCATTAACTGCAGAAATTGCGCGGATACGCAAGCAGGGACATGAAGTTGCCGTGGTGACATCAGGGGCTGTTGGGGCTGGCATGGAGGCCTTGGGAATGAAGTCGCGCCCCGCGTTATTGCCGGAAGTGCAGATGGCCGCTGCGGTTGGTCAAGCGCGCCTGATGGCGCGCTATGATGCTTTGTTTACAGCAAAAGGTTTAGTGGTTGGTCAGGTACTGCTTACACATACGGATTTTCAGCACCGTTTGCGTCAAGTGAACGCGCGTCGTACAATCGAATCCATGTTACGGCGCGGGATCGTTCCCATCATCAACGAAAACGATGTTGTTAGCGACGAAGAATTACGTGCAGATTTGGCATTTGGAGATAACGATTACCTGGCTGCTTTGGTGGTAAAACTGATTCGGGCCGATCTTCTCGTATTGCTGACGACGGTTGATGGTTTGCGTGAGAAGGGGCACAATGGCCGAACCAGACGCGTGCGTTTTCTAGATAAGGTCACACGTAAAACGCTGCGTTTGGTTCAGGCGGGTGGTTTGGGGATATCCAAAGGGGGGATGGATTCTAAATTACGGGCCGCTCAGGTGGCTGCTTCGAGTGGTTGTGCGGTGGTGATTGCAGATGGTACGAAGCCAATCGTGCTATCGCAGGCCCTCGCGGGTGAAGATGTTGGTACCCTGGTCGTTCCTTCGGCCCTGTAAACGAAGAGTAGGAGACAGCGCATGCAGTTACATGAGACAATGCTAAAAATGGGAGAGCAGGCAAAAGTGGCTTCGCGTCAGATGGCGTCTTTCTCGGCGCGTAAAAAGAATGCGATGTTGATGGCGATGGCGGATGCATTAGATGCTGGGCGCGATCGAATCGTGGCTGAAAATGCAAAGGATATGGAGGCTGGGCGCGAAGCCGCGCTATCGGACGCGATGCTTGACCGTTTGTTGTTGAGTCCTGCGCGGATGGATAGCATGATTGCGGGCTTACGGGATGTGGCGGCACTGAAGGATCCGGTTGGATCGGTTATCAGTAGATGGTTGCGCCCAAATGGATTGGAAATTGTTAAACAGCGTGTACCGATTGGTGTCATTGGCATCATTTACGAATCGCGTCCAAATGTGACGGTTGACACAACCGCTTTGTGTTTGAAAACCGGTAATGTCATCATCTTGCGCGGAGGCAAGGAAGCTTGGCATACGAATCAGGTGTTGGCTTCTCTGTTGATCGAAGGAGGCCGTAGCAAGGGTTTACCGGAGCATGCTATTCAGTTAGTGGAAACAACGGATCGTGAAGCGGTTCGTGAACTGGTGCAACTGGAAGGGTATTTGGATTTGGCCATTCCGCGTGGTGGAGAGGCGCTGATTCGCGCTGTGACCGAACATGCCCGTGTGCCAGTGATCAAGCATTATAAGGGTGTATGCCAAGTCTATGTAGATGCGTCTGCAGATCAGGCGACGGCTTTGGCAATCATTGAAAATGCCAAATGTCAGCGGCCCGGCGTTTGCAATGCGATAGAGACGGTTGTTCTGCATCGCGACATAGCAAGCGCTATCTTACCAGCCATGGTTACGCGCTTACGCGAAAGGTCATGTACCATATGTGGGGATGAGAGCAGTTGTGCCATCAGCTCTTATCTTGAGCCAGCCTCCGAGGACGATTGGTATGCGGAGTATCTCGATTTGCGTCTGGCTGTGCGCATCGTGGATACGCTTGAAGATGCAGTGGAACATATCAATCGTTATGGTTCGCATCATTCTGATGCGATTGTTGCAGATGATGAAAAAGCCCAGAAGGTATTTACGCAGCGGGTTGATTCGGCTGTCGTGTATGTCAATGCTTCCACTCGATTTACCGATGGGGCTGAGTTCGGAATGGGGGCAGAAATCGGTATTAGTACTGATAAGTTGCATGCCCGTGGTCCGATGGGGCTTGAAGAGCTAACGACGTATAAGTTTGTGGTACAGGGACGCGGGCAAATTCGTGAATAGCCAAATCGTTTTTACGTTCGCAGGATGACGCGGATGCTGCTGGATGTTATATCACGGCTTATATGTTGCATGCGTCATCCAGGGCACTCCGCGCGTAGCTACGCGAATCGCACGTCATATCGGGCCCGCGACTTGCGTGGCGACCTCCATGTGTTTCTACACACTGTCGTCTGCCACACTGCGCCGCGAACCCGCTCTGCCGCACTCTTCGCGCTCTCGCTACGACGTTTGTGAGATATGCGGGTTAAAGACTGAGCAAGGTGTCACGCATTTTTTCGTTTTGCTCTTGTGTGCCGATGGTTAGACGTATCCATTCGGGGAGGCCGTAGCCCGTCATAGGGCGTGCAATGATCTTGTGCTGGAGTAACTTTTGGCAGTCTTGGCGGGCATCACCGGTTTTGATCAAGACAAAGTTAGCGGTGGATGGTACATACGGAATGCCTGCTTGATCGAGAAACGCATGGAAGTAGGTGAGTCCGGCCGTGTTGGTGTCATAGGACCTTTGCAGATGATCCTCGTCATCCAGTGCGGCAAGAGCAGCCGCTTGTGCCATGGCATTTACATTGAAGGGTTGGCGTGCATGGTTGAGGGTGGTGATCAAGTCGGGGTGCGCAATGGCATATCCCAGCCGCAGCCCAGCAAGCCCGTATGCTTTCGAGAATGTGCGCAGAATCATCAAATTCTTTTTGCCGCCCCGGATGAGGGCGAGCAAGTCGGGGCGGGCGTCGTACGGCATTAACTCGAAGTAAGCCTCATCGATGGCGATGAGAACATGCTCGGGAATGGTCGCGACCCAATCGGTGAGTTTTTGCGGGTCGACAGATGTACCCGTGGGATTGTTGGGATTGCAGACCGCAATGATACGCGTATCCGGTGTAATGGCTGCACGCATAGCATCAAGATCATGCGTGAAATCTTGCATCGGGACTTGTATGCAGGGTGCTTGAAAGAGCGCGCAAACGAGGCGGTAAACGACGAAAGCGGTTTCGCTGACAACCATGGATTGGTTAGGCCCTAGGAAAGCATGGCCCAAGAATTCGATGATTTCATTACTGCCATTGCCGAGAAGGATATTTTCGGGGTTGATTCCCGCTTTTTCCGCTAGTTTCTTTTTGAGGTAAAAACAGGCGCCATCGGGATAACGGTGCATTTGGCTGGCAGTCTGCTGCATGGCTTCAATGGCTTTGGGCGAAGGACCTAGCTCATTCTCATTCGAAGCGGTTTTGATCAGGGCAGTCACATCGGATAAGCCCAACTCGCGCGCCACCTCTTCAAGCGGTCGACCCGGCTCATATAACGGTACATTTTGGATCCATGGATTTGTTTTCATGTGGTGTAGAATATGCGGGGACTGTCTTTGTGGCAAGCATTGGCGACCTTATTGACCATATTGACCGGATTGACAGTGGGTTAGCGCTGGCAGTGGGGGGGCAAGATGAAACGATTTGGACTATTCCACTGGGTTTATCCCGGTGGTGAAGGAAGTTGAGGGGGGAGCTGTGCGTAAGTTCGTTTCCCTCAACGTTTACCTCCACCGGGGTGGGCGGTGAAGTTGCAGGCGAGGTGCTGGAGGGCTTCGGGGTAGGCGATGTGTTCTTGTTCCTGGATGCGGGCATGGAGGGTTTCAGGGGTGTCGGTTTCAAGTACGGGGACGGTGCGCTGGACGAGAATGGGTCCAGTGTCGGTGCCTTCGTCGACGAGATGTACAGTGCAGCCGGCTACTTTGACGCCGTATTCCAGTGCTTGTTTCCAGGCTGCAATGCCGGGAAACGCGGGCAGCAGGGATGGATGGATGTTGAGAATCCGATTGGGGAAGGCGGCGAGCATGGCGGGTTTAATGATGCGCATAAAGCCAGCCAGTACCAAATAGTCGGCTTGCCATTCCTGCAATTGGCGGATGTAGGCCTGTTCGGGTTCTCCATCGAGGCGGGTTTTGGAGTTGATTACCGGTATGTGCAGGGCGGGGACCTTGCATTTGGCGGCGCGGCTGAGGATGCCTGCATCTTGTACGTCCGAGATGACACCTACTACCTCGGCGTTGAGCTGGTCGGATGCGATGGCATCGAGAATGGATTGGCAATTGGTGCCGTTGCCGGAGCCGAGGACGGCGATGCGGAGGTTTCGGGATGCGGGGGGAGGATTCTCGACAGAAAGATTGGGACAGAAAGAACGGGTAGGCTCTGTGGGGTTTGGGGTTTGGGGTTTGGGGTGTGTTTTTGTCATGTTGTTTACCATTTTTGGCGGATGGGGATTCCGGCTTTTACAAGTTCTTGTTTGATGCCTGATACGGTGTAGTCTCCGGTGTGGATCATGCCTGCGATGATAGCGGCGTCGGCATGGGCTTGTTCGAAGACATCGACAAGGTGCTGGGGATTTCCGGCGCCACCGGAGGCAACGACAGGAACGGGGACGGCATCGGCTATCAGCCGGGTGAGGGGAATGGAAAAACCGGCGCGGGTGCCATCGGCGTCGACGGAGTTAACGACAATTTCGCCTACGCCGAGGTCGACAGCTTTACTGGCCCATTCGATCGCATCGATGCCGGTATGCTCGCGGAATCCGCGGACCGTGATCTCGTAGCCGCTGGGGAAACGTGGGTTATCGGGGACGGCTAATGGGTCCATGCCGAGCACGATGCATTGCGCGCCGAAGGCACGTGATCCCTCGCTAATCATTTCGGGTTTTTTGACGGCGAGGGAATTGACGGAAATCTTCTCGGCACCAGCCAGTAGCACGCGCTCCATGTCAGGGAGACCAGAAATGCCTCCGCCAACGGCAAACGGGATGCGCACGGCGCGGGCAACTTCCCGTACCATATCGATATCGATCGGGCGTCGTTCTGCAGAAGCCGTGATATCGTAGAATACCAGTTCGTCGCAGCCATCCTCATAATAGCGTGCGGCCATTTCGACAGGGTCTCCCAGCTCAATGTTGTTCTGGAATTTTACCCCTTTGGTGACTTTGCGGTTGTGAATATCGAGGCAGGGTATGATGCGACGTGTCAGCATGGTTCGGTATTTCCTTTATGGATTCCAGGTTATGAAGTTTTGTAAAAGTTGCAGGCCGATGCGGCCGGATTTTTCGGGATGAAACTGGGTGGCAAAGATGTTTTCGTGTCCGAGTGCAGCGGCGAAGGTTGCATCTGCATAATGGGTTTGGGCAAAGGTGTGCTGGGCATTGGTGGGCACGGGATAATAGCTATGAACAAAGTAGAATTCACTTTGGTCGTCGATGTTAGACAGCATCGGGTGGTCTTGCGTTGCTTGCACGCGGTTCCACCCCATGTGCGGCACTTTGTCGTGGGGATTGGATGGGGCAAAGCGGATCACGTTTCCCGGAATAAGGGATAGCGTTTCAACACCGCCATCCTCTTCGGAGTGATCCAGAATGATTTGCGTGCCTAGACAGATTCCCAGGAACGGTGTTTTCGACTGTACCACTGCTTGTATGGTCGGGATCAGCTCTAATGCATGCAGGTTACGCATGGCCGCTGCTGCCGCACCCACGCCGGGAAAAACGACGCGTTGCGCGCGACGGATCGTTTCCGGTGTCGACGTTATGTCTGCTGTGACCCCCAGCGTCTCGAAAGCCAGTTTTACACTGGTAAGGTTTCCTGCTTTGTAATCAATGATTGCAATCATGGTATTCTTTTTACGTTTTTTTTGTATGATTCTTGTTTATTATGGAACCTAAGATATGGTTATACGCATCGCAACCATAATTGGAAACACACAAAAGCGCGATGCAGGATTTTACAGGTTGGATGTCTTGCCTGTGATTCTTCATCCTTCATGCATAGGAGTGGTTTTATGAGCATACAAGAAGATGTGCTACAGCACCCTGAACACTACGATTTCGATGTAGAGACGTTGGGGTCGTGCACGGTGCCTTCTCCCTTGCATGGTTGCGAATTTACGCAAGAGGGCACACGTTTGCTGTTGTCGGAGGACGCATCCGGTTTGCAAGAGGCGTTAGCAGCAGGGCGACCGGTTGCCAGTTTTGAAAAAGCAGGGGCCCGACAGCATCTTTTTTTTGATCCGGCATGGACGCGTGTTGCTATTTTGACGGCTGGAGGACTGAGTCCGGGATTGAACGATGTAATCAAAGGTATTGTGCATCTGCTACATTTTGAATATGGGGTGCGTAGTATATATGGGATCCGCTATGGTTATCGGGGATTGCTGCCAGAGTTTGGTCATGCCCCGATGATCTTGAATCCGGATATCGTCGATACCATACATGAAGAGGGGGGGACCATCTTAGGGTCGTCACGGGGCAATGGACATCGCACGCGTGAACTGGTTGACTCGTTACAGCGTTCGAATATTAATGTCCTGTTTTGTATTGGTGGTGATGGAACATTACGTGGCGCTTCAGCGCTCGCAGAAGAAATCAAACGCCGTGGTTTGTCCATTGGGGTGATCGGCATCCCGAAGACGATCGATAATGATTTGCATTTTGTGGGGCGCACGTTTGGTTTTGAGACGGCAGTGTATCAATCGCACAATATTGTCAGTTGCGCGCATGTGGAAGCCAATGGTGCCTACAACGGGATTGGTTTGGTAAAATTGATGGGCAGGGACTCCGGTTTTATAGCAGCCTATGCCAGCCTTGCCAATTCGGTAGTGAATTTTTGCTTGGTTCCAGAGGTCCCTTTTGAAATGGATGGTCCTGCTGGCTTGCTTGCCGCTGTTGAACGTCGCTTCCAAAGCGGCAAAGATCATTGTGTCATCGTGGTTGCTGAAGGCGCCGGGCAGTCGTTTATGGAAGATCTTCCGGAGGAGCGTGATGCATCCGGTAATCTGCTGAAACATGACATTGGAGAGTATCTTCGTTTACGTCTGACGTCTCATTTTGGAAAAGCGCCCTGGCATGGAACCGTTAAATATTTTGATCCGAGTTACGCCATCCGCAGTGTGCCAGCATTGGGAACAGATGCGATCTTATGCAATATGCTAGCCAAGCATGCCGTGCATGCAGCCATGGCAGGGAAGACGAATTGTGTCATCGGGATACCCCATGGTGAATATGCCCTTATTCCGATTCAACTGGCGACGAAAGAACGCCGACAATTGAATCTGCGCTGTGATCTGTGGCGAGCGGTTTTAGATGCAACGCGTCAGAATGACTATTTTTCGACCAATGGCAGTCTCGGAAAAGGCAAGCATCGTTAAGTTTTTTGTAATAATGTACAATTTGGGCAAAACTACACTTGAAGTTTGTTTTTTTTGTGGGTTATACTCATCACCTTATAAGGTTATTATTTGTAATTTAATAATGGTTTGGATTACTGTTTGATTCGGTGTCGAAGTCATTGCATTACATGTTTTTATTTAGGGTGTTACGTTGATATGAGTGCTGCCAGAAAAAAGAAAACGATTCAGCGCAAGGTTCGTCCCCGTATTCTGATTGCTCTGAAATCGCCCTTGCCATTTGTTGATACGCTAATAGACATTGCACGTGAGTGGGAATGGGATTTACTTGATTACAAGTTGCTACACAATGCCTATCCTAAGGATATTCCGCCCAGTGGTGCCATTGTAAGTCTTTTGCCAGATGATCCTCTGGTCAAACACTTGCAATCGATTCAATGTCCAACAGTGCGTTTGGGAGTAACATTTCATCCTCTGGATCACAGGTTGCCTGCTGTTTTGGCAGATTTGGAGGCGACTGGGCGTTTAGCGGCCTTTCATTTTCTCGAGCGGGGTTTTTCCAATGCGGCTTTTATTGGATGGGATCCATCGAGTAATATGAATCCGCTACATTTACTATATACGGCGTACCGCAAAACGTTGGAAGAAGCCGGGGTGCAAACCTGTCATTACAGCTTGGCGCATCAACACAAAGGCGATGAATCTCCGGAAGAGCGAGTGGTTCGTTTGCAGGATGAGCTAGGAGGCTGGCTTTCGCAGTTACCTAAGCCGATTGGTGTTATGGGTTACAAGGATAGAATCATGGCCCAGCTATGCACGTATTTTCAGCTTCGCGGTGGACATGTGCCCGAGGAAATTGCGTTGTTGGGCTACGGTAATTCCAGTTGGTGTAATCGGTCGCCGGTGCCGTTGTCTTCGATAGCTCCCGGCTTTCAGGAGCGTGCACGCCGTGCGATGCATCTTCTGCGGGGGTTGATGGAAGGGAAACCTGCGCCAGATCACCCTATTCTGGTTCCTCCTGCCGGCCTGATCAAGCGGCGCAGCACAGATATATTGGCCATGTCTGATGTTTTGGTTGCGCAAGCTCTCGTGTTTATTTGGGAGCATATTCAGGAGAACATTTCGGTTGCCGACGTGGCGCACTCGGTTAATTTGTCCGAGCGCCAATTGGGGCGTCGTTTCTATCAAGCTATTGGGCGAAGTGTGAATCAGGAAATTGTCCGTCGCCGCATTGAGAACGTAAAAAATCTTTTGCGGTCCAGTGATGGGTCGATTTCCGAGATAGCCACTGCGACAGGTTATCGTTCTGCGCGCTATCTGCATTTTGCGTTTCAAAAGGCCGTTGGCATGACGCCAGGCGAATACCGAAAGTCCCATGCCCGTTAAGCAGTAACTTCATGGTTTGTAGGCTGCTTACGTGTTGTTTTCTATGCGGGGTGCGGGCGTGATTTCAGGCGCCATTGGGCGAAGCGGTGTAGCAGCAAATTGGGACTGGAGTAGGGGCGGGTGTTTTGTAGGAATGTTTCGTAGGCTGCATGCGCCTTGTGAGGGCGGCTGGCAAAGTCGTGGGTGATGGCCTCCATGAGTATGATGCGATTGTGGATGTCCACCTGAAAGGGCTGTTGCATGAAGCGGCTGCGGGTAATCTTGTGTGTTATATAAGCGGCATCGTGCCACAGGGATTGCCTATGGAAAAATCGGAATCGGGACAAGATCAGATCAAAATCTTCCTGCATACGCGCTGGGTTGATGAGGAAGCCGCGCAGGACCGTTTTCAATAGTAACTGAGCTTGGTTGCTAAGGGTCGCCCAGAGATTAGGTGAATCGATACCTTCGCCGTTTTCCAACAGATCCAGAGCTTGTTTGGTCTCGCCAGCGTTTAGTGCCTCGAGTGTGAGCAGCATAGTCGCTAATGCGCGGTAGACTTCTGCCTCCGGACCGGAGGTTGAGAGAATGGCGGCAGGATTCAGATACATTTGCGCTTCCATCATGAATCCGGGATGTTGTTTTGCCCAGCTTTGCATGTCATCAATGCGACCCAAGGCATGCCGTGCGAACAGGTGGTGTAAATCCTTTTGCGGCGTGGCTTCCAGAATTTCTTCGTAGCGGCCGAGTGCCATGTAGGCCCCGCCTGCGAGGGGTGGATAGCGGCGTATGGCCTCCTCGTAGCGGCCGAGTCCGATGAGAGCTTTGACGTCCATTTCCGGGATTTCGGGAGGCATCGCAAGTACCCGTTGCCAATGTCCGGATTGATAAAATGCCGTTTTGCGTGCTTGGGCATTCACATGCTTGCCGTAGCGGCGAATGGCTTCCTTGAGCTTGCCCGTGCGCTGGAGTGCTTGGAAGCATCGATCAGGCATGGTGGCACATTGCTCCAGGACTTCCTCGTAT
Source organism: PVC group bacterium (assembly GCA_003567005.1). Classification (GTDB taxonomy): domain Bacteria; phylum Verrucomicrobiota; class Kiritimatiellia; order UBA8416; family UBA8416; genus T3Sed10-140. The sequence continues at coordinate 22,160 of PXBF01000111.1, forward strand.
TGCCCCATGGCTGTCAGCACTTTTGCGGTTAGGGCCATGCTGGAATCTTCCTGCACGAAGAGTTCCTTGCGGATGTCAAGATAGGCTCGAAGGGGTTGTGGTTTACGCTTTTGATGCAGAGCTTGTACTTGTTCCATCCAGAGATTCACCACTTCACCACGCTGTTGGCTGTTGGCATGCTTGTAGCCTGCCTGTAGATACGCGGAGGCTTGATCATAATTGCCCATCGCATATAGCAGACGGCAAGAAACCATGCCCGCCTGGTGCGCATACTCACTGTTTCGTAAGCGTTGCAGTATGGCTAGCGCTTGCTGCGGGTGTCCAATTGCTTGCAGGCAGCAGCCTTTGATATACAAGAGTTGATTGTGGATGTTGGCGGCATGCACGTGCTCGATTCCCCTCTCACAGAATCGCAGGGCCGCAGCAAAGTCAGCTTTTCGGAAGGCTTCCAGTGCAGGGGCTAGATCATCTGTTTCGGAAGCCGTTGTTCCTGCGATACGTCGGTAAGCGGCGGGGGTCATGTTGAAATGTCGTTTGAACTCCCGGTCAAAATGATAGCGGTCGGAAAAACCTGTTCTTTCAGCAATGGATTCGATGCTGATGCGCCCTTGGGTGAGAAATTCCAGGCTGCGTTCCAGGCGCAATTGCTTTAGGTATTGCTTCGGAGACTGGCCAAGATTTGCTTTGGCCCATTGGCAGAAGGCGGGGCGCGACATGCGCAGATGGGTGGCCATGATCTCTGTCGTTAAGGTTCGACTGGGCAGGTTTGTGATCAGAAATGCTTTGAGTATTGCCAATCGATCTGTCTCTTTTGTTCCTATTGATTTTGGGGGCGAATTTCCAGCTATTTTGATAATTCGGGATACTAGCGTGAGAGCCAGTAGGTTCTGGTAGATATCGCTTGCACCAGCGGTAAGGAGGGTTGCTTCGTCGGGGTGCTGGATGCTGGTAAAAAGTTCGGTTATTTTTGTGCTTGGTGCATAGTTTGCCAAAACCGGCAGTTGCAAGCGGTCCTCGAGAAGAGTGGTTCTGTTGAGAATGGCATTGATTTCAATGATGCGCAGAAGCGTGGCGGGTGCTTCTTCTTCCTCTTCGCTCTGCTTTGCGGGCATGAGGCGTGTCCGGCATTTTCCGCTGCTGACAATCAACATACCCTGCGGGATTCTGATGGGCTTTCCTGCCATTCTGCATAACAGGAATCCATTTGCAGGAATCAGGATTCGGATGCCTGGAGAGGGGGGGAGTGTGGTCGGACTGTCTCCACAGGGTATTTCCCGGGCCAGCATGTGGCGGACATCTAGCGTTTCATCAGATGATGCGTCGCTCTGCTGGCCCAGCAAATCCATACTTACGGATAACGTTTTCACAAATCGTATGTTAACGATAATACGCAAAAAAACAAAGAATATTCATGCTGTGGCTCAGGATAATATGACAAATATACAAAATAAATAGACGCATGTACATATACAAGTAGTGTACAAGTAGTCTAATATTAAGGGGTATATTGTAATTGTATAGCGTGAAAAACGAATACATTCAGGTAAATCCGTGAGTCAGGAATTGGACATGTTGCCGGAAGCGGTGCAGATGTTCAGCCCGGCTGCGAGTGCGTACTGCGGCGAGTTGGCTGGTGACTATAGCTTTCGGTCTAGATGCAAGGGTCACGGAATGGAAAGCAACAGAACGAATAAGTAAACTAACGAAAGGATTACATGATGAAGAGCAAGATGATGATGGCGATGGCGGTTTTGGGTTTGGTGGCGGGGCCCTTGTTGGCGCAGGAGACGATTACGCTTGATTTCGAGAGTGAAACCCTCGGAAGTACGAATGCACCTCCTGGTTGGAATATATTTAATCAGAATAATCAGGGTACTTATGTTGTCGCTGATACAGGAAACCCTGGCAAGAGCGGGAATGTTGACTGGGGTGGCAGTAATCAAGGTTATCCCGGCATCTATTTAGCGAATGAAACTGGATTTGATGCGACCAAGCCCATTAGTGGAAGTTTCGATTTCTACATTGATAGCAATGTTAACTATGCGCAAGTTCTCTTTGTGTTCGGCGATGTTGGCGATGGGTTGGAACAGACCGCCGGAAATTATTTGAACGCAGTATTGCAGAGACACACGTTTGGTCAACGGGCGCGCCTGTTCGATGCTGACGGAACGATAATCCATAGTACCGATGGAAATAACACTTTTTCGATTGATGCGCAGACATGGATACCTGCCACTTTTACTTGGACGCCCACCAATGGTCTTACAGGAACCTTAGAACTTTCGTGGATGGTGGGTACCTCTTCTCGGGGACCACTGGTCGCTGATGACTACACACTCAATAGTGATGAGGCTTTTGTTGGCTTCGGGACCGGTAGAGAGCCTGGCCGGTTTGACAATATCAGTGTCACGGGATTTCCCATTCTGCCGCAGGGCACGGTGCTGATAATCAAGTAGATGGGGGGGCAGACGGAAGACTGAAGCCTAAAGACTGAAGACTTTTTTGCGGGTGGCTGGCGCTGGGGCGTGTGCCGCCCGTTTTTTTTTTTTTGACCTGATTGACCATGTTGACCTGATAGACGGGTGGTTTTGGTGCGGAGATTGGAATCGCCGCTTTGGGATTGCGCGTAGTGCCGGGGGCGGGGATGGGCAGTACGGGTTGGTTGATCGTTTACGTTTTGTAATGGCGAGGGTGGTGGGTGGTGCGCGGGGACCGTCGCTTCGCTCCTGCCAAAGCGGTGCGTTCGCTTTGCTCGCCTGTCCCGTAGCGTATTCGCGAAGGTGGATCACCGCACCAAAGGGGGCTTGTCTGGTGCCGAGTTGAAAATAGAAACGTAGCATGCGGTGGCAAACAATGGCGTTACCGACTATCAGCATTCGGCGTGGACGGGGTTGCGGAGGGTGCCGATGCCTTCGATTTCGATTTCGATGGTGTCGCCGGGTTTGATGGGGCCAACGCCGGCAGGGGTGCCGGTGCAGATGATGTCGCCCGGGCCTAGGGTTATTTGGCGTGAAATGAATGCAATCAGTTCGTCCACGGGAAAAATCAGGTTGCCCGTGTTGGATGACTGCACCTCTTGGCCGTTGAGGCGGGCACGGATCTCGAGATTCGCGTGATCGATTTCCTCTGGAGGCACGATCACGGGGCCGATGGGGCCGAACGTATCGAGGGATTTTCCCCGAAACCACCCGGACTGGTCGCTGCGTTGTAGGTTGCGTTGCGTGACATCGTTCATGCAGGTGAATCCAAGGATATGCTGCATGGCATCTTTACGAGATACGTTTTTGCATTGGTCTTTGATGATAACGGCCAATTCGGCTTCATAATCAATGCGCGGCGCGTCGAATTGATAATTTTCCAGAAATGTGGGGATGATGATGGGGTCATCGGGTCCAATCAAAACATTGGGTGTTTTGGGGAAAATAACGGGTTCTGTCGGGACGGATGCAGTAAAGCCCTGCACGTGAATTTTGTCGTGCTCGGCAATGTGATCGCGGTAATTCAAACCAATTCCGATAATGATCCGGGGATCGAGCGTGTAGGTGTTTTTGCTGTTTTTTATGGGCAGTGTGATCATATGCTTTCCTTACTGTCTGTTATACGCCCATTCAGAAATATGGCACTGGATCTTGCAAGTTTTTTCTGGGTTGCAGGGCTTTATCGTGGCATGATGCCGCGATTATATGGTGAACCTCGTCGTTAGGGCACTTGAGCGACCAAGATGATGCGGCGGGGTAACTTGGGGAATCGAATATCCAATAACCAACAAGGAATATCCAACCGACTAAGTTTGGAAATCTCATATTTGGAAATTGGACATTTCCCGACTCTCCAGAGGTCGGGATTGGTTATTGGATATTGAAGAGATTCTTGTGGTAGCGCGTTGGCAAAACGAAAGCTTATTGTATACAAAGCAGAATTACGGGCTTTTATGCGGAAGGAGAATGGAGATGAAGTATTATCTGGCAATGGATTTTGGTGCGTCGAGTGGCCGTGGAATGCTAGGCTGTTATGATGGAAAAAAACTGCAGTTGGAGGAATTGTATCGTTTCGAGAATGGCGCGGTGACGGGGGAAGATGGTCATCTGTACTGGGATGCTGAGAGGTTATTCGGCGAAATTGTGAAGAGCTTGTCTCTGGCCGCTGAGCGGGGGATCCAGTTGGAGAGTATTGGTGTGGATACGTGGGGTGTGGATTATGGTTTGCTGGATGCCGATGGCAAGCTGATGGGCGCTCCCTTCAACTATCGCGATTCGCGTACAGAGGGTCAGATGGATGCCCTTTTTACGAAAGTGCCATCCGATGAAGTTTTTGCGGAGACGGGCATTCAATTCATGCCGATCAACACGTTGTTCCAACTGTATGCCGAGCGCGAGGGTGAGCGTTTGAATAAGGCGGATAAACTGCTGTTCATGCCGGATTTGTTTAATTACCTGTTGACGGGTATTGCTCGCTGCGAGCGCAGCATTGCTAGCACAAGTCAATGTTATAATCCGCAAACGCATGATTGGGCGAAACAGCTCCTGGAGCGCGTTGGGTTGGGGCATATCCCGTGGGCTCCGTTGGTTGATTCCGGCACGGTTCTAGGCCCTGTGAAGGAGGATCTTGCGGTGCAAACCGGGATTGGTCCGGTTCCTGTGGTGGCAGTTACCGGTCATGACACGGCCAGTGCGGTGGTGGCAGTCCCGGCGGAAGGTGCGGATTTTTGTTATTTGAGCAGTGGTACATGGTCGCTGATGGGCGCGGAACTGGATGCACCATTGATTGATACGCGTTCGCATGATCTGAACTTTACGAATGAAATCGGCTATGATCGCAAGGTGCGTTTCTTAAAGAACATTACGGGCATGTGGTTGCAGCAGGAATGTCGCCGCTATTGGCAGGAGGCGGGGCAGGATTATTCCTGGAAGGAACTGGAGGCGATGGCAAAAGCAGCGGAGCCTTTCCGGTCGGTCATCAATTCGGATGATCCGGTTTTTGCATCACCTGGAAACATGCCCGAAAAGATTGCGGATTGGTGTCGTGCGAATGGGCAACCTGTGCCGGAGGAGCCTGGGGCATATATTCGTGCGATTTTCGAAGGGTTGGCGCTGCGATATCGCTGGGTGGTGGAGCGGTTGGAGGCGCTACAAGGACATTCGATTACGGCTCTGCATGTAGTTGGTGGTGGATCTGCCAATGCCCTGTTGAATCAGTTTACTGCATCGGCTACCGGCAAACCGGTGCTGGCGGGCCCGACCGAAGCTACGGCACTTGGAAATGTGGCCGTTCAGATGTTGGGATTGGGGCAGATGGCGGATTTGGCGGCCGCACGAAAGCTGGTTGCGGATTCATTTCCGACGGTTCGGTATGAACCGGAGGATACGGAGGCTTGGACGGCAGCGGCAGAACGGTTTGCTGGGTTGTTTGGTTGAGGATAAATATGGCGGCAGCGAAGCATAAGTATGATGAGAGTAAGGTAAAGACATTATCGTCGTTGGAGCATATTCGTTTGCGTACGGGGATGTATATTGGACGTACGGGACGTGGAGATGACTATGAAGATGGCATCTATGTTCTTTTGAAGGAAGTTGTCGATAATGGTATTGATGAATTTATTATGGGGCATGGCAAGCGGATTGCCATCAAACTGGAAGACAATATCGTTTGTGTGCGAGATTTTGGGCGTGGCATTCCCTTGGGCAAAGTGGTGGAATGTGTTTCGGAGATCAATACGGGGGCAAAGTACAATGACGATGTATTCCAGTTCAGTGTGGGGCTGAATGGCGTTGGGACCAAGGCGGTGAATGCGCTTTCGGAGACGTTTCTGGTGCGGAGTCATCGGGATGGGCAATATGTGGAAGCGCGTTTTGTGCGCGGGGAGTTGGTAGAGAAAAAGAAGGGACGTTCGAAAGACCGGGATGGGACACACGTTGAATTCAAGCCCGATCCGGAAATTTTTGGAAATTATGTATTTCAGTTGGAGCATATTGAGAGACGCCTACGGTTTTATGCGTATCTGAATGCGGGGTTGCGGATTGACTTCAACGGTCAGACCTTTGTTTCTGAGGGGGGGCTGTTGGATTTGATCACGGAAGAGGGGATGTATGAAAAATTGTATACCCCTTTTCATTTCCGGGACAAGACGCTGGACTTTGCCTTTACCCACACGAATCGGTTTAGTGAAGAATATTACTCGTTTGTGAATGGTCAGTATACGAATGATGGTGGTACGCACCTGAGTGCATTTCGCGAAGGATTACTCAAGGGCATCAATGAGTATAGTCGCGGAAAGTATGATGGGGATGATGTTCGGGAAGGCATTTTGGGGGCTGTTTCCATTCGGATCAAGGATCCGGTTTTTGAATCGCAAACGAAAAACAAGCTTGGGAATACGGAAATACGCGGGTCGCTCGTAACCAAGGTGCGCGATAGTGTGGTGGATTTGCTGCATCGGGACAAAACGGCGGCAGATCGTTTGATCAGTAAGATAGAAGACACCCAAAAGTTGCGCAAGGAATTACAGGCCGTGAAGAAGGTGGCGCGTGAGCGCGCGAAAGCGGTTTCGATTCGCGTTCCGCAACTCAAGGATTGCAAAGTGCATTATAATCACGCCAAGGACAAGGGGCGTGAATCGATGATCTTCATCACGGAAGGCCAATCGGCGGCAGGTTCTCTAGTAAGCTGCCGGGACGTGAATACGCAGGCCATTTTCACGCTCAAGGGCAAACCGTTAAATGTCTGCGATTTGAAGCGCGATGCCCTGTACAAGAATGTCGAGATTTACAATTTGATGCGGAGTCTGGATGTAGAAGAAAACACCGATAATCTACGTTATGGTCATGTAGTGCTGGCGACAGATGCCGATGTGGATGGATTGCATATTCGAAATCTGATGATCACCTTTTTCCTGCGCTTCTTTTCGACATTGGTAGAGCGGGGACATTTACAGATTTTGGAGACACCCTTGTTCCGCGTGCGAACACGCAAAGAGACGATATACTGCTATTCGGAAAAGGAACGCGATGAAGCTGCGGCGAAGCTTGGCAGTAAGTCTGAAGTTACGCGCTTCAAAGGACTGGGAGAAATATCTCCCGGTGAGTTTAAGCAATTTATTGGTCCGGATATCCGGTTACGCCCCGTAAATGTTTCCGGGGAGCATGCGATTGATGAGCTGTTGCAGTTTTATATGGGTAAGAATACGCCGGATCGTCGGGCTTATATCATGGAGAATCTGGTGGTGGCAGTATGAAGAAGCGAAAAGTACCCCAGCCTGAGTTCAGTTTTGATGCTTGGGCGGATCCGCCCGATGGGAGTGATGAGAAAAAAGCCGGCCCGGAGAAAAAGGAAGGTGCAAAAGATGCCGGTGAGAAAAAGGCCACGCATGTACATATGCCAGCAACGGACGCGGGGGATTCTCATTCACATGGCCCCGGCCCCTTGCGGAAGATGATAGATCGCAATTTTCTGGAATATGCATCCTATGTGATATGTGATCGAGCGATTCCAGCTATGGAAGATGGTTTAAAGCCGGTGCAGCGGCGTATTTTATGGTCTTTGCATGAAAATGATGATGGGCGTTTTACGAAAGTTGCCAACATTGTTGGACATTCCATGCAATATCACCCGCATGGGGATGCTTCGATTGCCGATGCTTTGATCAACCTCACGAATAAGCGATATCTGATCGAGGGACAGGGAAACTTCGGGAATCCGCTTACGGGGGATCCGGCGGCGGCTAGTCGATATATTGAGTGTCGTCTTACGGATTTGGCGCGTAAGCAGATATTCAATGATGATTTAACGCCCTTTGTCCCCAATTATGATGGGCGCCGCAAGGAGCCAGTGACTTTGCCGAGCAAGTTGCCTTTGCTATTGATGCTGGGTGCAGAGGGTATTGCCGTGGGGATGTCGACGCGTGTATTGCCCCATAATTTCTGCGAATTGATCGAGGCGCAAATTGCGATCATGCAGAAGAAGCCGTTCACGCTGTATCCTGATTTTTTTCAAGGCGGCTTGATGGATGTTTCTGATTACGACGATGGAAATGGCAAGATAAAGTTACGGGCACGTTTCGACCAAGACCAGCGTGCGCGTCTGGTGATCCGGGAAGTTCCTTTCGGAACAACGACCGAATCGATTATCAGTTCCATCGAGGATGCCGTTCGCAAGAAAAAGGTGCCGGTTCGCGCAATCAATGATTTTACGGCGGAGCAAGTGGAAATTGAATTGTTGTTGAGTCCGGGGACAAAGCCGGATAAGGCGATTCAGGCGCTTTATGCCTTCACGGCTTGTGAGCACAGCATTTCGACCCGGGCAGTTGTGATTTGCAAGGATCGTCCCGTGGACTCCAATATTTCCGAAATATTGCGTGCCAACACTGAACAGACGATCGAGGTGCTCCGACAGGAGCTAGAGCTGCGGAAGCACAATCTGCATGAGTCCTTGCAGCAAAAGACATTGATACAGATCTTTATCGAAAACCGTATTTACAAGGAAATTGAAAGTTGTAAGACGTCTGAGGCCGTTCGCAATGCGATTTATCGTGGTTTGGAACCCTTTCAGGACCGATTGCTTCGGCCCGTTACGGATGATGACATTGAGATGCTGCTGGGGGTTCGCATTCGGCGTATATCGCTATTCGATATTGAAAAGCATCGCAAGGAAATCGATGGTATTTTAAAGGAACTTGAACAGGTCGAGAAGCACCTGAAGCAGTTAAAGCGCTATGTCGTTCAGTATCTGAAGAATCTTCTCAAGACATATGGCAAGGAGTATCCACGCAAGACCGAGATTTCTACATTTGGCAGTATTGCCGTCCGGGAGCTTACGGCAACCGAACTGAAAATCAACTATGATGCCGAGCGTGGTTACATTGGCCACGGTGTTAATGGTGATACGCTGTTTTCGTGCTCATCCTATGATAAAATCGTGGTATTTTCGCAGGATGGTCGTTATTGGGTCATGCCGCCGCCAGAACGTTTTTTTGTGGTAGGTGGACTGCAGTTGGTGCAGATATGGGACCGTGAAGCCGTTTATACGCTCGTTTATACGGATGCGAAAAGCGGTTTTACGTATATGAAACGTTTTGCAACGGGTGGTACGATTCTGGAAAAAGAGTATCGGTGTGCATCTGACGATGCCAAGGTCTTGGTTCTCGAAGACAAACCCATCGAGGAAATCTATGTCAAGTACAAGCCGGCCAAGGGGCAGCGGATACATCAACAGGCATTTCATCCGCAATCGGTTGCGGTAAAGGGAGCCAAGGCCAAGGGTAACCAGATGACATCCAAGCGCATTGCCCGGATCGCTGCCAGTAAGCCGCGCTGGTGGGATGATGAAGCGGAGAGCCCGCGCGGGCAGTTGTTGTAAGTTCGCGCTATGCGTATCTGGTTTCTCTATTGGTGTCCTTTTTTGTGAGGATTCCGTTGGGTTATATGGTTTATTTTCTTGCTTTGGAAGATTCGTTTTGGGATAAGAAAGCGCATGGGTACGCGACAACAAGGGGGGGGCATGCAAGATCAATCACAGCGTTTTCCTCTCATTCATATCCAGGATCGTCGCGAGCTTGCACAACTTTTCTGTCTGGCCTTGCGAAATGTGCAGGCATATGGGGGGGATCATACCGTATCGGTTACTACGTTGCATGCCTTCTATAATCGAACCGTGGATCTTCTTGATCGATATCCGGAGATTGTGTGGAGTCATGTAGAGGGGAAGATTCTTCTTAATGGTGAGCCTTGTGAATTGCGTACAGCCGATGACGTATTGGCACGGCGGATGCAGGCTTGTTCGCTGGAAACGTTTGCTTTTCTGGACTCCCTTTCACGGGTTGAGTTGAATCGTTTTGTGACATGGTTGGCGACTGGGGTAGACTCCTTGCAGCCGGGGGAAGCCTATGTTGGAATCCGTATTGATGAATCGGTTTACGCCCGGATATCACGTGATGAAAAGGAACATGCCGGTTTTCGTGAGAGCGGGAATACGCGCGGTGCTGGATCGCAAGCCGGCATTAAGCAATTTGATCTCGACAGTATGCTTGATGATGCTGATGCGCGTTTCGATGGGGCTGCGTCCACGGCTGTAAGCTCTCGCGCCGACCTGAAGCAGCATTTGGAACGTTTCCTTAAACAGCAGCGCTTGGTAGAGGAACAACGCACAGCCATTCTGCAGGATATGACGGATGTGCTTGCCGATGCCGAGGCGTCGGATGATCTACGCAATGATTTTCTTGCGATGGGAGGAAGTCCGGATGAGTGGGAGCATTTATGCTGGCAGGCGCAGCATCATGGTGCGCCGCAGAACGGCGTGAAGCAGTTGCGCGATGCGCAGATTCAAAAGATGCAAAAAGATCTGGATGCGTTGCAGAAGCGTTGTGCCATGGGGCATATTGACGCGGACGTGATTGCGCAGGAATTGGACAAGCTGCGCGGTTCTTTCGAAGGATTGATACATACGATTTTTGAACAAGCGGACTCCTTGGTGGAAAAGGTGCATGCGGACCGCATGCAAATTGCCAAGCTGGAAGAAGCCGCGCGGGAAAGTGGAGCGCCCATTCATCTTTCGCGCGAAGAATTGTTGGAAAGTCTGGCTGAGATCAATCAGGAGCTTGCGCAGCCGTTGACGGTTTCTACCGCCCTTGTAGAATTGTTGTCTTCGGGGCGGCTGGGCGAGGTTGACGAAAAGCAACGGAAAGTATTCGATTTGGCCACGAGTAGTTTACAGCGTTTGGAAATGGTTGTGAAGTACTTGCAAAGGTTATCTGGTACCCCTATAAGGCTGACGCCTAATAAAACCTTGCTTGATGAGGTCTACCGGGAGTCTGGTGCGGGTAAGTAAGGACATCTGGGCGGCCAAGATGATGCGGAGAAGAAACGTTTGGCAGGTAGGGCGAGGCGTCCTCGCCGAGCCGTTGTCCGCAGCTAGCGCATTTTTTTTCATGTTCAGGCGCAGGTCTTTCCATGCGCTGCGCATGCCCCCTCTACGGTCACGGCTCACCGGGTATCCTACTTCGCCCAAGGCTCCGTAAGACATGGCTGGTTCGCCCCACCAAAATTGAAGATAAACAGTCAAGTTACAGCTTAGACTTGGCGCCAGCGACGGTGCGCCCACAAGTATTGCGTGGGATGCTCTCGAATGGCATTTTCCAATTTGGCATGAAGCATTTTCAGGATTTCGGCCGTATCCTTCTGCCGGTTTCCCGTGCGGGCATAGGTAAACGGGGGATCGATGTGGAGGTGGTATTTGCCGGGAGCGGTTTCGACGCAGGTGGAAAAGCAAATGGGGGCTTTGGTTGTGAGATGTAGCATGGCAGGGGATGTGTAGGTTGCAGCCGGAACGCCGAAAAAGGGAACCATGACACCACGATTGCGGGAGGCATGCTGATCAAACAGTATGCCGACATTGCGTCCTTCGGCCAAAGCGCGTACCAGACGTCCCGCATCCTGATCATGTTTCGGCGTGATTTCAATATTCTCGTGATTGCGAAAGGAAAGCAGGTTGTCCACCAGTGGATTGTTCATCTTGCGAGCAATACCTAAAAGCGGGAATTGTTTGGCAACTTCCTGGAGTCCGACTTCCCAGTTTCCCAAGTGGCCAGAACAGAGAATGACGCCTTGTTTTGGGTTGGCTAGTGCCTCTTTGGCCGCAGGGTCGATATTTTGTTCGATGTGTAGCTTGCCAGCCGCGTTTCCAGCATTCTGGAGCGAGGCGATTGCTACCCGCAGAAAGTGGATCATGGAGGCACGCGCCATGCTACGTATTTCCTCTTCCTGATGGGTCAATTTTGCCAGACGGATGTTGTTACAGGCGATATCACGCCTGCGATGCATCGTGGCGAATCCCATGTGTCCGAGGACGGTTGCCAGTCGTCGACCACCGGCCGGCGTGAGGAGCCGGATGAGACGAATGCCAGGCAATACGCCCGCATATTCGATGCGGTGACGAAAGGTAGGGGTGTTTTGTTTCACCCTTTCATTTCCTCTTCGAGGAAATCGATTAATTCTCCGACCGAATTGATCGTGACAAGTTCCTGCACTTCGAAATCCAGTCCAAACGCTTGCTGGACATCATAGATCAAATCCAATACTGACAAGGAGTCGAATCCGAGTTCGCCAATGGTCGTATCCTCAATCATATTTTCCGTGTCGACTGGCTCCACCGCAGCTTGGTCTACAATGTTGCGTAAGGTCTGCATAATTTTTTCGCGTGTCATGATATTGATTCCTTTTCGTTTCCGCTTTCTGCTGATAAGGGATAGTTTGACTTAAGGGCGCTGTGTGTCAAGGGCGTTAAAACATATAGACGATAAAGGAGGTACCTTTTATCACGTAATGGTCCTCGACGATCGGGCTACGGCGGATGCTGCTATCGAGCCATTCGACTGAGGATATGATCGCTCCCATGATATTCGGGGTGATTTCAGCAAAGACACTCAATCCCACTTCGGGATTGAGTGCGGTTCCGGGGCGATAAACCGGTCGTTCTTCGGTGGCTTCTGCTGGGGTGACGCCATAGTCGTGTCGGGCGAGTCGTGGAAGCATGTAATTCACACTGATTGATGGGTTGAACCGGAATCGTTCCCAAGGGAATGATCTTGAGATGGCCACTCTGCCTTCTCCGCCGCCTATGCGGTTTAATGCATCCATCTGGTATCCGGTAGAGAGGTTGATGCCAGCGATGGTGTTTACCTGTAAGCTGAGGCCGGCCATTGCGGTTGCGCGCCGATTGCGCATACCGGCAAGTATGGGGCTGTCGTCGGATTCATAGGTTGCTTGGCGGTAGGCGATGGTGCCTGCCAAACGGGTACGACCGGTTCCCATGAGCCCCAGTTGCAGGAAGGGGCCTTGAATTTGGAGTCGGTTGCCCACGTAAACGACGGCCGGGAAAATATTGAGGGGATTATCGGTTGCTTGGGCGTAGGGGCTGCCCCGCGTAATGACAACCACCCCCGCGCCAATTCTACCGCGATCTCCCAAGGGCCGCACCAGATCCATTTCCACAGGATCCGTTTCTCCGGGAACGAATGTAAAGCGCGCATTGCGGAAGGTGGGGGCACCCCGCGGGCGATATTCGTTGGAGAATCCGATGGGTTCCCGCGGTATCCCGATAAAGTTCACGTCGAGTTGTTCATTATCGTTTTCGTCATGAAATACAAGCAATGCATATTCCCCGGTAGGTACGTCTTGCACGCGCAATTGCTGCTGTCCATCTGCTGGGAATCGTTCTGAACGCAGAGGGGAGGTGAAGTTTTCGAAGTTCTCGGCATTGTCGAAGAGGAGCACTTGCAGAGAACCTCCGACATGTTCCCTTCTGAGCTCTATCTTCAGTTCGCCAGCATGGGTTGTCGTCGCCTGATCGGCCTGCACATGGAAACATGCAAGGGAGATTGCCAGGACAATGGTCAGATGATATTTATTGTGTATGCTCATTTGTGGTGGGGGACATTCCCATTAATGTTTGAAGCTGCGTTGTCCCGTGAAGCACATGGCGGCGTTGTATTCATTGCAGGCTTCGATGACTTCGTAATCGCGCAGGGATCCGCCCGGCTGCACCACAGCTGTTACGCCCTCGCGCAGGCCGACATCAATGCCATCACGGAAGGGAAAGAATGCGTCAGAGATCATGCAGCTTCCCGTGAGTCCCCCATTTTGTGATTGTACGGCCTCGGTAATCGTTTCGCGTACTCCAAGATCTTCCAACGTGTTGAACGGGACGCCATGTTGTTCCCAGCAAATTCGGTCTGCTAGCTTGGTATAGGCTTTATCGCGGGCGATTTGGGCAACCCCGACGCGATCTTGTTCGCCTGTTCCGATGCCCACGGTTACGCCATTTTTGACATACAAGACGGAATTACTGGTTACACCAGCCTCCACAAGCCAACCGAATATCATGTCATCGCGCTCCTGTTGCGTGGGTTCGCGATTCACCTGGTAGGTTTGCCCCTTGTATTCAACTTTGGCAGGCAATAGGCCCGCAGGCTTACGTACGTCTGGGAGAAAAGACCATTGTGCCACGAGTCCGCCATCGATGAGAGATTTGAACTCAACAAACCTCTCGGTTGCAAACGTCTCTAACCGGGCCATGTTGGTTATCTGCATGACACGCAAGTTTTTCTTTTTTGCGAACAAATCCAGCACGCCTTCTTCAAAATCGGGTGCTACGACTACCTCTGCATAATTTTCGTTGATCAGGTTGGCGGTTTCCTTGTCGCAAGTACGATTCAAGGCAATTGCACCACCAAATGCCGCCAAGCGGTCAGCCCAATTGGCTTTGTGGTAGGCTTCTGCAATGCTATTGCCTAAGGCTACACCACAGGGATTGTTATGTTTGACGATCACCGCACAGGGGCTATCCATCAAATAGCGCAAGATATTCAGGGCATTATCGGTATCTGTAATATTCGTTTTGCCGGGGTGTTTGCCGGATTGCAACAGTTCGACATTGGAGGCGAGATGCCGTCCCGGTTGAATGGCCGTAACGTCCCCTAATGTGAGGTTGCCATTGGTTAAGCGGTAGAGTGCAGCTTCCTGACCGGGGTTTTCCCCGTAGCGCAGGCCTTTTTCGACGCCATCGATTCGCCAGGATGCCTTTTCATAAGAGAGCGTCTGGCGCTTGCCATTGGTCTCGACAAAGCTGATTTCCATGTGTTGGGGAAAGTGGTCATCCATGATGGTGCGATAGGCTGCCTTGAGATCTGTTGGTGGCATGCTGAACTCCTGTAGGGTTGGATTTGTTTATAAAAGAAGAATGCACTATAGCGAAAGGGCTTATCCAACACAATAGGTATGTGCGGGCTTGTTTACGCGGTGAAAATGAGGAAGAGGGGGCGCATATGCCGCTGCGCCCCTACCAATTTGGTTCTATCGATGAACCCGTTCATGAACTTCGAGATCTGGCTATATTCGAGGGCAATGGGCGCATTATCTTCTGTACACTGGGGCTAGAGAGGCTAGTATTTGCGGTTTGGAGTTATTTGCTCATGGGATGCACACCGCTTTACTCGATACGGGCGTTGAGGGGGCTGACCTAGGAAAAAGGAGTTGATACAATGAAAACAATGTCAAAATGGATTGTACTGTGTTTTTTCGGTTGCGGACTGTTTCTTTCTTCGCAATTTCAGGCAAGCGCGGCGGAGAATGGGGCACAACCGCCTGATTTAACGAAAGGCGAAGGGCCTTTTGTGGATGATGTTCCCAGAGGTTGGTTCTTGCATTTTTACGGAACGCACGGCTGGATTTTTGGAGAGACAGATGCGGAACGCGACAAGGCACGTCAGATTCTGGTTACGCAGGTTCCGCGGTTTTCTCAAATTCGAGATTCGATTTTCCCCGGCGACGTGATTTTGGGCGTGAACGGGAAGTTATTTGACCGTCAACCCGTATTTCAGTTCCGTGAATCGTCGCACCTGGCTACGCGTGCCGGTGAGAGTTTAAGCATCATCATGTGGCGTCCGGGCTGGGATGAGCCGCGTTCGGTGCTCGTCGAACCCAGTGATATACGTCCGGATTTTACGAGTGAAGATCCGACTATCCTTTCAGATGAGGATATTTCTTATGCGCAAAATCTTGGAGCAACCGGGCTTCGGGGGTGGATGTTCGGGAGTACGCGGGTTGGGCATCAGACGGGTACGCGCAATTTGGCGCGTGCGCACCAGATTTACATTACACATGTGGATGCAGGGTCTCCGGCTGACGGGATAATGCAGGAGGGGGATGTCATTCTTGGCATTGGTGATGTGCCATTCGAGGAAAATGCTCGCCGGGTGTTGGGCGAAGCCCTTACGAGAGCGGAGAGTGACGAAGGTGGTGGCGAGCTATCGTTGCTACGCTGGCGCGATGGGCAGACGGAGACGGTCACACTGCACCTGGAAGTCCTAGGCACGTATAGCGACACGGCACCGTGGAACTGTGAGAAGAGCGAACGGATCATCGAAAATGCCTTGCGCTATCTTGGGCGGCAAGAGGCACCGGGAGAAAATGATTTTTCGATCCCGAGCTCCATTCGTTCACTGGGTATGCTTGCAACCGGGGATGAACGTTATTTGCCAAGTGTGCGGGAGCATGTTGCGCTGCTTGCTCGTCAAGTGGCGGAATCAGGGCAACCGCTCCCGACCGGAGGTTTGCGGAGCTGGAGTTGGGGATACATCAACTTGCTCTTGAACGAGTACTACCTGGCAACTGGAGACAAACAGGTGCTTCCGGCTATCGAGGCCTACAGTCATGCCATTGCCTATGGTCAGTCCTTAGGCGGGACCTGGGGGCATAACATGACGCCGCGCGATCCTGAGACGGGAGAGCCGGGGCCTGCCTTGGGCTATGGCGCACTGAATAGTCCTAGCATCACTTGCTGGGTTACCCTTTTGCTATCGCGACGCAGTGGGGTTACCTCTCCGCTCATCGAAACCGCCATACATAAAAAACATGTATTCCTGAATAGTTTGATAGACTTCGGTGGCCCGACGTATGGTGGCAATATTGCCGGAGGTAATTTAACCTACGATGAAAACGGAAGAGGGGCTTCTGCTGCGGTTGGGTATGCGCTGCTTGGAGATGGCAAAGGCACGGAGTTCTTCGGTCGTATGACCGTGGCTGCGCATTCGATTCGCGAATGGGGGCACACTGGACATTTCTGGAGCGATGTGTGGGGTGGTTTGGGTGCTGCACGGGCTGGGGAGGAGGCCTTGAGTGCCTTTATGCGTGAGGATCTTTGGCGTCTGGACTTGGAACGGCGCTGGGATGGTGGTTTTGGCTTCCAGCCTTTAGGTGGTGCATACAGAGACTGGGACACCACCGGGCAGCGCCTGCTGCTTTACAGTATTCCGCGCCAACAGTTAGCCATTGCGGGACGCGAAGTGTTAACGGTTGCACTGGATGCCGAAGAGGTGGAGAATGTCATCGAAGCCGGGCGATTACCTGCCGGGATGCGGCGCTGGCATGGTAAGTTTACGGATTATCCCGAGGAGGAGCTATTGTCATTGCTGGGGCATTGGTCACCAGTGACCCGCGAACAAGCTGCCATTGCGCTGGCTGCGCGCGAGGACGAAGATCCTCCGTTGGATGTGCTGCGCGAAATGTTACATGCGGAAAATCGGTACGCACGGTATGGCGCCTGCAAAGCGCTGCAGCATCTCGGTTCGCAGGCACAACCAGCCGTGGAGGATTTGATTGCCTTGCTGGATGCCGAGGATCGCGTGTTGAAGATCAACGCCATTCTGGCATTGGGAAAATCTGAGGACTCGCGTGCAGTGGAAGCGTTATTCATTGCAGCATCGCAGAAAATCCATGATGACCCGTATGATGTGGTACGCCAGCGTTTGGCAGATGCGCTCTTTGGTAGCGGCAATCTGCTCAGATCGGCACAAGCGTTTGAGGCGCGCGATCCCAAACTGGATGCGGCACGTGCATTTCTAACTTCCGCACAGGGGCCCACGCGCAGCACCATTGCAAACAATGTGGTGCGGGATTTGACGTTAGAAGAATTCAAGGCACTTTGGCCCGAGATCGAGCAAGCCAGAAATACCTTGGCGATCGGTTATAATACAGCGATTCATATGGAAGCCCTGCGACGCTTGCAGGAATTTCGGGTGCGGGAAGGTATCGACCATGCTGCTGCCTACGTCACGCAAATGAGGAAGCATGGCAGCCAGAATCGGGTACCTGAAGTGCTGGGGATATTGCGTGGTTATGGGGCGCATGCGCGTGTTGCGATTCCTGAACTGGAACGCGCAGCGCATTATTTTGAAAACGAGGAGCGCGGTTTTCCTGGCCATCTTTCTGAATCCAAAGCAGAAGCCGTACGTGCCTACATTCGCGAACTGGAGGCCATGGAAGAGCCGGGAGAGGATGCTGAGCCACTGATCTCGATAGCTGCTGGATGGCGGTAGACAACCGGGGTTTTGGGAGGCGCATAGGCAGTATTTCAGAAATGAGCAGGCGTGTTTTAATAAAGCGTTGGACTAGAGAACAGGCGAATAAGTGGGGAAACAAACAACCGTGGTATTTTGGTGCCAACTTTACGCCTAGCACTGCGATCAATCAGCTTGAGATGTGGCAGGCGGAGACGTTTGATCCCGATACCATTGCGCGCGAGCTTGGTTATGCGCAGTCAATCGGTATGAATATCATGCGTGTTTATTTGCACGACTTATTGTGGGAACATGATCGCGATGGTTTTATTGATCGTATAGAACATTATTTATCGATTGCGGAAAGCAAGGGTATCAAAACGATGTTTGTGATATTCGACGATTGCTGGAATCCTGACTTTGCCCTGGGAAAGCAGCCTGAGCCGCAACCCTATACGCATAATTCAGGTTGGGTGCAATCGCCGGGCTACAGGATTGTCGAGAATCCGTCGCAATGGCCAAGGCTCGAACGCTATGTAAAGGAATTGCTGGATCGGTTTAAAGCCGATTCGCGAATTGCGGTGTGGGATCTTTACAATGAACCAAACAATTCTGTGGGTGACCCTATTACAGGGGCCGAACGGTCGATCAACTCCCTTCCATTCCTACGGGCTGTTTTTGACTGGGCGCGCTCCGTAGAGGGGGTAACGCAACCGCTGACGGTCGGCATCTGGGCCAACCAAGATGATTTGAACGAATGCATCTTTGAGCATTCGGATATCGTAACCTTCCATGCGTATATGTCGCAGGAAAACGGGCTGCTCAAGCGAATTGAGACTTGTAAAGCGTCTGGTCGCCCGATCATCTGCACCGAGTGGTTGGCACGAGGGCATGGTTCGACTTTTTCCGACTGCTTCCCGGTTTTCCGCGAGCACTGCGCTGGTACCATGAACTGGGGACTTGTTTCCGGCAAGACGCAGACCATTTACCCATGGGGTTGGAACAAAGACAAAGGAGAGCCATCCGTATACCATCACGATATTTTTAACAAGGACGGTACATTCCTGCACCCCGAGGAAAAAGAGCTGATTCGCAAGGTTTTAGCTGCCTCGGTTTCGTGCGGAAGGCTGCACAGCGTTCGTTACCTTGGCAGGCAAACCGAGCCTGACGGGCAGTGTTGATTCACGCGGATAAATAGTATGCAAAGCATGAAACGACGAAATGTGCTCTTTATCACCACAGACCAGCAGCATTGGATGACGATGGGGTATTTGAATCCGGAGGTGAAGACGCCCAATCTGGACAGGCTGGTTGCACGGGGAACAACCTTTCACCGCGCGTATACGGTTAGCCCGACTTGCACCCCGACACGTGCAAGCTGGATAACAGGACTGCATCCCAGCCAGCATGGTGCATACTCGCTGGGGACCAAGCTGATGGAGCATGTTCCTACCGTCGGGGATATCTTTCATGCGCATGGGTACGAGACGGCCTTGATTGGAAAAGCACATTTCCAGCCGTTGAAAGGCACGGAGGCGTTTCCTTCGTTGGAGTCCTATCCCATCCTGCATGATCTCGAATTCTGGCATGATTTCCATGGGCCATACTATGGGTTCCAGCATGTTGAATTGGCACGCAACCATACGTATGAATCACATGTTGGGCAACATTACGCACTGTGGATGGAGGAAAAGGGATACGCGGATTGGCGAAAATACTTTCAACCCGAACATGGCCATTTGAAAGCAGGAGAACCATGGAAGATCCCGGAAGAAATCCACTATAATGCATGGATTGCGGAACGTACGAACGCCTTGATGGAGCAGTATCATCGCGAAGAGCGCAACTTTTTCCTGTGGGCCAGCTTTTTCGATCCGCATCCCCCGTATATGGTGCCGGAACCCTATGCCAGTATGTATAGCCCGGAGAAGGTAACCGTGCCCGAACATCGCGAAGGGGAATTCGATGACAAACCGCCATACTTCAAGCTGTCCCAGGAAGAAAATCCTGATTTTAGCGCATGTATAGAAGAAGGCGGCAACAGTATTCATGGCTCGCGGTCGCACTTGAAGTCTCGTGAAGAAAAAGCCCGGAACATTGCCATGATGTACGGTATGGTGAGCATGCTTGATTCATATATTGGAAACATTCTCGACAAGCTTGATGCTCTCGGTTTGACAGAATCTACGCTTGTGTGCTTCACAACAGACCACGGTGATTTCTGGGGACAGCATGGTT
Organism: PVC group bacterium; assembly: GCA_003567005.1. Classification (GTDB taxonomy): domain Bacteria; phylum Verrucomicrobiota; class Kiritimatiellia; order UBA8416; family UBA8416; genus T3Sed10-140. Next base: position 42,222 of record PXBF01000111.1, read on the forward strand.
TGACTGCCAAAGCCATTCATCACTATGAGGATATTCTTCGCGTTCCACTCGTTGTCAGTATGCCTGGCACGATTCCCGAAGGTGTTGTATCCAACTCGCTCCAATCCACAGTTGATCTGCCGCAAACCTTTTTAAGCTTTGCCGGACTGCCGATACCACGGACGATGGCAGGCGTGGATGAGAAAGCCGTTTGGCAGGGAGATGTAGAGACGCTCCGGGATCATGTGATTGTTGAAAATCAGCACCAGCCCACAACCATGAATCTGCGTACGCTCATCACCTCCCGGTATAAATTGACGGTTCACTTTAACAAGGAGTACGGCGAACTCTACGATTTACAGAACGATCCCGGGGAATACACGAATCTCTGGGATCAGCCCGAACACCAGGCTTTGAAACAAAAACTGTTACTGAAGTTTATGCACGGGGAAATGGCCAAAGCGCCATTGCCCATGCCGAGAATTTCCCCGGCTTAGGTAAGGGAATGGGGTGAACAAGATGGTGCGGTGGTGAAACGTGAATCGGCGCGATGGGAGTTGGGGGGGAGCGGTCGCCCGCTTTCGCTGAGCGGCTGTGCGCGTGTCTTGTGTCATGGATCAGATTGACGGTAGGGTTGGGAAAAGTGATACTGCCTCGGGTCGTAATCTGGTATCTTGAGAGAGTGATAGCTGGGGTCATGTATGAAAAATCGTTTTTATGAGATTTGTGTGGATCGCGAGAGTGGGGCTTGGTCTGTTCGGGATCGGCGGACGGACTTGTGGTGCTTTCGCAATGCAGCATTTCGGGTAGATAAATATCCGGGGCCGATTTGGAAAGAGCCAACTACGAGCATTACGTTGGAGCAGCGCAGCTTTCAATCGGCTGTAGGGAAGGGCAAGGAACTGGCGATAACGTTTGCACCATCCGAGGGCTACGACCCGACGCGGATTCTGCTGATTCGGTTGTATAACCGGTTGCCATGTATCGAAATCAGATGGGGCGTCACAAATCGGATGGATTTTCCCATTCGTATTAGCAAAGTGGATGCGATCCATTGCGGTGAGCTTTTTGCGGAGCAAGCGGTCACAAAGCCACGGGTGCTGCGCAGTGGTGCTGGGGCAGAGCCGAATATCGTCGAAAAAGACTGGCAGATTGAAGCTCATAATGGAGCGATGCTTACATATCTGGATGGTGGCGTACGGCGGACCATTGTGACTGGCGGGTTAACCTACGAGGCATTCATGCGCGTAGTAGAAATACGCGATGGCGAACGTGGTGCAGGCAAGCGTGTGCGCAATGCCGGATTACGCAACTTGAATCTTTCGTTTCTCGATCCGCAAGGCAAGCTGGTGGAGCCGGGCGAAACCTATATTGCTTCCGATACTGCCTATCTGGATTTTATAACCAGCGATCCGTTCGAGGCGCTGGAGGCCTATGGGATGGCCCTGCGTGCGGCCAATGATGCTCAACCGAATGTCTATGATTTTCCGACCCTTTGCGGCTGGATGGTATCTACCAAGCATCTCGGTGAAGGCAAACCGATCAATAATGCTGTCGGATTAGTCGAGCAATTGCAGTTGGCGCGGGACCGTGGGCTTATGAACTATACACCATTAGCAGTACGGCTGGAGCCGGATACGTATTGTTATGGTAACTTTGGCGATACACAGCAAGGTTGGTGGGACGACGCACATTGGCGGGCCTATGGTCCAGGGGATGGGCATGCTGCTGGTGCGGAGCCCGGCTCTTTGCGTAAACCCTACGATAGCTTTGCCTCTTTTTGCAAAGCAGTAAAAAACCTGGGAGGCATTCCCTTTACCTATTTTCAGAGCAGCATGCCATCCAATGATTTTGCCGTACAACATCCGGACTGGATGCTGCATGGCGACATCAGTCGGTTGCATTATACGCACCCGCATCATAAACCGTATGTACGCTACGACTTTTCGCAACCGGCGTTCCGGGCGCATTGCCTGCGTGTCTGGAAGCGCTTGCGTAAAGCCGGACTCCAAGGCATCAAGTTCGATTATCCTGAATCGGCCTGGGCGAGTGGTGGTGGCTTTGCGGATGCAGCATTTACCACGACATCTGCCTATCGTGAATTATTTCGGCTGTGTCGGGAAGGTCTGGGACCGGATGCCTATATTCACGAACGCAACTTGGGCGGCATCACGCATGAAATTGCGCCGCGACTTGATGTCACGGCAGGCATTGTCGATATCCAGCGGGTGTGGGGAGACGCCAGCCATTTCGAGCCGGAGATGGCCTCTCGCATGGGACTACGCTGGTATAAGGCGCGCAGTGTTTTCCTGTATTATCCTGATGGCAAGTCGTTTTATATGGATGGTAAGCCGATAGCAGGCTACAAGCGCCGTGCGTTTCTGACAATCATGGGGTTCCTGTCCGGGCGGCTTGAAATCGGCACTTCTATTGGTTCCATGACCAAAGAGATGTTTCATGATGTTACGCGTTTGTTCCCGATCCTTGGTGGCACGCAGTCACCGCGTCCTGTTGATATGTTGACTGGGAGTGAGCATCCATCGGTTTATGCATACCGCGTTACGGATGACTGGTTGCAGGTCATGCTTATTAACAATGGGGGGCGTGCGCGTGTGGTCGCCGCTCCGCTGTCAGGTGATCAGGCCGAGACCGGATCGCTGGGTTTAGAGCACGATGCGCGCTATTATGCGTTTGACTTCTGGAGCCAGTCTTATCTTGGCTTGCTGGATGGCAAAGCTGGGTTATCGTTACAGTTGCGTGGTGGAGAGGCGGCCATGGTATCGGTTCGCAAAAAACAAGATCATCCGCAGGTGATTTCAACGAACCGACACATGATGCAGGGCATGATGGAGTGCCATGGTGTTAAATGGAATACCAGAACCAAGACGTTATCAGGGCGTGTTGATGTTGTGGGTGGAGAAGATTTTGTGCTTACAGTAGCTTGCAATGGGTTTGTCCCGAAGACATGTCAAGGTGCTACCGTGGTTGCGCGCGACGATGATGCAAGTCTTGTGGATCTGGTTTTTCATCGTGCGGGTAATACCACCGTGCGATTTGCATTGCAGTGTAATGGAAGCGGTGATGGATGATGCGGATGTGTTCTGATATTGACATGAGCGTTTGTACTACATTTTCAGTATTTATGCTATTTGTTTCCCGCTCGTTGTTTGGTATGATTCCCTAATGCGACGTGTATGGTTTATGCGTATGCAGATCAATCCTTGAAAGGTCATTACGATGCGTCGTTCTATCGCTGTTGTCCCCGTGCTTGCTTTACTGATTTCGGTATTTGTCTTCTCTATAGCCGGGCAGGCTTTTGAAGATGACTACTACAAAGAGAGCCCTTTATTTCATTATTATCCGGCGTCAGATGCACCACGTTGGACAATTGGGCGTCTGGGGCCAGCCTTATCTTGGTGTGCTGGATGGTAACGCAGGGTTGTCGTTACAATTGCGTGGTGGTGAGGCGGCCATGGTTTCGGTTCGCAAAAAACAAGATCAGCCGCCGGTTACGATGGAGAGAGCAAAGAGATGACAAGTATGAAAGATGAGCCCTCGGGCGATTATTACGACTACACGAAAACGATGCAGCCCGAACGTCCATGGTTGTTGCCATGGCATCAGAAGTATGTATACCGGATCATGCATGCGAGGCGGGGTGGTACCGGCATGTACAGCGCGGATCCAGTCATGGCGGCTGGCCGCCCACCCGAGCAGCGCTATGTCTTTGGCGATGGGGCGATTCGCGAACTATATCTGACGTTTGAAGATGCTTTGCAAGTGATCAAGCGGGTACATGATATCACCAGTGGTGTACCGCAAGTGGTACTACTGACAGGGTGGCAGTATGAAGGGCATGATTCCAAGTATCCGAGTTGGGCATGCGTCAATAAGCATCTGAAACGCGAGCAGGATGAGACGGCGCTCGATAGCTTGCGCTGGTTGATCCGGGAAGCGCGGCAGTATAACTGCCTGGCGACGCTGCATATCAATATGTTCGATGCCTATGCCGATAGTCCGCTTTTCGATGAGTATGCGGCCAAAGATATTCTGGCACGCGATATTGATGGCAAGCTCATTGTCGGCAACCGCTGGTGGGGGATGGATTGCTATCATGTGAGCTACACGCAAGAGTGGAAACATGGTCTGGCGCAAAAGCGCATTGATGATCTGATTGCAATGGTGCCCGAGGTGCAGGAAAACCACTGCGTGTATGTGGATGCGATGCTGGGCGCGCGCAAAGCGGATCAGAAGGGACCGATTAGTCCGTATCTCGGCTACAGCAAAGAAGAAGAGGCACGAACCATGCGCAAGATCTTCCGCTACTGGCGCGATCGGGATATTGATGTAGCGGGTGAGCATGTCCATGGCATCAGGGTAGATCGTTTTATCGGCCTGCAGCCGCACACGGCTTGCCAGATGGAGCACATCCGGGATATCCCAGATACTTTGATGTGCGGAAACCCGGCGCATTTCGGATTCGAATCCGTGACGGAACCAGAAGCGTTCCAGGAAAAATTCTGGCTCGATTTTCTGCCTTGGTTCTACAAGAACCATCCGCAGGGATCGGAGGAATACGGAAACATGCTGGATAGGACAGACATTTGTATGCCCGTGCTTTGGTGTAAGGAGCCAACATTGATAGCTTATAGTCGGGATGGGTATGCCAGCAAAGTGTGGAAACTACCATCAAGCTGGCAAAAGCCGCGCAAGGTATCGCTTACTGCGGTAACGGGCGATGGTGATCAGCCACTGGGAGAGGTCGATATTGCAGGTGGTACGATTACCTTGCATGTGGAGTCCGGACAAGTCGTGAAGATTAGGGGAAAATGCTGAAAAGCTAAAATGCTGACACGCTGAAATAGGGCACGGGGTTTGCGGTAGCCCGCTGGAGCCTGTCCTCCGAAGCTTTAGCGAAGGAGGGCCGAAAGCGCGGCTTTGCGTTAGCTGAGTATGGTGCATCCGGCGGGCTTGCTATGCGCAGTCTACCTACGGGCCAGGCTGGAGCCTGGCGTTCCCAGCGAAAGGTAGCCGACTGGCAGCGGCAGCGCGCTCGCTGTTGCGGGATAGGTCAAGGGGCTGACCTACACCCCTTGATTTCCAGAACCATCAGGCGGGCTGCTGACGCAACCAGGCGGAGAGAAATGGATCGGAGATGCAGAACGTTGTCTGATCTTTCTGTACCAATCGTCTGGCAACCAGCGCTACCATGGCTTTGCGAACCGATGGTGCCAGTGTAATCCCGGTTGCCGCGACGAAATCCGACGAAATTCCCGATGTACCACCAGCGTGTGCCAGTGTACGCAGGACTCTGGTTTGTTGCGGGCTGAGCGTTGTCAGAACGAGCTCGTAGGCATCCCTTTGCATGCCGAAGAGAATACGCCAGGCTTCCATGATGTCGTTCTCCTTAACGCGCTGCCCCGCCGATGTTGCTTGCCAGAGGCTAATGCAAAAACGCTGCACATGTCCGGGGTTTTCGTGGCATGCGTCGAGAATGGTATCCAGTTGCGCTTCAGTAATCTTTCGCCCACCGCTTTCGAAACGGGTTTGCAGGTATTGACGAAACAGGTGGCGATCCAACGGACCGACCTGTAGCCGCATGGCGGAGTTGAAGAAAGGCGATTCCTGATGTGTGAATATGTCTTCCATCTGGTTTCGTATGCTTCCACAAAACACGAACGCAACATTCGGTTGCGTCTGTACGAGGTTGCGCAAACGCGCCAGCACCCGTCGCGAATCATCGAGGGCCAAGACATCTTGAAATTCATCGAGCACGACGACCGTTCTTTTCCACTGCCCTACCAAGGCAAAAAGTTCATCTAGCGTTTCCAGGCGGTTGCCGGTACCGGGGGAAAGCGTGATCGATGGTGCACCGGTTAGGCTATCGATGCTCATGGAAGGACGCAGCGACGACAGGTTGCGCATCATTCGTATGACGCGGTTCTGTTGCGTTTCGGAGGCAAGAATTGCCATGCCGATGCGATGCGTCAGGTCTTCAAGATCCTTGAGTGCCATCAAATCGACAAAAACGGACTTCATTTTATGCAGCGGACGAATGGCTTCCGCGACGAGCGATGATTTCCCTATTCGTCTTTCTCCAACCACGTACACGCGCCCTACGGATTCAATCAGTTCGCGTAAGGATGCCAATTCTGCCGGGCGGGTACAGAAGTCGTTCCCGACCACTTGCACCCCTGTTTTGAAAGGAATCATACGGCTTGCCTCCCGAATGGATCAGAAACAGAACGGTTAGTAACCAAATAGTTACTAACGATTAAGTAATGTATGTTGGTTATTGTGATGCGTCAATATATTTCCGGCTGAGACCGATTCGCTTCGCGTGCCTGCCCCTCCGTCGTCCATGTTGTGTCCTTCGGTCTTTTCATGGGCTGTGCATGTGCGATCCACGCGCGAGGCTGCTTTCATCCCTCCTTCGCCGAGGCTTCCACCTCCGCTGAAGCTCCGGCGGACAGGATGGAGGGCAAGCTGAAAGACAGCCTACTTTTTGCGGTAGCCCGCTGGAGCCTGTCCTCCGAAGTTTTAGCGAAGGAGGGCCGAAAGCGCGGCTCACCCAGAGGGTTCGCCCTACCTAAAATATATACCAATAAATATGAGTGATTGTTATTATCCGGAAGTAGCAGACCGCGTCGTACCCGTTTGGAGAGGTATGCGCTTTCTTGCTTGTGTTTGGGTTGTGCAGGCCAGATGCTTGTGGCTATAGGATTACAATAACGGTCGCGGATGGTGGAAGTGGCAAAAACTCTGTAGCTATGACGTGAATGTTACCTGCCGCATTCGTATTGAACGTTGGCGCGATCACGGTATCGCGTGCGGGGACGTATTGGTAGGCGGAGGCAACGCTACCCCATTGTGAGCCCCAGAAACCATTATGTATCAGATTCAAGGGTTCGACAGCAGTTGGTGTGCCCGCCGCATTGTTTCTACCGGAGTTTTGTACGGCTGCAATCACTAGCGCATTGTCATGCGCAGTGGTCAGTGTGGTGGAAACCTCACCTGCAGAATCTTGCGTATGCGAGGTTCCATTGGTGTTGCCCACGCCGGCGTCTGCACCGGTTAATCCGATTATTGAAACCAAGCCACCATTGGGACCCCCGCCTGTTGTGCTTACGCTTACAGAAAAGGTCGTGGCAATTGGAGGTGGGTCATCGAGATAGAAGATGGCTGCGATCCCGCAATCGTAACTCTGATTGGTCCATGTGTTTTGGGATACTGCCAGTGTCATCGGCACCTCACCGAACATAACGCCGATATCGGTGACCTGTCTGTTGTTGAAACCAGATTCTGTTCCAATGGCTACAACGAGTTTGTCCAAGCCCGTGGCATCGAATATGATTTCGGTAGAACCATTATGTGATGTCGTGACTTGTGATTTGTTGCTCCCTAACCAGCCTTGTTCCTCTTCCACAATCTGAATGCTACCCTTGGCAACCAAGGGTATTGTTAGAACCAATACCCACAAAATGCATAAACGTTTCCGTTTGCTCATACGACACCCCCCCTCACGTGATTGACTGCGTATACCAAAAGGGTATCGCATATTTTTGATATGTCAATTTCACTTTTATAGAAGGTGTGGTGCGGGCAGCATCTGCAATTTGTTGCAGTCATCGCTGATCCCACCGGCTTTATGCCGGTCGGTGGAGAAAGTTTGGTGTTATAAGGTTGTAACACATTGAGGGAAAAAACTTACGCGCCTTTTTTCAACTTCCTTCACTACCGCCCCGACCTCGCAGGGAGTCGGGGCCGGTAGGATCGCACCCCAAAAAGTTTCACCTCTGCATCATCTTGGCCGCCTAAGTGCCGGGGCTAACGCCCAACGCCTGAGGCGATTTTCCGCCGCTGGGTGGTATAGTGGCAATATGCTTGCAGCAAGGGTGTGAGCAAGCATGTTGTCAGAAAAAACGCAAACCACGAGAGGATGGCGATTTTTAGAACGAGCTGGCAAAGTCGTCGCTGGCCGCTTTTTTCGTTACCGTCTTCTTGACGAAGGTTGAGTTGTCGATGAGTTTTTTCAGATGTTTCTGGTAGGCAGGCGCACTGAGCGGCATTTTTACTTTCACATCCTGGATGCCTGAGTAAAGCATGGCATTGGCCAATTCAACGGATTTAATACCTTCTTCTGCGGGAGCAATCAATTTGGCACCTTTGGTGATGGCATCTGCAAAGTTCTGGAGTATGCCTTTGTGTTGATCGCCGTGACCCTTAATCGGAATGTTAATGTTCCAGCGGGGCGGGGGTGCAAAGCTCTTTTCCGAGGTTTTGCAAAATTCGTCCATCGGGATTTCATTGCGCACAAATTCCAGGCCGCTGCCTTTTTCGATAATGACTTTGCCGCGGGTTCCGGTAACTTCCAGTCGGTTGGTGCCTGGTGCTTCGCCGGTGGAGGTGATAAATATGCCGGTTGCGCCACTTTTGTATGTCAAGTAGGCGGTTACTTCGTCTTCTACTTCGATTTTATGGTATTTCCCGATGGCAATATCGGCACGGACGGTTTCCGGTTCGCCAAACAGCCAGGTCATGAGATCGAGTTGGTGTGGGCATTGATTGAGGAGTACACCACCACCTTCGCCGCCCCAGGTTGCACGCCAGCCGCCGCTATCATAATAACGTTGAGAGCGAAACCAGTTCGTAATAATCCAATTGATCCGGGTGATCTTGCCAAGTTCCCCGCCTTCGATGAGTTCTTTCAGCTTGATATAATGCGGGTCGGTGCGCTGGTTGAACATAGCGGAAAATACCTGCTTTTTGTTCTTGTGCGCACGGATCAATTTCTGGCAGTCCGCTTTGTGCACGGAGATAGGTTTCTCGACAAGGAGGTGCAAACCAGCTTTCAGAACATCAATACCAATGGTGGTATGGTCATAATGTGGGGTAGCAACCATGACGGCATCGGCTACTTTTGCTTTGAGTAAGTCCTTGTGGCTGTAAAAAGCCTGGACATCATGCTTGGCGGCAATTTCGTCCGCGCGTTCGCGATCGGTGTCGCATACCGCGACCAGTTCCAGATTGCTAATGGATCCTACGGTTGCGCAATGATTGGATCCCATATTACCAACACCTACTATTGCTAGCTTTGCTTTTTTTGCTGCTGCCATAACTGACTACCTTTTTATTGTATTAACAATTCAATCCTCACATGCGGGAGGGACGCGATCGGTGATGTGCCCTCCAATCGCTTGCGATTGCTGTGCATCTTCACAATCCTATGCAGTGCTTGTCAAGCAGATCGACCTCTTTACTGGTTCTTTTCCCTTTATATGCGTTGCTATGCGTGCTGTATGTATGAGATGTATGGTAGTGTCAGACGTTTTATGAAAATCGTGAAACGGGAATGTATGCCGAAATAGGGTTAAAAAAAACGGGAAAGAAGCCCCAGATCTGGCTTATCTCGTTGCTAAATATATGATTGTCGATACATTGTTCTGTCAACTTTTGACAGAACGAAACAGGATTAGTGGGAGAAAGATATGTTCCAGTCGGATTTTACACTTGAAGAGTTGCGTGGTCGTCGGGAGCGGGTGTGTGCCGCGATTGGCGATGCTTCGGCTTTGGTTGCAGGCGCACCTGCAAGCAATGGGTCGTTTGCCTTTCGGCAATATAACGATTTTTATTACTTGTGCGGTGTGGAGGTGCCACAAGCCTATCTCTTGATGGATGGGAAAAGCGGCACGACGACGTTATTTCTGCCTGCAGCCAAGCATCAGGTTGTCGATAGCGATGATCCGCTGTTATGCGCGGATGATGCCGCGTATGCGCGGGCTGTCACCGGGGTGGATCGGGTGGAGAGCCGCGATCGTTTGTCCGGGTATCTTGCGGAGGTGACGCGGCTGTACACATTTTTGCGTGATGGGGAGGGAGCCCGAGCTTGCGTGCGTTCGCTGGCTGATGCACGCACGCTTGTGGAGGCCGATGAATGGGATGAGCAACCGAGCCGGGGGGCACACCTTTGTGCCAAGATCCAGTCTCGTTTTCCGGATCTGATCATCGAGGATCTGGCACCCATTATATATGAGATGCGCATGCGTAAATCGCCGCAGGAATTACTCTTGTTGCGTCGTGCGGGGCAGCTTGCGGCATTGGGGCTTTGCGAAGCGATGCGCGCAACGCGGCCTGGTGTGATGGAGTATGAGCTGGCCGCGGTACTGCAGTATCACTACTTGGCGGGTGGTTCCAAGGATGCCAGTTACCCGCCGATCGTCGGAGGCGGAAAAAATGCTTTTCATGGTCATTATCATGCCAACCAGGCGGTACTAGAGGATGGTGATCTCGTGTTAGTGGATTGTGCCCCGGACTATCGCTATTACACCAGTGACATTACGCGCATGTGGCCGGTGAATGGGACCTTTACACCTGCCCAGCGGGCGCTCTATGGGTTTGTGACGGAGTATCATAAAACCTTGTTGGCGGCCATACGCCCCGGCAGAACCTGTGATGAGATTGAAGATGAAGCTGTCGCGGTTATGCGTGGGCGTGTATCCGAATTTTGTTTTGCGACAGCGAGTCATGCGACCGGGCCGGAATGGATGTTTCGTTTTCGCAGTCATTTGGCGCATAGCGTGGGGTTGAGTGTGCATGATGGTCTTTCGCACAAGGATGTACCCTTGGAGCCAGGTATGGTGTTTGCGGTGGATCCGCAAATGAAAATCGAAGCGGATCGTCTCTATTTGCGGGTTGAGGATACGGGGGTTGTCACGGAAGATGGTTTTGAAGTCTTTACGCAAGATGCCCCATTGGAATTGGATGATATCGAAGCGGTCATGCAGGGAAGCAGTCTGTTAGAAGCATTTCCACCGCATAATCGGGATCTTTCGCGCGTTGGGGGCAGAGCCTAGCTTGTCGATTGCGTAACGATAACAGGTTGTAAGGACGAGACGATCGGTTTTACATTACGCCTGCATGAAAGTATTGCGCAACACTGTAACGGGAGACGTTTATGATGACCCCTGCTGATGCATCCACCTGTACGCCCGATGCGCCATTGCAAATTAGCGGCGTGTATCCGCATTTATGTGCCTACACAGTAGAACCTGGAGAGACGGCCAAGCTGAACGAAGTCGGAGTGGGAGCCTTAGTGCCATGGGCTGGGCGACTATATATGATTACGTATGGTGCGCATTTTCCGACTGGTAGCACGCATAAATTATATTCGATCCATCCGAATCTGCAGCAGACCATTCATCCCGAGAGTGTTGGCGGGACACCTGCTGGCCGCTTGATCCACAACGAATCGAATCAGCTTCTAATTGGACCGTATGTGATAGATGCGGAAGGTCAGATTCGCGTTATTTCGCCGCAATCCATGCCAGGGCGTATTAGCGCGATTGCGCGACATTTAGAAAAGCCCGGGAGTATGGTGTATTACGTAGACATGGAAGGCATGATATACGAGGTAGATGTATATACGCTTGCGGTCCGGTTATTGTTCCAGAAGGCGATTCCAGGCTGGCATGCAAAGGGTGCGTACACGGCGCAGGGCCGTCTCGTCATGTCCAATAATGGCGAACATGGTGTGCTGCAAGAAGCAGAAAAGCATTTTCAGGTAGAGGATGTGCCTGCGGATGAGGAAAATGCTGGTGTGCTGGCGCAGTGGGATGGCCGCCGTTGGGAGATTGTTGAGCGGCGGCAATTTACGGACGTAACGGGGCCGGGGGGCATATACGGGGCCCCGGATGATGAGGCGCCCTTATGGTCGATTGGCTGGGATCGGCGATCGTTACGTCTGAAGTTGTTGCAGCATGGAACGTGGCATACCTATCTCTTGCCCAAAGCCGCGCATAACAATGACCCCAAGCATGGTTGGTTTACCGAATGGCCCCGGATCCGCGAAATCGGGGAAGGTCGCATGATGATGGATATGCATGGCATGTTCTTTGCGTTCCCTAAGCATTTTGCCTTGGGGCAGACGGGGGGGATCAGACCCATTGCGAGTCACTTGCGTTATATTCCGGATTTTTGTGATTGGAATGGACGCTTGGTTATCGCATCGGATGAAGCCTCTGTGATGGGGCATCATCATTGTGGCCAGCCACAAAGTAATCTCTGGTTTGGTGATTTTGCGGATTTGCAGCAATGGGGTCCGCGCAGCGCATATGGTGGCCCATGGGTACGTGATGTCGTACAAGCGCATGTATGGTCAGATCCTCTATTGGTTGACGGGTTTGATCGGCGGGTATTGCATGTTTTGGCTACGCCTGCTGTCATGGTTTCGCTTGAAATGGATCCTGATGGAAAGGGCCATTGGCAGCATTGGAAAACCCTTAGGGTAGATGGTTACGGGTATGTTAGGATTCCAGAAGAGTTGCAGGTGGTATGGATTCGTGCCGCTGTTGATCGCGATTGTACAGCTACCCTGTATTTCCATGGCACCGATGCGCACCTGCAAGACGCGAACCGTCGCCTGTTTCAAGGCGTTGCTGATGTAGGGCAAGCATGCTCTTACGGGCTATTATATCCGGCGCGAAAGACACGTGGATTGGAGGTTTTGGGTGATACCGACGAAACGTGTTTTCATGTTTCGCGTACATTTGACTTCGAATCCGTGCAACGGGACGATGCTTTAGCCGCGCAACTGGAAAGCAAGTGCGTATATACGGTGGATGCAGCTTCCGTGATTGTCACGGATGGAGAGCGCCGCTACCGCTTACCTAAAGGGGATCCTGCTTTTGACGCACCCTTTTCTTGTGGTTGGCCTCGTGCGTTGCGGGAGGTGGAGTCGGAACGTAATCTGGCCAATATCCATGGAACGTTTTATGAAGTGCCCCGTACAGGATATAAAGTGGATCCAGATTGGGAACGTATGCGTCCTGTTTCGAGTCATCGCAAACAGATTTATGATTATTGTACGTGGCAAGGACTATTCGTGTTGTCGGGTGTTGCTGCAGATGCGCCCATGGATGGTCATGTGTTTCGTGGCGATGCCGGTGCTGCAATCTGGTGTGGCGCCATTGATGATCTCTGGCAGCTTGGGAAACCGACTGGAATGGGGGGGCCATGGAAAGATGCGGTTGTGCAGGCAGGCGTCCCTTCTGATCCATATTTGATGACGGGCTATGACCATAAACGTTTGACAATCGAACTGGATTGTAATGCGGACGTCACGGTAGAAGTGAATGTTGATCATCAGAGTGGCTGGCATGTCTACGAGGTGTTTCCGGTTGAAGCAAATAAACCGTTCGTACACATTTTCCCGGATGACTACAGTGCGCATTGGATTCGGTTTGTGGTATCTTGCGATTGTAAGGTCACAGCTTGGTTAGAATACCAATAGTAAATGCTCTGGCGACGTGCCGTACAATATGGAAAGGATATTATGATGAAAAAATGGATGATACGCCTTGTGACGCTTTGTGTTTTGCTATCTTCCACGGAGGTTTTTTCGATGGGGGTAACGCCTGAAGAAACGTATGCATGGATACAGGACAAAGGAGCGCAAGTCTTATTCATTGATGTACGCGATCCGATAGAAATCATGTTCGTTGGCGCTACGGATAAGGTAGACATAAATATTCCTTTTTTGATAGCGAATCGTTACGACTGGGATGCGGAAAACAACCGGTTCCGGATGGAACGCAACCCTCATTTCGTGCAAGAGGTGCAAGCGGCACTTGCCGCTAAAGGATTGGATGAAGACGCCATCATTATTACCATGTGTCGTTCAGGCAGTGAACGTGGTGAACCCAGTGCCCTTTTTTTGAAAGAGCAAGGGTTTGCAAATGCACGATTCGTAATGAACGGTTTTCAAGGAGACGCGAAAGGCGAGGGAGAGATGGCTGGCCGCCGTGTTATCAATGGCTGGCAAAACGTCGGTTTGCCTTGGCAACCAAGACTGGCGGCTGAGAAAATTTATCGTGCCAAACCCGCTCCATAATCGCTGGCCCGTTTTTTGTCAGGGTTTAGCGTCGCGCAACCTTTTGTCTTGCTGCCGTAATGAGGCAAGTTCCTCGCGCAGGGGGTCGATGCGGGTTGCGAGGTATTCCTTCAGCCAAATGTCTTCGATACATCCGTCAAAGGCCGCATGGATTTCTTTTTCGAGTTGTTCTGCCTCATTGACAACGTCTTGTAGACCATGCAGGGCATGACCTCCGAGCTGTGGATTGGCGGCACTCGTGCGTCGCGGTTGTTGCCGCGCCAGTACGCCGAGTTGCCGGGCATCGCGTATATGCTGCCAACCGCGATCGCGTAATTTCGTTAGCGTAGCCATGCTTTCTTGACAGGCGAGAAACCGCGTTTTCTCGCCGATTCTCTCCAAGACTTCCATACAGCGTTGCATGCCATCTGGCGGGCTATGCCCATCATGCAGGATGATGGCGACATGTAGTAAGGAATCCAGGCTTGCATCGATCGGATTGCATTGCACTTTGGCGACTGTATAGCGACTCCAGCCAGTGGCAATGACACCTTCAAAAGCAAAGCGTTGTGCTACCTGAACCCAGGCTACAGCATTTTCGGTATGCATGGCCGGATCGGTTATATCGGCATCGTATCCTTCCGAACCTTTATAGGCCGTAGCCCCCCAAAGTCTGATCCCATGGTTGTGAAAATTTTGGATATAGGCGGTTTTGAAGTGACCTTGCGTTGTGTCAGGGTTCCCATGGTATCCCCAGACCATGAGGTCGGATTTGGGGGCAAGTTTTCGTAACGCCGCGTCATCCCAGTCATTCATCATATCATGCCAGAGAATAGGGCGTATACCTTGCTGGCGTAGATGATCAAGAATGGGATCCATGTGTTGCAGGTAAAGGGCGCCTTTGCCATGTTTTTCCATATATGCCTTGGTTGCCGGGTTCTTGCCGAATGTGTAGGCTTCATCTCCCCCCAGATGGAAATATCGGACATTTGGCATGAGAAGAAGCACATCGTCCACCATATTGCGCACTAGTGTGGCTGCGCCTGGCGCGAGTGGGTTCAATCCATCTTCGCGGTCGGGTACCTCACGTAGCGATTTATAATCTGGTATACTGAGTGGCGTTTCCATGTGTCCCAGACTTTGTACTAAAGGGACTAGTTCAAGGCCGAGTTGCGCCGCTTCCTTGCAAAAGCGTTTTATATCGGTGGCAGTATATGCTGTGGGGCTGCGGAAACGCTTGTCCACGGTCCAGGGAAAGGCATCTTCCCATTCGATAAACACCATGTTGTAGCGTGCCGTGGCAAAAAGGTGAAGCAATTGGCACAAGCGATCTGCTGTCGGAGGTACGCCCTTTACATCCAGATGAATGCCGCGAAGGGGGACGATTGGCTCTTTTTTTGTGAATACATCATTTATCATGTGTCAGTCCTACTGTACGGTATATCATTGCATGAGATCGTACAGACATCGTAATCAAAAAAACGACAAAAAAAGCCATCACGAAGGTTTGTCGCCATTCATTGGTAAGCCGACCACCCACTGCGGTGGGCAAAAACGATTTGGTAACTGGGGGGAGATTAAGACGAAAGATTAAGTCAAAAGATTAGGTGAGGAGCATAAACAACCATTATCTTTCGCCCTCTAATCTATTGACCGGGTAGTGTGAAAAAATAATTAAGTTATAGGTAAGACTTGCACGGGAAGGAAAATACGATGCGTGGTGAGATTGAAACGTATGCCGGTTTGATTCGGGATTATGCGCAGCAGAACTACCGGGAGATGTTCCGTGAGGCGGGCGGGGCTTTAGCGTATCCCTTTTTGACGCCGGGGAGTAAACAGTATGCGGATGTCTTGTGGGATTGGGATTCGTGGTTAACCGATGTGGCTTTGCGACAGCTTCTCGCGGATTCCGGAATGGCGGAGGATCGCGAGCAAGCATTGCCTTATGAGCGTGGGTGTATCCAGAATTTTCTGCAGGACGTGAAGCTGAATGGGTGGATTCCCATTTCCATTCCGCGCGGGGGCCGTAAGCCTCCCGAGGATGTTTTTGCTGCCAACATGCATAAGCCATGTCTCGCACAACATGCCGCCTTCCTTGTGCAGCAGGATGGCGGCGACGCGGAATGGGTGCGGGATCATGAAGGATTCTATGCGTTGCAGAAGTTTGTCAATTGCTACCGGAATCATCACCGGCATCCTTGTGGCATTTATGTTTGGCAAAATGATGGGGCCGTTGGCGTGGATAATGATCCATGTTCCTTTGATCGTCCGCCGCGGTCGTGTGGGTCGATCTACTTGAACTGCCTCATGCTAAAAGAGCTGCAGGCTATTTCCTATTTGGGAACCTGTCTGAACCTTGGCGAGGTTGCCGCGCAGTATCAGGAGGATGCCGATAAACTCAAGGCTGCGATCCAGGAGCATTGCTGGGATGAGCGGGATGGTTTTTTCTACAGTGTGGATTTCAATTTTATTGATCCCGCGTTACAGCCTCGTCGGCATGCAGGGCAAAGGCGCGATTGGCCTTGTTTGATCATGCGGATTGGGGTGTGGTCCGGTTTTCTCGGATTGTGGTCGGGTGTGGCAACGCAAGCGCAGGCAGAGCGTGTCGTCAAGGAGCATTATCGCAACGAAAAGACCTTTCACGCGCCAGCGGGGGTACGAACGCTTTCCCGTATGGAAAAAATGTACAATGTACGAGGTTCGGGTGGTCCCTCTTCATGGCTAGGGCCGATCTGGGGTGTTTCGAATTACCTAACCTTTCGTGGGCTTTTGCGGTATGGATTCGAGGCTGATGCGCGGGCATTGGCGGCAAAGACGATTCGGTTGTTTGGTCGGGACATTGAACGTTTCGGGGGAATGCATGAGTATTATCAGCCGGAAAATGGGGAACCCATTTTGAATCGGGGATTCATGAATTGGAATCTACTGGTGTTGAATATGATTGCCTGGTTGGAAGGTAGGAATGTGGTGGAGGAGTTTTGAGGGAAACGATTCCGTATACTCCAGCCTTTTGGGGGCATTCGGATTACGATTACGGGCGAGGATTACGGGTTACGATTACGGATTATGATTGAAAGACACTTCATGGTGCGTCATTGGCATGCCCCTTTTTTTTAAGAAAGCGGGATTCGGCTGCGTATATAAGGATATACGAGGTACATCAGGGGACTTATCGATTCCAGCGAGGAGCAAAAATGCGTAAGATGCGCTTGTTGGTGGGGCTTTACGGGATGGTTCTGTTGGCGGTGATTGTGCCGCGGGCGGATGGGTATTGTAAATGGGTGGGAAAGTACCGCGAGCAGCAATTGCGGTTGTGGAATCTCGAAGATGAGAATTTGAGTCTTCGGGAGGAGTTAGATACGTGGAAGATGCGCCATGAGGAATTGGATTCTGCGTATGAGCGAGACGGCATTCCTGCGTTGGACCCCCGCTCTGGTTTGCAGCGGTTCCAGATGATTTCTTTCCGACAAACGCCATTGGTTGACGTAGTTACGAGGCTCAATGATAAGCTTGGATCGGTTGATGCCAATCAATTCGAGGATGCCATTGCGAGGCGTCGGGCGCGGATTGTGGCGTTGGAGTCAGAAATCGAACAACTGAATGACATGAAGAAGGCTGATCTATTAAGACGGATTGCGCTTGATTTGCTCAAAGGTACGGAAAAGTTGATGGATATCCCTATTACGTTTAGTGCCTTGGATATATCTGTTGCCGAAACTCTTGGAATTTTGGCCGATGTTGCCAATCTTGCATATGAAGTTGATAATGGTGTTGCTCGTCTGGTTCCTAGATTGGAGCACCGTCCGATCCCTAAAGATGAATTAAGCGTGGACGAGATCACATCGCGGGTGAAGGACCTTTATGATGAGAAACATGGGCATCACATGTTTCGTCCCTACAGAGCAAAACAGCAGCTTCTGTTTGCTGAAGAGGGGCTACAGAAAGCGATCGATGAAGGATATGTGGAGAGTCGCACTGAAGAAATAAAAATTGATTTTTTCGGTCGTTCTTCAACAAACGTGCTTGTGCATTTGTTGACGCCCACAGGGGTGGACCGGTTTCGTTATTTGGCTCGTTATAATCGATCAGGAAAGAGCCAATCCATTCGCGTGGCAACGCCGGAAAGTCGCCGGTTGCCAGGTCAAAATGAAAGCGATCTTTATTTTAGGCAGGAACCAAGCGATGTAAAATTATTGATTGCGGAGGAGGGTGCCGCAACAGACTTGGTTTTTCGGGATTTTGACACACGTGAGCCGCTTGAGTCTGGTGCTGATTGGCGCAGCCTTTTGCAAGCGGAACGCCACGATAGAGAGCATTCGGGGTTTTTAAGGCTCAGGCAACCTGAACCTCGGTCTGGCATTTATGTGTATTATGGGCTGGATGTAGAAGGTATTCGTCCTGAGGATCAGCACTATTTTGTTCGTGAGCGCGCGTATCGATTAGAAGAATTGCACAAGCATGAATTGGGATACTTTTTGCGGATTCCCGAATACTTGCGAGAAGATGCACATGGTTTCTGGTAAGGGTTGCCAAGATGATGCGGGAATGAAACTTTTGCATGGAGGATGCGTTCGTGCAGGAGAGATTAAGGCGAAAGATTAGGTGGATCCATGTTTCGCGTAAAGCTACGCAGGACAAGAAGATTAGGGGAAATGCAGAGGTAACCTTTATCTTTCGCCCTAATCTGCATTTGAACTGATGAAGTTACTGGTTAATATCTTGTAGTACAGGTTGGTGTTAGTAATGAATGGGGGGCGATTATGAAGACGTGTTGGGTGGCGGTGTGGGGTTGTACGGTTTTGTTGCTTTCGGCTTTGCGGCTTGAGGCGAATGTGATCGGGTTTGATGAGCGGTTTGCCTTGGCGGAAGATCGCGCGGACGTTCTTGAGGCGTTGATTCCCGGAACGGAGGACTTTTTCTACTATCACGCCTTGCATTATCAGCAACAGGGGGATTTTGCCAGCGCGCAGGCGATGATTGATGCGGGTGTCCGTGCGAATTTGCGGACGGCACGCATACAGGAACTGGAGCATCGGCAGGTGCTTTTGACTTATCATGATAATCCCGACCGGACGATTACGCATTTGATTCGGCACCTGCGGCCTAATCTGAGCCATCAGCGCCGTCAGCTCACGCGTGAGGTGCACTTACCGGTCGTCCTGGACCCGTCACGCATTGATTCCGAACGACTGATGCGTACGGAGCTAGAGCGGGAAAGCCGCAATGTCGGCGGTTTTACATCGGCGTCCTACGATTGGCTGGTGGAGCAGTCCCTGACGCCGGCGCAGCGTCGTGACCTGCTACGCAGATTGGACCGGCCGGATTATGCGGGCATTGTGCAGCTTATTGCGCAGGATCTTCAGCATGAACGCAGCGGTGGCTTCGGTTCGCATGCTGTACATGGGTTGCTGCTGATCGATCAGCTTGAGGAACTATTGGAAATCATGCCGGCGTTAATCAGGGAAACACCCTTTATCCATGCGTATCTGGCGAAGCTGCGTCCAGCGGAGGGTTCGAACTGGGAACAGGATGATGCTGCCACACTGGCTTACCTGGAGCGGCTGGCTGCTTTTACGGATCGGCTGCCACCATCGCAGAATTCCTTGAAGGCGAATGTGCTGTATCATCGTCTGGTTTTCGAACGCAAACAGGGCCGTTATGATCGTGACCTTTTCCTGGCGTATATTCGGTTGCCGCGTCCGGTCTCCTATGTGAGTCCGCATTACCGACAGCAGGATGCGTTCAGGCTTCATCCCGTGAATTTGGCTGCGGATTTTCAGACCGTAACCTTGCTGCCGCCCATTGGTTCAGATGAGTCGCTTGTACGGGCGCATTTGCTGCATTTTCTACAATCGGAGGATCGCGATGCTTTTGCCGATTACATTGAGTCGGAATATCTGAAGCGTATTTTTGCCGAGACGCGGATGATCAACGGGATTGGAGATCAGGAAAGTTTGTTTGCCTTGTTGCGTCCGGAAGAGGTGCAGCGGTTGCGGGATCGCATTGATATTGAACTGTTGCCAACGAACCCAACGGTGATTGCTCCCGATGCCAGTGTCTCGTTGGATGTTGCGCTCAAGAATGTCGAATCGCTACTGATCAAAGTATTCGAGATCCATGCAGCGGCGTATTACCGTCAACACCTCTCGGACTTGTCTGCCGATATTGATTTAGATGGATTGGTGCCGAACTACCAGCGCACGGTGACGTACGATTTGCCTCCGATGCGCAGGCATATTGCGCGGTTTGATTTTCCCGAGCTGAAAGAACCCGGCGTATATGTTGTCGAGTTGATCGGTAATGGTGTCAGTAGTCGGGCATTGATTGAGAAGGGCAGCCTGCGCTACAGCGAACGGGTCAGTGCGGCTGGTCATGTGTTCAGGGTGTATGATCATGCAGGAAACTGGCTGCAGGATGCCACGTTGTGGACGGTTGGACGCGAATATACGGCTGACGAGGACGGCGAAATTGTGGTGCCTTTTGCCAGTCAGGCACGCAAACAGAAAATGATTCTACAGCATGGAAATCTGGCAACATTGGCGCAGTGGACGCAGCAGGCAGAGGCATATCAGCTTGATGCCACGATTCATGTTGAGCGCGAGATGTTGATTGCCGGGGAAATGTGCCGGATACTGGTGCGGCCGCGCTTGACGGTATCCGGGGCAACGGCTGACATTGGTTTGCTGGAGGATGTGAAACTGACCATTCGCTCCACGGATCTGGATGGTAGTTCCGCGGAACGGGAGGTGACAGATTTTGTCCTGCATAATGATCGGGAAAGCATCCACGCGTTCCGGGTGCCGCATCGTTTACGCGAGCTGACTGTGACCCTAAGCGGGACGGTGGAGAACCTACAGAGCGGCACGCGTGACTCGTATGCCCGCGCGGTAACGATTCCTGTTAACGGTATCGATGCTACGGAGCATATCGAGAATCTATTTCTGCGGCGTACATCGGAGGGATACTTTGTAGAGGTGCGCGGCCGCAATGGTGAGGTACTGGATGATCGTCCGCTTAGGCTGACGATTGATAATCGCTACATGACACGAGATATTAACCTGTCACTAAAAACCGATGCATACGGACGGGCTGCATTGGGCGCGTTACAGGATGTTGTTTCCGTGGAGGTTCGCGCCACAGAAGATGCAGGCACAGCCACTTGGAAAATGGAAGATCACCACGTATTGCTACAGGATCGTTACGATTTGGCCGTTGGCGAGACGCTATCTCTACCGTGGACGCGGGGCGAATTGCCCGTCCAACAAGCGGTGTCATTGCTGGAGATGCGCGGTCGAATGCCAGCTCGAAACATGATTGATCATGTGACAATTGCCGACGGTTATCTGACGATTCAGGGATTAGACGCGGGTGATTATCTTTTGACGGACCGTGAATCAGGGGCAGGCATCACGTTGCGTGTCGGGCTGCCCGCAGGAGCTGCCGGCGATATGCCGCCACGCCGTATGAATCGCCCCAGTCTGCAAATTGGTGCATTTGCGGCTGATGAGGATGCCGTTTCCTTTCAAGTATTGGGCGCAACATCGGATACGCGCGTACATGCAATCGCGACGCGTTATGTGCATCCTGCCAGCATCGATCTATTGCAACCTTTCCTGTTGTCGCATCCATCCATCTGGCGTGCCGGGATGCCGGAATCGATTTATCTTTCCGGCCGCTCGCTCGGTGATGAGTTCCGCTACGTGATGGAGCGTAAGTCAGGACGTATTTTTCCGGGCAACATGTTGACGCGTCCCAGCCTGATTCTGAATCCGTGGCGGTTGCGCGATACGACGACTGATGATGAGCGGGTTGCGGCAGGCGAAACATGGGAGCAGATGCGCAGGCAGCATGCTGGGAGAGCGGAGCGCGAGCGTGCCTTGCGTGTAGCAGAAAGCCGTGCCGAGCCCGGGGTAGCTTTCCCCACATTGGACTTCCTGGCATCGACATCTGTTTTGGTAGATCATCTCGAACCGGATGCAAATGGTGTTGTAACGGTGCAACGGGAGGCGCTTGGTGCGGGACAGCAATTATATCTATATGCCGTGAACGGGCATAGCGGGGTATTCCGCACATTTGCTTTGGAGGAGCAGTTGGAAGAACCCCGTGAACGACGGTTAATGCGTTACCTGCGCCCAGCGCTGCACTACACGGAGCGGCAGGAAATTTCCTTGTTGCGTGCAGGGGATACCCTCCAGGTTGATGACATCCTGAGTGCCGAGCTAGAGGTATATGATTCGCTGGATCGAGTTTACTCGCTATTTGCCGCTCTGAATGGTTTGCCGCTGCTGGGTGAGTTTTCTTTTCTTTTGCGATGGCCGGAGTTGGAGGAAGCCGAAAAGCGGGAACGTTATTCGCGCTACGCATCGCATGAGTTGAACGTGTTTCTGTATTTCAAGGACCGTCCATTCTTTGATGCGGTGATCCTACCGTATCTTGTCAACAAGAAGGATCGCACATTTGTGGACAACTGGCTACTAGATGAGGCAGGGGAGGATTATGCCGATTTGTGGTCGCATGCGCGATTGAATATGGCAGAGCGCGTGTTGCTCGGCAAAGCCTTGCCGGAGCGTCGTGCTGCCACGGCGCAGCATGTAAAGGATCGCTTTGACTTGCTACCGCCGGATATTGAAGGCTTCAATGCCCGTTTTCGTACAGCCTTGCGCAGTCGCGGATTGGATGATCAGGAAGCGATTGCCGGATTGGGGCAAGCACGCGAGGCGGTCACCGCCCGAGAGCGGCAACGGGTTGCTCGGGAGATACCGATGCCTGAGGCAGCAGAGATCGCATTTGATGCGGTTGCTCCCGCCAAGTCACCTGTGGTGATGGACGGTATGCTCGGGGCGCGCGGAGCGGCACAACAGCCCGAGGCGCCGCCTGCACCCTCGGGGGACTTCCTGGCTTTAGAGGGGGGTGCATTGCTCGATTCTGATGAAGATATGGATACGGAAGTGCTCAGCCGAACACTAGGCGTGGATGCCCGACGCCGGACGGAGATTCGGCAATTGTATCGTCAGCTTGGGCGCACGGGGGAGTGGGTCGAGAATCATTACTATCATCTGCCGATTGAACAGCAGTTGGCCAGCTTGATCGAGGTGAATGCATTCTGGGTTGATCTCGCTGCGCACGCAGAAGAGGAAGGATTCTTAAGTCGTCATGTGGCGTCCGCCTCGCGCAATTTTGCGGAGATGATGCTGGCGTTGGCGGTACTGGATATTCCGTTCCAAGCTGCAGAGCATGATACCGTGTTCGAGGGTGGCGGCATGACACTTACGGCAGGAAGCGACATGATCGTGTTCCACAAGCAAGTGCGCCCAGCGGAGCGCGTGGCGGAGCAACCCACGCTTTTGGTAGCGCAGAATTTCTTTGCGCGCAATGATCGTTACCGGTATGAAAACAATGAGCGCTTTGATAAGTTCGTGACGGAGGCCTTCGAGGCTGGACGGGTATATGGTTGCCAGATTGTGCTGACGAATCCGACGTCAACCCGCCGCAAGATTGATTTGCTCACGCAAATTCCGGCAGGTTCGATCCCTGTCCTTGGCGGCATACAAACGCGTACACGGCATCTGGAATTGGCGCCATTTTCGACACAAACGCAAGAGTATTACTTTTACTTCCCGTTGCCCGGTACCTATGCACATTACCCTGTACATGCCGCTGAAGAAGGAAAAGTGATCGGGTACAGTGCCCCGTTTGTTTTTGAGGTTGTCGCGGAGGTTACGGATATCGACGAGACGAGCTGGGAGCATATCTCGCAGTTTGCGACCGATGAGCAGGTACTGGACTATCTTACCCGTCATAATGTTGATCGACTCAATCTGGCGCTGATTGCCTTCCGCATGCGTGATAAGGAATTTTTCCGTGCTGCGACGGATCTTTTGCGGGAGCGGTTTGTATATGATCATACCTTATGGGCATACTCCTTGCATCACAACGATACAACCACGCTGCGGGAATACTTGCCGCATACGCCGGTGGCAACGCAGTCCGGTCGTGTGATTGACAGTCCCGTTCTGACACTGGATCCGGTGGAGCGGCATCTCTATCAGCATAAAGAGTATTGGCCGCTGGTGAATCCACGGGTATTCCGGCTCGGACGTGAACGCCAGATTCTCAATCGCGAGTTTCATGGACAGTATATGTCATTTCTCGAGAATCTGCGGTACCGATCGGCTTTGACACCGGATGATCGGATGACGTTGGTCACGTATTTGCTGTTACAGGATCGGGTGGAAGAGGCTCTCGGGTTTTTTGCGCAGATTGATCGGGCACAAATAGACGGGAAGTTGCAATATGACTATATGGCTGCTTATCTGGCGTTCTCGCGAGGCGTACCGGAAGAGGCACGCGCGATTGCTGAAGCGTATCGGGACCATCCCGTAAAGCGCTGGCGCGATTTGTTTGGCGATGTGTTGGCGCAGGCGGATGAAATTGCGGGTACAGGTGGTATTGTTGTTCTTGATCGCGAGAGCCATACGCAGACACAGACGCAATTAGCGGACACCGAACCTTGGCTGTCGACGGAAATCGAAGGACGTCAGTTACGGCTGGAATATCGCAATCTGGATCGCGTAACGGTCAACATATACCCAATGGATCTCGAATTGCTGTTTTCACGACAACCTTTTGTGCAGGATGTCGGGGAACAGTTCGCGATGATTCGTCCAAATGCCACCTATGTGCATGCGTTGGATGCTGACGAGGAAACCGTGTTGCTGGATATACCTGCCGCATTTCGAGATCGGAATGTGATGATCGAGGTAGTCGCTGCGGGTATACGAAGCCGAACGACCTACTATCCGAATAGCCTGCGTGTTGATCTGATTGAGAACTACGGTCAGCTCCGGGTGCGTGCCCGTGATGACAGACGTGCTTTGCCCAAGGTTTACGTGAAGGTATATGCGCGGATGGCTGATGGAAGCATACAGTTCTTCAAGGACGGCTACACGGATTTGCGTGGGCGTTTTGATTATGCTTCGCTCAATACGGACACCATGGGACAGGTGGATCGGTTCGCGATTCTGGTACTAAGTGAGAATCATGGGGCCGTTGTGCGTGAGGTTGGACCACCTCCTATGTAGGCATCAGGGTCAACGCAAGGGATCGCACATGCAAATGTATAGCCTGAATGGAAGATGGGAAGTGTCGAACGCTTTCCATACGATCCGGATTCCAGCGTTGGTGCCGGGGGATCTTTACAGCGATCTTTTGCGTGCCGGGGAAATTCCGGATCCGTTCTGGCGGGATAACGAGGCCCAGTGCCAGTGGGTTGGGGAGAGCGATTGGAGCTACACGCGCGATTTTACCGTATCTGCGTCCATGTTGCGTATGCAAAAGATATTGCTTCGCTGCGAGGGGCTCGACACGCTGGCACGGGTATTTATCAATGGTCGGCTTCTGGCTCGAACCGACAATATGTTCCGTACCTATGAGTGGGATGTATCGGGGTTTCTCAAGAAAGGCAAGAATCAGATTCGTGTCGATTTTAAAAGTGTGCTGCCATACATCCGAAAGCAGCAGGCTGCCTTTCCCGGCTGGCAGCATGATGCTTACAAGGTGGCGCATCCGGGATGGGTACGTAAGGAACAATGCAATTTCGGCTGGGACTGGGGTCCGAAGACGCTGACCTGCGGCATCTGGCGCACTATTGCAATCGTTGCGTTCGATACGGCGCGTTTACATGACGTACGGATTACGCAGGATCATGGGCGGGCAGGACGCGGCGTACGGGATACGGGGGATGTTGGTTTATGCGTTAAAGTAGGCGTTGAGCAGGCGAAGGTTTCCAAGGGTAGGACGGCTCGAGGTTTGCGTGCGCGAGTGATTGTCCGGTTTGAGGGAGACGTGGTTGCCGGCAACGTGCAGGAACTAAAGAGTAACAAGGGGACGTTTCAAATCGATTTAGGCAATGCCCGGCTGTGGTGGCCGCATAACATGGGCAGTCAGCCACTGTATGATGTACGGGTCGAGCTGCAAGATGAAGCAGGTAAGCTGCTGGACACAATGGTGAAGCGCATCGGGCTGCGGACGCTTACGCTGGATCGTCATGCAGACGAATGGGGTGAATCTTTCCAGTTCGTAGTTAACGGGGTGCCTTTCTTTGCCAAGGGGACCAACTGGATTCCGATGGATGCTGTGTTGGGGCGTATGCGTCCGGAACACTATCGCCAATACATTGAGGATGTCGCTGCTGCCAATATGAATATGATCCGAGTCTGGGGTGGGGGACTCTACGAGGACGACAGCTTTTATGATCGCTGTGACGAGCTGGGTATTTGCGTGTGGCAGGATTTTATGTTTGCCTGTGCGGCTTATCCGACGTTTTTGCGTGGGTTCACGAGCAATGTCAAGGCCGAGGCGCGGGATGCCATACAGCGCCTGCGGCATCATGCCTGCATGGCCTTGTGGTGCGGCAACAATGAGCTCGAGATGATGAATGTGGGCGGGGAAGATTGGCAGAGCGGCATAATGCCCTGGCAGGATTACGAGATGTTGTTTGATCAGGTCCTGCCCGCGCTCGTGCAATCGCTCTCTCCGGACATCAGCTACTGGCCCAGCAGTCCGCATTCTCCACAAGGAGACAGACGTAAGCATCGTAACGCGGATTGCGGGGATGCGCATCTGTGGATTATGGGAAGTGGAGAACCGCTTTCTTGCGCGCGTGGTTTTTATCAGCGTTTTGCCAGTGAATTCGGGTTTCAGTCTTTTGCCGCACTTACAACGATGCACGAATGTACGGTAGCGGAGGATCGCAGTATCGCGTCGCCGGTGATCGAGCTGCGTCAGCGTGCACCCAATGGCAATGCAGCGCTTTTTGCGCAAATGGGAAAATGCTTCCAAGTGCCTGATGGCTTTGATCAGGTCGTATGGTTGAGCCAGATCTTTCAGGGCGCTGCGGTCAAGGGCGTGTGCGAGCATTTCCGGCGCAACATGCCGCGCACGATGGGATGTCTCTACTGGCAGCTTAATGATTGCTGGCCCGCAATCAGTTGGTCATCGATTGATTACCGAGGGCGCTGGAAGGCCCTGCATTACATGGCGCAGCATTTCTTTGACCCGGTTCTGGTCAGTGGGGTGGAGGATGTGGAAAGGGGAAGCGTCGATATCCATGTTACGAGTGACCGCAGGCAGGAGCAGATGGCGGAACTGGTCTGGGACGTGACGAATCTTGCTGGCACCTGCCTGAAAGAGGGTAGCGAACCGATCCGTACGCCCGTGAATGGCAATTGCAAGATGAAGACGTTGCGTCTGAAGTCCCTGATCCGTGAGCATAGCGCAACAAATCTGATTGTTTGGCTGACGCTTGTTGTCGAGGGAGAGTCACTGCGGCGCAACATGGTGTTATTGGCGCCTCCCAAAGATCTGGAGCTGGAGCGTAAGCCTGGAATCCGCAAGTTGATTAAACCAAATGAGGACGGTACGTTCGCTGTCACGTTGCAAGCCAAACATCCAGCATTATGGGTTTGGGTGGAAGTAGAGGGGGCAGATGCACGTTGTTCGCACAACTATTTTCATCTGCGTCCCAGCATGCGTGAGACCGTGCTGATACATCCTTGGGAGCCAATCAAGCTTGATGAACTAAAAGCCAGATTACGTGTCAGAAGCCTTGTGGATACGTATTAGGTAAGGATATGTGGAAATCGAATCTAGCGCGATGCTTTTTCCCTGATATGTTTCAGCGTCGTGGGGTAAGCTCGATTCATGTCGATGGCCTAAAACTATAAGGAGGGTGGCCTAAAATTATCATCTCATTGTGCGGAACCGTAGTTATATTATCATCTTTGTATTTTTGGCTTCCCCCGTGAAGGGGGCGCGATTGAGCGATACGAGGAAGGATGCATATGAAAAGAGGGGGTCACTTGTCGAAAACCGGAACATCGCTGGTGTGTATGTTGGGGGCTATCGTTGTGCTCGGGGCTGTCATGCCATACGAAACGGCTGGCGCAAACGTTCGCGACTCGTTTAACGTGAATTTGTATGCTTTTGGAAGATTGCACGAGGGCGATAGGTGGACAGATGAAGCCTTGCAAGAGACCGTGCGGCTTCGCCCGGAGGATGTTGCAGGGGCCCGTGCATTTGAAACAGCCGGTTGGCAGAATCTTCACATTCGTCGTTCTGCGACTCACACGATTACCTCGGAACAAGGCTCGCGTGCCCATGTCGAGATTATCAGCAACCGCGGTGGCGGTCCTTTTCATTGGGGGCGTGGTCGGAATCCCGATACGTTTGGTATCCCGAACGCGACCCTACTAGACAGCAGAATGAACGGAACGCACGATCCTGGTGATCGATCGTTACATGCCGTGTTGAAAATAACCGAAATACCTTTTGCTGCTTACGATCTGGTTCTTTATTTGAGTGGGGGATCTGCTGTGCGCGGGGATGGTCGCGGGACGGTGCGCATCAATGGTGGGCACAAGCGTGCTTTTGTGGTGCTGGGAAAGGAGCCGGACGGAACGATGCAGGAGATTTCCGATAGCCGGGTACCAGGAAACTATATGGTCGTACGCGGTTTATCAGGATCCTCGCTGCATCTGGATATACGGGGTGACGGGTTTAATCACATCGGGCCGGCTGGCTTCCAGATCGTGGCTGCGGACCGGGCGCGGCCACCACTCGAGGTCACGGATGTGCAGTACAATCCGTCCACACGGGAAGTCACCATGACATGGCGATCGTTTCCGGGGGATCGATATGGGGTCTACTGGATCGATGAAACCGAAGGGTTGCCCGTTTTTATCAACCCGATGGTGGAAGCGCACCCTGAGGCAGATCTCACCACGTACGGCCCGTTTGTCAGCCCCGTGGAAAATCCGAGGCGGGATACCTTTCGTGTTGGGTTACCGGACCCGTATCGCCCCGTTCTGGAAAGGGTTTGGGGCAACAACCACACCATTAGTCTTTCGTTTTCAAAGCCGATAGCACGGCAGCTTGCGCTTGATCCATTAAATTATGTTGTGACACGGGAAGATGGGAGCAGGGTTGCGCTTGCGGCAGCACAATTTTATCCGGGACGCAACACGGTTCGCTTGCGGACGGCCGAGCCGCTGGGGTTGAGCGCATCGTACACCGTCGCGCTGCACAATTTGGTTGATCTATCTGGTTATGCGCTTGAGGGAGAAACCGTGCGGTCGTTTCGTACCTGGGATAACAATCCGGATGGCGTGCAGGTATTTATCCTCTCCGGGCAGTCGAATATGGTTGGTCGCGGGAGACGGGAAACCGGGCAGGATGATGTACAAGGTGGTATCGGCAGTCTGCGATATTTTGCGATTCGGCACCCTGACACATTTGGGCGCTTGCTGGTAGATCCGTCTGATCCCGAGAATAGTCCTTGGGTCGAGCGCACGGATGTCCGCATGTGGTGGAACCGTGCGGGTCTTGGTGCAAGCCCGAATATCCTCAAAGGACCGATAGGCCCGGTCACAACACCTACGACATTCGGGCCCGAGTACGGCTTTGGCTGGGCCGTGGGGGATCATATCGAACAGCCGGTTCTGTTGGTCAAAAGTGCTTGGGGCGGCATGAGCCTGTTCCGCGATTTTCGTCCACCGCGGGCTGCGGCGCTACGCGGTGGCAGGGTCGGTGCGCATTTTGACGAGCTTATTGCCCACGTGCGTCAGGCGCTGGACCATCTCGACACGGAGTTCCCCGACCTTGCGGGCATGGGATATCAGATCGCTGGCTTTGGTTGGCATCAGGGATGGAATGACAGCTTGGATGCGGGCGCGTCTGCTGAATACGAGGCGAACATGGCTGATTTTATCCGGGATATACGTGACGCGTTTGGGCAGCCGCATTTGCCCATCTCGATTGCTGCAACCGGCCACGGCGGTTTCGAACAACCTCCGCTACGGGCGGCCTTGGTCGAGGCGCAGCTTGCGGTAGGGGATCCGCAGCGACACCCGGAATTTGCGGGGACGGTGTATTCCGTCGACACACGCCCCTTCTGGCGTGATGTTTCGGTATCACCACGCGATGACAGTAGCCATTGGAATCAGAATGCCGAGTCATTTTTTCTGATTGGCTATTCGATGGGGCGGGGCATGGTACAGATGTTGGCCACGGAGCGAGAGTGAAACGTTTTGTGGGTGATCCCGCCGACCTTGCCTCGGTGGCGAAAAACGTTGAGAGATTGGGCGAAATCGTAACCGGCGTTAACGGCATGTCCCTTGAAGGAAACAATGCCTATATTATTCTCGGTCAATCCCTGACGGAAAGCCGAAACGGGCAATGGCAGGTAGGGATTCGATGTGCGTTCGAAGGATGCGGCATTGGCACCAGTGTCACGGTTTGGCGAAAGTTCGATGTGGTACGACGAAGTTTGGAGTGAGCCGGATCTGGGGGGCTTCTGGCCTTGCCGACAGGCTGACTGGATGTTATTTTTATTATAATTTATAGACAGAGATTGGATGTCTTGTGTCGGTCGAACGGAAGGGGACATGTTTCGCGTTTGGGCTATGTCTTGCTCATGCGCAGAAGGGGGCATGTGAATCGTAGAGGAGGAAAAACAGTGAGAATGGTGCGAAAGTTGATGTGGATGGCTTTTGTGGCTTGTGGCGCGATGGTATTCTTGCTCATGCAGGCAGAGGCTGCCGAGAGAGAGGTGCAACCGCCTGATTTTACAAAAGGCGAAGGGCCTGATGTGAGCGAGGTTCCCCGAGGGTGGTTTTTGCATTTTTACGGAACGCATGGCTGGATCTACGGTTCAACCAATGCCGAACGCGATCATGCCCGCCAGATTCTGGTGACCAATGTTCCGCGTTTTTCGGAAATCAGTGGTTCGCTTTTTCCGGGTGACGTGATTCTTGGGGTCAATGGAAAGCTGTTTGACCGTCATGCTGTTTTCCAGTTTCGTGAATTTTCGATTCCTGCTACGCGTGCGGGTGAGAGTCTAAGCATCATTATGTGGCGTCCGGGCTGGGACGAACCGCAAACGGTCTTGGTAGAGCCGCGTGATGGCCGCCCCGACTTTACAAGTGCGGATCCCACGATTCTGACGGATGAGGATATTGCCGTTGCGCAAAATCTTGGGGCTACCGGGCTAAAGGGGTGGATGTTCGGGAGTGAACAAGTCGGGCATCAGACCGATATCCGCCATTTGAAGCGTGCCCACCAGATTTATATTACGCATGTAGATGAAGGTTCTCCTGCTGATGGCATTTTTCAGGTAGGGGATGTAATCGTGGGGGTAGACAACGAGCCGTTTGAGAATCATGCCCGCCGCTTTCTGGGTGAGGCACTTACGCAGGCGGAGACCGAGGAAGGCGGCGGCAAACTCCATCTGCTACGCTGGCGAGAGGGGGAGACGGAACCGGTCACCCTGCAGCTCGACGTGTTGGGTACATATAGCGACACGGTTCCTTGGAATTGCCCGAAGAGCGAACGAATCGTCGAAAATGCCTTAGCGTATCTTGCAGATCGTGAAGGGATTACAGGCAACGGTCTTGCTATTCCGGCTTTGGTGCAATCGCTTGGGTTGCTGGCAACCGGTGATGCACGTTTTTTGCCAAGCGTGCGAGAGCATGCCGAGCTGATTGTGCAACAAGTGGCTGAGGCGGGTGAGGCGTTACCTGACAGCGGTATGCAGAGCTGGAGTTGGGGATACATCAACCTCTTCCTGACGGAATATTATCTGGCGACCGGAGACCGACAGGTGCTGCCGACCATTGAGACGTATAGTCATGCCATTGCGTATGGTCAGTCCATGGGCGGGACTTGGGGACATAGTATGACGGCGCGGGATGCTGTGACGGGCGAGCCACGCCCTGTTGGCGGCTATGGCACGCTCAATCAGTCGAGCACGCTTTGCTGGATTACACTGATTCTGGCAAGGCGAAGCGGCGTGACGTCCCCGTTAATCGAAAGTGCCATACAAAAGAAACATCAGTTTCTGAACAACTTCATTGATGTCGGTAGCGTGACGTATGGGGAAAATCTTCCTGGTGGTTTGATTTACGATGAGAACGGCAGGACGGCGGCAGCTGCGGTCGGCTATGCGCTGCTGGGAGATGGAAAAGGCACGGACTTTTTCAGTCGTATGAGTGTGGCATCGCATTCGATTCGCGAACACGGTCACACGGGGCATTTCTGGAGCGACCTCTGGGGCGGGCTTGGTGCTAGGCGCGCGGGGCAGGAGGCGTTGACGGCCTTCTTGCGTGAGGATCTTTGGCGCCTTGATCTGGAGCGTCGTTGGGACGGTGGATTTGACTTCCAGCCTGTCGGAGGCGTTTACAGCAACTGGGGAACAACAGGACAGCGTCTGCTACTATTCAGTATTCCGCGTCAGCAATTGGCGATTGCGGGACGCGAAGTATTAACAACGGTGTTGACGCCCGAAGAGGTGGCGGATGTCATCGAGGCGGGGCGTCTTCCTGCAGGTATGGTTCGTTGGCCGGATAAGTTCAAGGGGCTTTCGACGCAAGCGTTGCTTCGTAAGTTGGGTCACTGGTCTCCCGTGGCACGCGAACAGGCCGCTATCGCGTTGGCCGCGAACGAGGACGCGGCACCCCCATTGGATGCATTGCGTGAAATGCTGCAAGCTGAGAACCGTTATGCACGCTATGGTGCTTGCAAAGCCTTGCGGCATCTCGGATCACGGGCACAACCCGTCGTGGATGATTTGATTGCCTTGCTGGATGCTGAGGATCGGGTTCTGCAGATCAATGCCATTCTGGCTCTGGGGCAGTCAGATGACCCGCGCGCCGTGGATGCTCTATTCGATATGGCGGCTCGACAACTGGATCATGATCCCTACGACGTCGTTCATCGGCGAACTGCGGATGCGCTCTTTGGCAGAGGCAATCTGCTTAACCGGGCACATGCGGTTGAGGACCGTGATCGCAAGCTGGATGCGACGCGTGCACTGTTGACATCCAAGCAGGGTTCCACCCGTAGCACGATCGCTGATCATGTGTTACGAGAACTTACGCTTGAAGAGTTCAAGGCGCTTTGGCCTGAAATTCAACATGCAAGGGCTACTTATGCGATTGGTTACAATACCGCCATCCAGATGGAAACCTTGCGGCGCTTGCAAGCATTCCGGGTGCGGGAAGGTATCGACGATGCTGTTGCATATCTTACGGGCATGTGGGGGCATGGCAGTCAACGTCGTGTGCCTGAAGTGCTGGACATCTTGCGCGGATATGG
Organism: PVC group bacterium; assembly: GCA_003567005.1. Classification (GTDB taxonomy): domain Bacteria; phylum Verrucomicrobiota; class Kiritimatiellia; order UBA8416; family UBA8416; genus T3Sed10-140. The sequence goes on from PXBF01000111.1 coordinate 75,217, forward strand.
TGCGCATGTTCGTGTCGCGATTCCTGAACTGGAAGAAGCTGCACATTATTTTGAACATGAAGAAACCAATTTCCCGCGTCATCTGTCGCTAGGCAAAGCAGAAGCGGTACGAGCATTCATTGAGGAATTGGAAGCTATGGAAGATCCGGGAGAGGGTGCCGAGCCATTGATCTCGATTGCTGCTGGTTGGCGATAACCGCCGCCAGAAATCGAGCCTTGCGTTTGTGGCATGCGCTCTGGCCCCGTCAATCACGAGATGCAATGGATTGTCTCACAAGATTTAAAAGGCTATTTTCATGAATGAAAGGAGCAAATGTGAATTGCGAACATGATGTGGCGGATGTGTTGGATCGTTGCCGTGATATGTTTTTGCATGTCAAGGGGCAGGATCGATTGTTTACACGCGATTTTTCGGTGGAAGAATTACAGGGACGTCGCCGGAAACTTGCCGATAAAATCGGTCCTGATGCTTATGCCTTGATCCCGGCTGCCCCTGCGCAAGCGGGACACCGGGCTTGTCAGGATGCCACATTCTACTACTTTACGGGGTTGGATGTCCTGCAGTCCTTTTTGCTGGTGCGAGGCAAAGATGCACACAGCACGGTATTTCTCCCGCCGCGCGATGAAGTTGAAGGCGAGGCCGACGATCGCCTTGGTTTTGAGGAAGCCGATATGATCCGCGCGCGCCTTGGGTTCGATGATGCCCAGCCCATCGAACAGATGGGTGTTGCCTTGCAGCAGGTCGGAACACTCTATATGCCGTTTTGCGAAAGTGAGGGCGGGGGGGTTACCCGGTTTCAGGCCAATGGTTGTGCCCAGAAACGTGAAGCATCTGAGTGGGATGGCGTGGAACCTCGTCATAAGGTTCTACTTCGCAAACTGAGAGAGCGCTTCCCTCGCATGCAGATTGAAGATGCTAGCGATATGATAGGACGTCTGCGCCGCATCAAGAGTTCGGCCGAAATTGAAGTGTTGCGTCAGGCCGGGTATCTGTCGGCGCTCATTATGAATGAGTCCATGAAGGCCACGCATGCGGGTATGTGCGAAAGCCAATTGGAAGGCATTGCCAAGTATATATATTCCACTTACGGGAACTGCGATCTGGGCTATGGCGTGATTGCTGCCAGCGGCAAGCGTATTGTTAATGGTCACTATCACTTCAATAACTGTTTGCTGCAGGATGGTGAGGTTGTATTGATGGATTGTGGGCCAGACCTGCGCCATTACTCAAGCGACATCGCGCGAATTTGGCCGGTATCGGGAATCTATAGCGATTGGCACCGCCAGATTTATGGGTTCATTGTGGAATATCACAAAATACTGCTCCGTTTAATCCGGCCCGGGATATTTGCTCAGGATGCTTATGCAGAGGCCAGAGCGTGTATGCGCAAGGATTTTGTGCCGGCCTTTTTTCCGGATGGGAATCTACCGGAGCCCATCGACCGCATGCTGAGCGGGGGCGGCCCTTATAATCATTGTGTCGGACTCAGCGTCCATGATTTTGTGGGCAAATGGCGTGATGAAGTTATCGAAGAGGGGATGGTGTTTGTCGTCGATCCTATGGCCATGTTTCGCGATCGTCAGCAGTACATCCGTGTGGAGGATACGATCGTGGTTACCCGCGATGGTTGCGAGCGCTTAACTGGAGCAGCCCCGATCGAACTGGATGAAGTGGAAGCACTGATGAAGGAAAAAAGTAATATCTTTGCAACATAGTCAGAAGTCAGCTGTAGATATTTCTGTTTCCGGTGCGGTGACTGTGGTTGTTATTCGAGCGTTGTTGCCAGCCATTGTGCCACGCGTGTTTCGTCTTCGTCGCTCCAACCGGTGAAAGCATTGTTCATGATTTCCCGGTAATCGGAGGAGGGTGATTTGCGGAGGCTGTAGCCTTGGTCAAGGTATAGACCGCGTTTGGCTTGGCGTTGGAATTGTGCGAACGTATGGCGCCGGTAGTCCTCCCAAATCCGCAAGGTTTCTTTTCGGTCGATTACGGACTCGAGCAAGTTCGTCATTTCGCGAACCCGATCCGGCTCGATTGTTGCCAGATCGTTTAACTCGCCGGGATCTTCTGCCAGATTGAACAATCGCGAAGGATAGCCCTCGTGAATGATCAGCTTGTATTGATCTTTGACCAGCATGTGTGACATGGTATTCGTTGTGACACCGCAATAGGTCGCTAGTGCCCAACCACGGCTTTCGTTGGTTTCGCCACGTGCCAGCGGCAGCAGCGATTCGCCCGAGAAACAAGACCGTGGCGGTATGTCTGCCAAGTCGCAAATGGTTGGTGCGATATCGATCAAGCTGACAGGGCTTTCAATCACTTGTCCGGCTGTTATGCCAGGCCCTGCAAGGATGAGTGGAACACGGACGGATCCTTCGAAAAGACTCATTTTGTAGTATTGCTGATGCTCCATGGCAAGTTCACCGTGGTCGCTGGAAAAGATGATTGTGGTGTTTTCTGCGAGGCCACAGTCGTTCAGTGCTTTTACCAGTTCACCAACCATGGCATCCGCTTCTGCGCACATGGCGAAGTAGACCCTGCGTACGCGTCGCACGGTGTCTGCATCGAGGCCGTTGCGCCAGGCCTTGGCTTTGAATTGGTAAACATTGGCCGGATGATTGGTTTCATCGAGAGGTGGTGCGTCTATGAGGTCTTCGTTGATTTTATCAAGCCAATACGCATTGGTATGGAATGCGGCATGCACCAAACCAGGGTTCAGGCAAAGGAAGAAGGGGCGTCCCTCTGGGCCTTCATCCGCTTTCTTTTTTAGAAAGTCAGCCGCCTGATCAAACATGTGCCAATCGGCCTGGTGAAAGCGGTGATTGCGGTCGGGGGCCACCTTGATGCTTTGCGCTGCATCTTCATTCATTACCGGCAAGTTGCGCACATTTAATGGTTCCAGCAAATCGGCGACACGGTTCATGATCGAATGGTGTCCCGTGAGATGATCATCATGTTTTCCCAGCAAAAGAACCTCGTGGGTTGCACGCAGCCCGCGGTCGTATGTCCACATGCCTGTTTCGAGTCCCTTGAAGTTATTCCAACTTTCGCATTCATGCGTGTAGGTGCCCGAAAGCATGTTTGCGCGTGAGGGACAGCAAATCGGGTTGCTACAGTATGTGTTGGCAAAGCGCGTGCCGTTGGCTGCCAGCGCGTCGATATTGGGTGTCGCTTGCTCCATAGCGGGGTGATAGCCTTGGCACCCGAGCATGCGTCCATCCCAGCTCTCCATATGAATCATGAGGATATTCGGTTTCATGAATCTCCTTTTGTTGGTGATGCTCAGTCGATAGTATCTGTGAGATGGTTCGTATGTAAACAGCATTTTGGGATAGGCAGATGAGGTAGGCAATGGAAGATACATTGACGCGGGAAGAAGTAAAGCGTGTGATAGAGGGGCGTGGCTGTGCGCGGCGCGTACCGATTATGTTTCAGAAGTGGTGTGGGCCCAATCTGTATGATAACCCTGCGCATCGGGATCGGTTGCATAAACTGTTGGCGGCACATCCGCAGGACGTACAATTTATTCGCTGGCTGAATGTGCCGGTATGGGATCCGCCAGCAGATGATCCGCATTATTGTTGGATGCACGGCAAACAGCCTGATACGCCTGTGCATGCAGCGCATGATGCGGCGGCCCCGTTGTCCGACTGGGCGATGCTAGATGATATTCTGGAGCATTTTCCATCTGCTGATTATCCTGGGTTATTGGTTCATAACCCGGAGGAGAATGGGTCGTATCGGGCTGGGCATTGGTGGTACAACTACTTTGAGCGTCATTGGCAGTTGCGTGGCATGACGGATGCTCTGATGGACTATTATACGAACCCCGATGAGGTTCACCGCCTGTTTGAAGCACTCACCGCGTTTTATCTGGGGGTGATGAGGCGGATGAAGGCAGCGGGGGCGGATGGTATCTACGTAACGGATGATTTGGGTACCCAGACGGGCCCTTTCTTTTCTCCCGAAATCTTTGATGCCTTCTATGCGCCCTATTACAAGCGGCAAATTGATGCTGCGCATGAGATGGGGATGCATTTCTGGCTGCATGCCTGCGGGGATATCGATCTGCATTTGCAAAAATTGATCGATATGGGGCTGGATGTGATTCATCCCATTCAAAAATTTGCCATGCGTGCCGAGGACGCCGTTGCCAAATACGGGGGCAAGGTATGCTTCTGGGCCGGCTTTGATGTACAGCAAACGATTCCATATGGGACGCCCGAGGAGGTGCGGGCTGAAACACGGGACATGTTCGATTTGTATTTCCGAGAGGATGGAAGATTCATGTTTACACTTGGAAATGGTGCTACGCCGGATGTACCGATTGCCAGTCTTGAGGCATTGTTTGAGGAGTCGTATCGCTGTGCCTGGAAGAAGTGCCGTACTGTTGGTACAATGTGAGCACCAAGCCTTGTAGCGGCGGGTTGTTTTTGTGATGATAGGTGACGTTTACATGAGAGCGTGGAGGAAAGGGCTCATGCAGGCACTTGGCATTGGCGATAAAGAGGATTGTTAGCAGAGCAAGACAAAAAAGAGAGGACAGTAAGGGAATGTTGAAATTATTCATGTCGGGTCTGATGATTTTGGTGTGTACGCTTTCGTTTGGCTTTGCCGGTCAGGATGACCTGACGATTGATACCGTGTTTTTTGCACAGCAGCATGTACTGGAGCCGGATCATCCACACTTTGGGTTGGTCAGTGAATTAGAGGCTTTGGTCAAAGTGCAAGTGTATGCGGAAGCGACTGAGGTTGCTCCGTATGTCTTTGCTGTTTTGCAGCTCGGTAGAGAAACAAAAGAAATAGGGCTCAAAGGGCCACGTACCTTGCCGGCAAGGCCGGAGGGGGATCCGTTGCTCATGGAGCATCAGTATAGCGACAGTTATACTGGCATCATCCCGGCGAATTGGGTGAGGCCAGGGCTACAAGTTGCCATCGAACTGCGGGACTATGATTATCTTGATCTTCATCTCGATGACCATGATTACGTCAATAGCGTTTCCGCCAACCGAATTACGGTGCTTGACCGTCGGACCTTTGATGATTTGGAGGTGGGAGCACCGAATCGGCTCGTTATGAATATGTTTGATTTTCATTTCTTCGGGCAAGGTGGGGCCGTTGATTATCCGCAGGGTTGGGAGGCAGAGCTGAAGGCCAAACTACCTATTGCCGATTTGAGAGTTATTCAAGTTCCCCGTATCATGATGCGCGAGTTTGTGATGCAGCCGATTCTCGGGATGCCAGTCACGCGGTGGCGCAGTGAAGCAGATTTTGTCGAGAAGACCGGGGAGTCATTTGTGGGGGCACAATCGTTGTCCATGGCTTGGACGAGAGCTTTGAAGCGTGCTGCGGGTCATCACAATCCTTGGCGGGTGTATTATGGCAACATTTGCGGTGTCCATGCGGGGGGGCTTGGTGGTCAATTTCGTGGCGTTGGCAGCATGCATCGGCATGGTATTTTGATTCATGAGCTGGGGCATGCATTTGGATTGCCGCACTGGACGCATAACCGGCAATATCCGTATCGCTCAACGATGTATGGTGAAACGCCAGGTGAGGATGCACGGCCCAACGCGGGGCCGCATTGGGCATTTGATCTCGGCCGGCGCGATTTTATTTCGCCCCGTGAGAAACGCGACGGTGCTTTGGTTTGGAAATTAGACCCGATGGCTGGGGGCGGTCGCAGTAATTTAAAGGATTATATGTTCAAGCATTTTTCCGATTATTCCGTGATGCGCATGCGCAATTTGTTCAACAATCGCTTGGTTGTGTGGAACGAGGATCTAGGGGAATATGCCAGATGGAATGCCGAGAGTGGTGCATATGACGACATCGTTGAGAATGATGGCGTGCAGTTTCCTGTCGAACGGGATGTCGATGTCATCAGCATTTTAGTGACAGCGCACCGGACGATACCCGATGCGAACATTGTGTATGCTCCAATTGGACCTTACGAGGCCGGACGCATCCGCCTGTTTGATGCCAATCGCGACGAGGATCGTCAGGATGCAGTGGCACTCGGCTACACAAGCGAGGATGGTAATGTCGCGCTTCGCGTTACGCAAGGCGGGACGGTAATGGCGTATATGCTTCCGGTTGCAATCCGCGAGAGCGATGAGGGTCGTGGGGATTTCGTTCGAAATGTAGCTGCAATTAATCTTTCTGCTGCTGATGGCGAAGTCACAAAAGTGGAAATGCTATATGATCCTGAATTAGTTACTCGTGGTCTAACGGATGAGAGTGAAGTGCTCTATACATGGAGCCAGAGCGAGGATTTGTAGTAGCGCGTAAGTTGGGAGACGGAACATTTTTCTGTATTTGGAATGACGCATTGCCGCAGTTTGCATGGGGGAATGCGATTTACATGACGATGGAGACTGAGATGATGCGTTCGGATGTTGTTGAAGGGATTACATCAATGGTGCCAAGAGATCAAATGGATCCAACGGCGCGTTTGTTGCGTGATACATACGCCATTACACCAGGGCTTCCTTTTTTGCAAGGTGAGTTTGGGTTCTATTCGCTGGAACGCTGGGCAGAGGAAGGTATGCCGCAAGATGTGGATCGCCGCGAATTATTTGGCTATTCGCCACAGTCCCAGGTTGGTTTTGGCGGTTTGGGTTGGTGCGAGGCTGAATTCTTGCCTGCGTTTGAAGAGAAAATCTTAGAAGACCGGGGTGAGCATGAACTCGTGCAGGATCATGCTGGGCGACATGTGTTGTGCTTCAAGGGGAAACGCAGTGGTTTCATGCCTGAGTATGTGGATCATCCGGTAAAGGACATGCGTTCTTGGGAGGAACATTGCAAATGGCGGTTAGATCCACATGATGAGCGGCGTTTTGCTCATATCGAAGAGAGGGCGAAGGAAAGATATCCTAAAATCGCGAAAGGTATGCTCGTTACGCAAAGCTTGATTGGTGGATATATGTATCTACGCAGCCTGATTGGTCCGGGGGATTTGCTCTACAAGTTTTATGATGAGCCGGAATTGATTCATGATTGCATGCAGACTTGGCTCGCTTTGGCACAGGCTGTGATTGCGAAACGTCAGGAATATGTGACGCTCGACCAAGTTTTCATTGCTGAAGATATTTGCTACAACCATGGCTCTTTGATATCGCCCGATATGATACGTGAATTTTTATTTCCTTATTATCAGGAATTGCTTTCCTCGATCAAGGCGCGTCAACTCGATCCTTCGCGTCACCTGTATTTTCAGGTGGATACCGATGGTAATGCGCCGCCGGTCATTCCGCTATACAAGGAACTAGGCATGGATGTGATGAGTCCGTTTGAGGTCGCCTCAGGTTGTGATGTGGTGGAAATCGGCAAACAGCATCCCGACCTCGTGATAAGCGGAGGAATCGACAAGCGTGTTCTGGCGGAAGGTAAGGATGCCATTGATCGGATGGTAGATCGTATCTTTCCGGCGATGCAGGCGCGTGGGGGATATATTCCAACCTGCGATCATGGCGTGCCCGCCGAGGTCTCCTATGAAAACTATTTGCACTATCGCAAGCGTGCATTGGAGTTTGCGTGATATGGCTGTGAAGGAATGGGAGGGGACGCGGCGCATGGGGGATTTATTGCGTATTGGCAAGATTGAAAGCGCACGAGAATGAATCAGGAAGTATTGGTATGCTGCATGGATTCGTTTCTAATGCTGAATAGCCCCTTGTGCAGACCGGAACCATTCGGTACCCTCTTATCGCGTATAGTTTACTGCGGATGACGCGATAATCACGAAGAGGTGTTTTATGTGTACAGGCGGGATGAATCGGCGTTCTTTGTCTTCCAAGGCTGGTTTTACATTGTTGGAGATCTTGATTGCCATTGCTTTGCTGGCGGCGATTGCAGGCTTACTCGTTAGCAATCTGGACCGCATTCTTGGGGGCGGGCGTGAGGAAGTAGCCCGTTTATTTGTGCAAGAGACGCTGACGACGCCGTTGTTGTCGTATCGGATCAATATGGGGCAGTATCCAACAACAGAAGAAGGTTTAAATGCGTTGCTGACGCCTCCTTCTGAGGATACCACGAATTGGCGGGGACCTTACATAAAACAGTTAAACCCCGATCCGTGGGGCAATCCCTACCAGTATCGCAGTCCCGGCGAACATAATCCGGATAGCTATGATCTGTGGTCGTGGGGGCCGGATGGTCGTGACAGCGACCAGAATATCGGCAACTGGACGCTTACGAAAGAGTAATTTGATCCATAGGATGATCGGGGGGGATGCATGAGCCGGAAATGTGGTTTCACGGCTGCTGAAGTGTTCATGGCTCTCTTTTTGCTGGTTGCCGTTGCCTCCATTGTGATTGTGCCTGTGCAGCGTCTGATGGGACAATTGGATGTAAGACCGATGGAGGTGTTGGTGCTGGCCGCAGTTCGTGATGCCCATTATGCGGCCCGCAGCAGCAATGATCCGGTGATGTTGGTGCATGTTGCGGAATCGAATGTCTTGCGCGTTGCAACGGATAGCGGCATTACACTCTCCGAATATCCCTATGCGTCTGTAGACGGGGCAGAGGATGTGGAAGTCCGATTTCATCGTGTGTTGCCGGGGGATCCCGAGCGCGCAATCGGTTCTTACGAGTGGGAAACAGACCCCATCTTTACAGTGCCTTTTCATCCCAGTGGTGTATCCGTGCCGTTTGCCATGCATTTGCGGGAGGCGGGGAAAGTGTTGCGGTTGGTCCTCGATCCTTTTACCGTAGTACCTTTGGAACGGGAGGAGGACTGATGCGTCGCGCTGGCTTTACATTGGCTGAGACGGTTGTTGCCCTGGCGTTGTTTGCGGCTGCGGCGGCAGTCTTTTGCCAGACGGCCCTACATGCCCGGATGGGGTTGAGTATTACGGGCACGCGTTTGGATCATCAGGCCTATGTCGATGCGATACGCCATGAGTTGTTGCAGATCCTAGACCGTGCCGAGCTGGAGGCGGGAGGCGAGGTGCGGACACAGGCCCATTTACGCAAGGGGGAGTTCGAAAATGCCGGGTCTGGCGAACCGTCTATTGCACGCTGGCGTGCGGAAGTGTTGCCGACGGCGGTTCTGGATGTGCATGCGGTAACGGTGACGATTGAAATGCAGTTGGAAGACACAACCGGGGAAACCATTATTACATATTATGTATATCGACCGGATTGGTATGACGCGGGAGAGCGGGAAACGTTATTGCAGGCCAAACGGGAAGCTTGGGAGAGAGATGTGCAAGGAAGGGCATCGTTGTGAGTGTAAAGGTCAGGATGGTTTTTGAATGAATCAAAGGTCAGGCATGACATTTTTGGAGGTGCTGCTGGCTATCCTGTTGCTGACTTTTATTCTGGGTACGGCTTCGCATGTGCTTTACGGGCTGGTGCATTTCTGGGATCAGATCGAGGAGGAACCGGTTCTGGTGCAACATGCGGAGGGTGTAACAGGATTTTTGTCGTACCTGTTTGATCAGTCTGTTGATCTGGCCCGGGACCAGGCAGATCGCCACTATGGCTGGCAGGCTCCGCCGAGGGGCAGTCAACCCACCTTTCATGTACGTTTGAGGAAAGGGCATCCCTTTTTTGTGACCGAGGTACGGCCACAGCCGCGTGTTGATGCCTGGCTTGGCTTCGAGCCGGACGAGGGGTTATTTTTTCTATGGCATATTCCCCCGCGCCATACAAGCAGACGCGTCGTGATGCAGCGGACCATGCTTTCGCCATGGGTCCGTGATGTGGAACTAGGGGAGCTGGATATCGAACGCAATGCCTGGATCTATACATCCTTGCGCGAGGAAGCGGATGAGGTGCGCCGGGAGCCACCGGGTGCTTTACGGATTCTATTTGAAAAGGATGGACAGGAAGTGATGCAGACGGTGCGGCTGCGCAAGCATGCGCGCAATGTGCTGGTGTATTAGGGTGTCGGGTGTCGAGTGTGAGAGCATGAAGTTATAGGCAAGTTAGGGCACTTGGGCTGCCAAGATGATGTATGATGAAACTTGGGAATTGAATATCCAATATCCAAGTCCAATTTCCAATTATCAAGTTAAGACTCCTGTATTTGGACATTGGACATTCCGTGTTGGATATTGATTATTGAAATCGTCTAGTGGTGACGCTTTGGTAAGACCACATCATCTTGTATGTAAAAATGAAGTTACGGGTTAAGCGAGAGATTATGAACGTAGTAGACGGCGATACAGTGAAACAAGCAGGGAAGGGGCGGCGTGCGGGGGGGGCGCTGTTGCTGGTGCTTGGGTTTATTATGCTGGGAAGCTGGATCGTGTTGCAGTTTATGGGGCGGGTAAAGTCGGAAATGGCCGTGCGTGGGAGAGGAGATGAAGCCGTCGTCGCCCGTAATCTTGCTTTTCAAGCTCTGGAAATTACGATTGGGGTTTTGGCAGAAATCCGTTTGCTCGATGATGGCTTGTATAATCCGGCACAAGGATGGGGGGACCCAATGGTATTTGCCGGTTCGGCCGCGCGGGGTGAAGATGATTTTGCGACGGGAGAGGAGCCGGCAGCCTATGGAGAGCAACTGGACGAGAGTGCAGCCATCCTGTTTCCCGAGGGTTTTGAGGTCGAGGTACGTATCAGGGATGAATCGGGGCTTTTGCCTCTGAATCATACTTCGGAAGATCGCTGGAAGCATTTTTTCGAGCTGATGGAGTTCTCGGCTGATGATGCCCTTGTGCTCACGCATAGTTTGCTGGATTGGATTGATCGCGATGATCGTCCACGATTACATGGTGCGGAGGCTGAGACCTACATGCTGCGGTCACCGCCTTACCGGCCTGCCAATGCACCGATAACGGATATACAGGATTTACTCCTGATCCAAGGCTTTGATCGTCTTTTTTTTGATGAAGTGGGCGTTCCTAATGACCGGTTTCGCACATTCGAGGATCATGTTTCTGTCTGGAGTGATGGCCCTGTCAATATGAACACAGCTCCGATATTGGTATTGCAGACACTGGCGGAGGATTTGAACTTCGAAGTTGATCGTGTCGTGGATTTTCTGACCGGACCTGATGGAAAGCGAGGTACCTTCGTTGACAGAATTTTGCGTCCGGGGGTTGTCGAAGCCGATCTGCCTCGTGATAATTCGGGTAATCTGCTGGATTTTCGTGCGGAAAGCCGATATCTAGAGGTTGATGTGCGTGTGTTTTATGGCACGACTACTTTCAGGTTAATGGCGCGTCTCGATTCAACAGAGTCGGATCCGGAAGATATATATCCGATGAAAATCGTGTATATACAAACTTGGGGTGGGAAATCTTGAGTATTCGTTCTACATCGGATAATAGGCTAGAGGAGCCAACAGCCCGTGACGCCGCTACTGAAGATACAGTCGCAGCACATGGCGCGGGGGGTGGGTTGTCGATTGCACCTGTTTCCGACGTGATGAACGGCGTGCGTTTGGTCTCGTCGGCTCGTTTCGTGACTGATGCGCTTGTGGTTCCTGCTGGTGTTACGCAGCGGGATCTACCCGGTTTTGTCGAGGGAGAAATTGAGTATGTATCGATGTTCCCGATAGAAGCTGTGGCTTGGGGTTACCTGACGGAGAAAGGTAAGGGGCAGAGTGCGGTGCTGGCCTATGCCGCATTGCGCGAGCAGGTGCATGCCGCAGAAGATGAGAACCTGCATGCCGTGCTGCCTGCTTTTAGCTGCCTGTGCGGACTTAACTGGAAGTGCACGACCTGGGTCTTTTTGCTGGAACCTGATTGTTTGACTCTTGTGCGTTTTCCCGCACGCAAGAGCTGTCCGGATTACGTGCGGAGTTGTTTTTTGCCCCAGGATTGTACGGATGAGCTGGTGTGGGCCTTGCGGACATCCATGCTGGAGGCGGCACCGCGAACCGATGACGAGGCCGTGGCTGATGGCGTAGTTCGTTGTGTGGGGATCGCGTGCAGGGTGAACCGCTCGATCACATTCGAGTTGCAGCAGCAAGCTGTTCCCGGAGAGGCATGGAATACGTGGAAGCGTGGATATTTGACATCAGCGGCTGCGCTGATCGCTGCCGACGTGCGTGATGCCGATTTTCTGGATCAAGAGCGCAACCGGCGCAGAGCGCTGCGACGGTTACGGATCTGTATACAGGGCGTATTCATATTGGCGATTTTGCTGGGAGCCGCGCATGTGAGGTATCTGTTGTTGCTCCGTGCGCTGTCCGAGAGCATGCGGCAAGTGGAGGCTCGCAGGAGTATCGTGGCAGATCTGGAGGAGAAGGAAGCGATGATTCAGTCCACGGCACGATTGGTGGCCTCCCCGATGGAGGCGTTTGATTGGCTGATGGCGATGAATGATCTGCGGGCAGATACCGTTTCGTTTGCTTCCACGAGTTTTTCGCGTGATGGAACCATCGGCGTTTCGGGAGAAGCTCCGAGCGTCGCCATCGTGAATCAATATGTCCAGTCGTTGCGAGGTGCGGGCCAGTATGCTTCGGTCGAGGTTCGTGATATGCAGAGTACCCAGCGCGGTGTCAATTTTACATTGGCCGTGCAGGTAGCACCAGGGGCCCGGTTTGCGGAAGGTGGTGCGGAATGACTTTGTCCAGCGTGCTTTCCCGTATGACCCCGCGTGAATCTACGATGCTGAGCGCACTGGTTTGCGTTGGGCTGCTGATGTGGGGCAGTTATCTCTGGAGGCTGCATGATGAACTTGCGCCTATGCGACAGCAGACCGAGAGTGAATGGCGACAGCAGGAGGCTTGGCTGGCAAATGCCTTGGATATCGAGCAACGTCTTGAAAAGGAGCTGGCGCAAATCAATATGGCATCTACGCTGGATGCATCGCGTCTGGTAGCATTGATGGATAGGTTGGCCCGGCAGCGTAGACTGACGTATGAATTAAGTCCTGTAACCACGACGGAGGTGGATCTGTTCCGGCGGCATACCCTGCGGGTGGGGCTGCAAAATGCGGGTCTGGCAGATTTGATTCGTTTGGAACGCCAGATCCGTGCCCACTATCCCTATGTGACATTGGAAGAATTGTCGCTGACAGCGAACCGTTCGGATCCTCGATGGTTACGGGCTCGCCTGGTGGTTGCCGCCTACGAGTCACGTTTCGCTCCACCACGGGACCCGGTTGAAATTGAAGTATTTGATGATTCAATTGACGATACAAATGCGCTGGATGATGCGCTAGATAGTGAGGAAGAACCGTGAATAAGACAAAAAAAAGCCGGTTGTATGCTGTGATGAGGTTCGTCTTGGCTGCATCTTTATGCAGTTTGATGGTCGTCCAGGCACAAGCTGATAAGGAACAAGAGGGTTCTGAACCGATGCTGTCGATCGTTTGCACGCCTGTGCAAGAGTTGGCAGTTGATGATGAAGTGGGCCCGATTGTGATGACGCGTATGGCTTTGCCGCACGTCTTGAATTTGCTGCAAACATTCAGCGGGCGCACGATCATCCCGGGGTCGGGGCTTCCTTCGTTACAGTTGACGTTTCGTACGCAGGATCCTTTGCGGCGAGATGAGGCTATACTGGCGATCGAAACGTTGTTGCGCTTGAATGGGGTAATTCTGATCAAAGGTGACGCCGGTTTTGTGGAGGCACGCCCGTTGTCGCAGGCCCTCACATCGGGGCCAGTGCTGCTGGATGTCGATCAGCCTGGCGAAATAGACGGGCAGCAGATCTATGGGCGCGTGTTTGATTTGAAGCATGTAGCATCAAGAGACGTCTTCCAGCAGGTGCGGGGTATGCTTTCTCCGGGAGGACTTTCGAGCATTGCCAATTTGACCTGGCGCGATGCTATTATGGTGTTTGATACACGGCGAAATCTGGAAACCATAGCGCGTGTTGTTGAAATGCTGGATCAACCGGTGGATCGGCAAGCTGACGTATTTGTCGTGCCTGCACAGAATAGTACGGTGCAGAATCTGCATCAGGCTTTGCAGCATGCGCAACGGCATCAGGCAAACCCTGCGCTTAATCGCGCCAGCTTTCAGATTAACCGTCAAGCCAACCATCTTGTCGTGGTGGCCCCGCGCGAGCACCGTGCCTACATTGAAGAGCTCGCCGCGCTTTTGGATGCCGACATAGCTCCCATGACGACGAGTCGCGTCATCCCCGTGCAATATGGAAATATCCGATCCTTGTATAATATCATGAACGGGATCGTACGGCACCAGCAACGCGCGTGGCAGCGCTCTGGAATACGGTCGCATGATCCTGCCAGGATAGAAATGGATGTACGGGTTGGGGATGGTGTCGGCACCGATGGGGTGACTACTGCACCTGAGGGAGAGGGCGTTACCATCGCCGTGCCGGAACCTGTCTCAGCGAGCGAGGTTGTGACTGAATTGCAGCAGATTGCGCAGGATTTGCAGTTCAGTCCCTACATGAGCATCTGGCTGGACTTGGCTAACAATGCGATTGTTGCCTATGGTACCCATGCAGATATTGCCAGAGCCGAAGCTTTGATTGCCGATCTGGATCGCGAGACGGCACCTTTATTGATCAGTGAAGTGATCCGATTGAACCATGCATTTGCCCCCACGATTGGCAACTTGATTTCGCGTATGGTGCAGACGCAGCGTAACATTTTCCGGCAGGAACAATTGGGGCGTACCGACAGTCGGCGTCTGGCTGACGAGATGCATGGTGCCGACGTGGCCGCCGAGGCGGAGGCTGCATTTGATTTCAGCCCGTTTATGACGATCTTCACGGAACAATCAGGGAATTCGTTGATTGTGTATGGTACCCGTGCCGATCTCGATAAAATCAAGCCCTTGATCGAACAGTTGGATCGAGAGTACGCACCGGTTACGTCCGGCAAGACGATTACCATCCAGCACACGCAAGCGACATCGGTCGCGGCAACCTTGCAGAGAATCATATCTCTGCAGCAATTGGCGTTCAGGCGTCAGGGGATACGCGCGGATGTGAGGCGAACGCAGGATGGCATAGACGGCCCGATGGCAGCCGATGCTGAGAGCAGTTTTGAATTCACGCCCTATGCCCTGGTCCATGCGGACAGGACGACAAACGCCATATTCCTCTATGGCACGTTACAGGATCTCATGCGGATGGAAGCGCTGGTGGCAGAGCTCGACCGGGAGACGGCCCCGATTACTAGCAGCCAGATGTTTTATTTGCGACATGCGGGGGCGGATGCCCTCAGCCGTTTGCTATCTTCGCTTGTCTGGTCGCAGCGGCGCACATTCCAGCAGTTGGGCTTGCGCCACACTACGGATACCGACGAGCAATCGGCAGAGATGCAGGTCGAGCAGGAGATGGGCTTTGCGTTCAGCGATTTTGCCGTGGTAATCGCTGACCGCCGCAGCAATGGAATACTCGTGTATGGAACCGACGGCGATATCCGCAGGATCGCGCAAGTGATCGAAAAGGCGGATGTGGCGGTAGAGCCGATCACGATGAGCCGCATCATTCCCCTGCGTCATGCAGATGCCAACCATGTTTCCCGTGTCCTGCAGATTATCATTACCGGGCAGCGGCGTGCGTTACAGCGGTATGGATCGGAGGGACTGGACACACGCACGGGCGCAGAACGGGAACCGTCCCCGCCATTAGCGGAAGGAGACCCGGCATTGCAGTTCAGTCCGTTTCTCTCGGTCGTTCCCGATGCGCGGAACAATGCCTTGATCGTGTATGGTACGCATGCGGATGTGGAACATGTGAATCGGCTTGCCGGGGAAATTGATGTGGAGGTTGCGCCTCTCACCGTAAGCGAGGTGTTCATTCTGCAGCATGCACAAGCGTCGCAGATTGCAGGGATGTTGATGGGGATTATCAATAATCAGCGCCGGGCAATGGCAGTGGTTCAATCGCAGTTCCGGGCGGTGCAATTTCGGACGGGGCAGGATGCGGAGGAGCAGGATGGCACCGCTATGGATACGCTTTTTGATCCGGGCAAGGCCATGCAATTCAGCCCGTATGTCTCGGTTGTAGCCAATCCTCGCAATAACTCGCTTTTAGGATACGGAACGGCGGCAGACATGGAGCAATTGCGACAATTGGTATCCAGCACGGACATCGAGGTGGCACCAAGGACGCAGAGCCGTGTCTTTGTCATCCGGCATGGTGATGCAAATGATATCCTGCGCACCTTGACTCCCTTGATCCAGGCACAGCAGCGGGTGCGAGAGCGGGAAGCCACGTTAAGGCGTTTCTTCGGGCAACAGCGTGATGCGGATGAAAATCGTGGGGATATGGATGCAGAGGAAGAAGATGCAGGAAGTACTTTCGATACGCTCGAATATCTGGGAGTAGATCTGGATCGAGATCTGCAGTTCAGTCCGTATATTACGTTAACGGCCGACACACGGGCCAATACGGTTATCGCTTACGGAACGGCGTTTGATCTGGAGCAAGTCGATTACCTTGTAGGCCAGATTGACCGGGTCTTGCCGCAAGTGCGCATCGAGGTTGTGATCGCAGAAGTATCTCTTTCAGAGGGACAGGTTTCGGGATTGAACTCATTCGGGTTTTCTTATGACAATCCTTTCGATTTCCAGGCGGGGGGGGGCATTGTTGCGGCAGGGCAGGGAGGCATTACTGCGGCTGCGGGCGCAGATGGCGATGATGCGCCGGCATCCGGCGCAGGTTCTGAACAATCGTTTATTGGCAGAGGAGGCTTGATTGCAACAGGCCCACAATTAGATAGTAGTGGTGCGGCATTGGATATGGGAATCACCGTCGACCCTTTTAGTATGCGTACGGTATTCCGTGTGGCACGCGAGGACCGCAATGTGCGGATTCTCTCAGCCCCCAGTATTACCACGACACACAATCGTCCCGCGCATATTAATGTTGGCGAAGCGCGGCCGATCATTACCAGCTCTACCGCGACGCTGGATCGGAGTCTGGCAACACGATCGGAGATCGAGTACCGCGATATCGGCATCAAGTTGACAGTTAGGCCACTGATTAGCGAGCATGGCGTGATACAGTTGGATATCGAGCAGGTGGTTGAAACTGTGGTGGACACGCAGACAATCGACAACAACATTCAGCCTATCATTGGAACGCGCCGTGCCAACTCGTTTGTGAGTGTCCATGATCAGCAGATTCTGGTGATGGGAGGGCTGCAATCCGTGGAAACGACGCTATCAGAAGGACGCGTGTTTCTGTTGGGGGATATTCCGATACTCGGATATCTGTTCCGTCCCAGAAGACGTATCTCCACCGTCCGCGAGTTGATCATATTCATTCGTCCGGAGCTTGTACAGAGCCAGCCGATACAGGAGGCTTTTCACGCAGATCCCGCGCAACGCCGTGCTGCTGAAGCCGAAGTGTTGCGATATTACGAATCCGGCGCATTCGAGACGGATCCGCGGGGCATACGACAGCCTGAACGAACGCGGTTACAGCGATTGTTTGGATTAGGGAAAGAAAAGGACGAAAGCACAGCAACGGAGTATAACGTGGAGTTCCCGCAACGCCCGGAGGGCGATGAAGACTTACCCATTACCAGCGAGGAGGAAGAGTGATGCAGTGCAATACGGACATAGTTTTCTTACGGAGTGCCAAACGGTGTCTGCTGACTGGGATGCTACTGGTGGTTTATGTCGCCATGTTGCCTGTGCAGGCGGACGAGGTTGCTCCCTACAAGTCGCTGATTGATAATTCGCCGTTTCTCACGCAGGCCTTCCGCAATCAGTTGGGCCGTCGGGATCGTGCGGCGATCGAGTTTCGCGGATATACCAAAGTGGATGACGAATGGCAGTTTGGAATATTGGATACCAAATCGGGCAAAGCATATTGGTTACGACTGCATGAGGAAGAGGATCACATTCTGGTAGAACGTTTCAACCGGCGCGCGGAGCGATTATTCATCAAGGTTGACGGGATTGCTGTGGAATTGCGTTTACGGGATTAGCGGTATGCACGTGAAACAGAAATATAAACCCTTTCAAATCCGGCAGGCTATACGGGACTTGCAACCGGAGATCGAGCAGCTTGTACATGAGGCCGACCGGCAGGAAAAGCTTGCTGTGCTCTCGGCTAATACTGGCATTGCACAGGGTGAACTTATGCTGCTGCTTGCGCACGGGGCAGGGCTGGAATGGCTATCGCATTTCGAGCTTGATTCGGATGCGTTGGCCACATTCCCGTCACGCTTGATCCATGGTGGTCATATCCTGCCGATTCTGCCGCCCGATGGTGCCGAAGGGGCCGATTCTGATGTGCTTTATCTGGCAACGTTGTGGCCTCCGGACGAGCGTATTGCTCGATGGGTATATGCCGTATGCGGTTGCCAGCCGTATTGGTTTCTGGTCGATCCAGAGCGGTTGTTACGGACGATATCGATACATTTTGGCGTTGGTGCCGGCAGCCTCGAGCCAGACTCGGATGCATTGGAATTGATACGCGAAAATGATGACGAGGAAGATGAAAGCGCTGCGATTATCCGTTTTGTAAATGAGGTTGTGCAACAAGCCATGCGTGACAGGGCTACGGACATTCATTTCGAGCCCCGCAAGGAAAGTCTGCAAATTCGTTACCGGATTGATGGCAAGCTGGTACCGGTGCATGTGCCCCCGAACCTGCTCGCATTCCAGAGCGCGATTATATCGCGCATCAAGATCATGTCGCGTATGAATATATCCGAGAAACGTCGTCCTCAGGATGGCCGTATCACCTATGGACGCGGGCGGCAGGAGGTGGATGTCCGTGTTTCGACCTTACCCACGATGTATGGTGAAAGCGTGAGTATGCGGCTGCTGAATGAGCAGAGTCAGCCCACATCGATCCAGGATCTTGGGTTTCTGCCGGATGACGAGCGACGCGTCAATCAGGTGCTGGATCTACCGCACGGGATTTTGCTGATCACCGGTCCGACGGGGTCCGGCAAAAGTACGACGCTGGCTGCGTTCATGCGGCAGATTGCCACACCAGACCGACGGATTATCACGGTTGAAGATCCTATCGAATACGAGATCCCGCAGGTGAACCAGACGCAGGTGAATCATGAGATTGGTTTGTCCTTTGCGAGTGCCTTGCGTAGCGTGCTGCGTCAGGATCCCGATGTGATCATGGTCGGGGAGATTCGTGATCGGGATACGGCAGATATTGCGATTCGGGCATCTCTCACCGGCCATCTTGTGCTCAGTACCCTGCACACGAATGATGCCCCGGGCGCGATTGTACGTTTGGCGGACATGGGTATCGAACCGTTCCTGATCGCCTCTTCTGTAAAGTTGGTGATAGCACAGCGTCTGATTCGTCGCTTATGTCCGGCATGTGCGGTAGCCGATACGATCACGCCTGCCATGTTGCGCTCCTGTATGTTGACACTTGGTATCTCGGTTCCAGCTCGATTCGATCCTCCCGAGATCATGGCTCCCGTTGGTTGCGAGGCTTGTAGCAATTTGGGGTTTCGCGGACGTATCGGGATGTTCGAGCTGTTGACGGTATCCGAGGGCATTCATGCACAGATCGTGCAACAGGCAAGTGCGCACGCAATTCGGCGACTTGCCTTGCAGGAGGGCATGCGTAGTTTGCAGCGTTGCGGATGGGAACATGTACTGGCAGGACGCACGGCTCTTGCCGAGGTCATGCGGTATGCCGATGCCGGCGATGAGCAGGCCAGTGAAGTCGAGGCTGAGGGGTAGGGGGGTATGCCACGTTATTATTACAAGGCTGTTCGCGAGGATGGACAGACGTCGACGGGAACGATGGATGCTACCGATGCCACAACTGCTCGCCGTCGGTTACGCGACAGGCAGCTAAAACCTTTGGCAGTACAGGAACTGGATGCCCATAACCGCGCTACGCCCGTCGCTACGTCAAAGTCCGGTGGGCAAAACGCAAAAACGCGCGATCAGCACCTCAAAGCTCGCCTGAGCCGGAGTGAGGCCGATAAGTTATCCCTGGCCTTGTTTACCAAGCTGCATCAGTTGGTGCGTAATGGCATGCCGCTTGGCGATGCAGTCAAGGCACTGAGCCAGCGCCTGACCGTGCCGCGGTTGAAGGCTCTGAGCACGGGCCTGTGGTTGGAATTGAGCAGGGGCGTGACACTGGGTAAGGCGATGCAGACGATGCCCAACTTGTTTGACCCGACGACTATCGCCATGATCGAAGCTGGCGAAGCTACCGGCAATATCGGTCCCATACTAGAAAATGTGATTGAGATGATTGAGGGACGACGACGTTTGCGCAAAGAGGTTATGGCCGGGCTATCTTATCCCATTTTTCTTCTGGGACTTGTGGTGTTTGTCATGATCTTCGTGCTGTTTTATCTGATGCCCAACGTGGAGACTATGATGCGTTCCATGGGAAGCGAGTTGCATTTGCCGACGCGGTTGGTCATGGGATTCGCGCATTTCAGCATTACCGTCGGCCCCTTTATACTGGTCGGTTTGGTCGTGCTTGGTGTGGCGATTCAGCAATGGCGGCAGAAGCCGAGTGGTCGCGTGATAACAGATCGGTATCTGGTGTCGGTTCCCGGTATCCGCAGTATTGTGCTGAATGTCGAATTGGCCCGCATCAGTAATTTGTCAGCGGTTTTGCTGTCAAGCGGCGTGGATGCCACGGATGCCCTGCGGCTCATCGAGCGCGCGGTTCGGAATGAGCATTTACGTATTCTTTTTAATGGCGCTCGCTTGCTGATCAATGATGGATTGTCGTTTGCGAGTGCTTTGCGCAAACAGCGCATTTTTGCGGATATGGATCTGGACGTTCTGAATATCAGTGAGGATGCCGGTGATCTGGTTACCGGTTTCCGGAGTATACATCAAGTTCGGCAGGAAGAGTTGCGAGACCAGCTTAAGCGGCTAACCGTCTGGATTGGGACAGGATCTTTGATTTTTGTTTTTCTGCTGGTGGCACTGTTGGTGTTTGGCATCCTGAGTAGCATTTTGCAGCTCAGCCGCAGTGTTCTCGGCTAATCCGATAAGGATAGCGTCTGCGTTATGTGGTATAAGTTGAAAAGTAACAAGTTTACTTTTGCTGCCGTGATAAGGAGAAGTAGTATGCCTAGGAAATGGTTATTCGTTATGTTGGTGGTTGGAATTACCGGAGCCGTTGTGCATGCGGAGGAAGGGAGGATGTCAGTGGTTACTTATGAGGCGTTTGGTGCTGTTGGAGATGGTAAGACGGATGATTTCGATGCCATTGTAAGAGCGCATGCACATGCGAATCAGCACAAACTGCCGGTTCGTGCCAATGACGGTGCCACCTACTACATAGGAGGAAAAGACCAGACGGCTGTCATTCAGACGGATACGGATTTTGGGAAGGCGCAGTTTGTGATTGACGACAGGGAGTTGGAAAATATTCGTGCAAATGTGTTTGTTGTGCGTTCCGCGCATAAACCTGTCCGATTAAAAGGTTTGGAGTCCTTGCAGCGCAATCAGGCCAGGATTGACGTTGCGCTTCCCGGTCCGAGTGTGGTTGTTGTGCGGGATCGCAATGTCATGCGTTACATCCGCCGTGGTCTCAACCAGAACAGCGGATCTCCGCAAACCGATATGTTTTTGGTTGATGGTCAAGGCAATGTGGATCCAAATACACCCATCATCTGGGATTTCGAGCAGGTTACAGAAGCTACGGCATATCCCGTAGATGAAGTTCCCTTGCGTATTAGCGGGGGGCGGTTTACGACGATCGCGAATCAGGCGGAATCAAAGTACGATTATCATGCGCGTGGCATTGCGATCCGCCGTTCGAATGTAGTTGTCGACGGGATCGAACATCGCGTCAGGGGCGAGGGGGAGCATGGAGCCCCGTATAGCGGTTTTATCCAAGTATCCGATTGTGCGAATGTTACGGTCAAGAACAGCGTCTTCACGGGCCGTATGACCTATACGACAATTGGCAGTGCGGGGAGACCTGTATCGATGGGATCGTATGGTATCGGGGTGAATCGGGTTCTTAATGTTTCATTCATCAATTGCAGCCAGACGAACGATATTAAGGATCGCAAATACTGGGGCATTATGGGTACCAACTATACCAAGAACTTTCTTCTCGATAACTGCACATTTTCCCGTTTTGACGCACATCAGGGGGTGGCCAATGCCACCATCAGAAATTCAAGACTCGGGCATATGGGCGTCAGGTTGATTGGTCACGGCACCTTCCTGATGGAGAATACGACGGTGTACGCCAACGAACTCATCGGTTTGCGTGGGGACTACGGCAGCACATGGCAAGGGGAAATCATCATTCGCGATTGCAAGCTCGTACCGCAGGGTAGGAGGCGAGGCGGCTTGCATCTGATTGGCGGTTCCAATGATGGTCAGCATGATTTCGGCTATACCTGTTATATGCCGGAGCGCATCACGATCGAAAATCTGCACATTGATGACGCGGGTCGCGGTGATGGTTATCGCGGTCCGACGATTTTTGCAAATTTTAATCGCGCGTTAACAGATGATTCCTATACGCAGCCGTTTCCCTATATTGTGACGCGTGAAGTTATTTTGCGCAATGTAACCACTGCCAGTGGCAAGCCGTTGTGTGTAAGTGACAACGTGCACATGTTTAAGAATGTGTTGGTGCATCAATAATGGATCTTTGATACGTTTGGGAGGCTATGACTGAATGGATCTCTTTGACTGGGAAGCGGGGATAACATGACGTACAAAAGATGGGTTTTCTATTTGTTTGTGTGTGGTTTTTTGCTCTTGGATAGTAGCTTGTTTGCGATGGAGGCTGTGATGTCTGATTCTCCTACGGATTTGCACATTTATCTTTTAATTGGCCAGTCTAATATGGCGGGTCGTGCACCGTTGACCGATGAACTGTCCGGTATAATGGAACGTTGTTATTTGCTGAATGGACAAGATGAGTGGGAACCTGCCCGAAATCCGCTTAATCGGTATTCGACGATTCGCAAGAGGTTAGGAATGCAGCGGTTGGGGCCGGGTTATTCTTTTGCCCGGACGATGATAGCGCAGGATGCGAGCATACGACTTGGTTTGGTGGTAAACGCTCGGGGTGGATCCAGTATCCGGGAGTGGGAAAAAGGTTCGCAGGCTTATTATGATGCGATCCGCCGCACCAGAAGAGCAATGGAAAGCGGTTCACTCAAGGGCATTTTGTGGCATCAAGGCGAATCTGACGCGGGTGATGCACAATATCTTGAAAGACTCGCAACCCTCATTGGCCACTTGCGGGCAGATCTTGATGCTCCGGACCTTCCCTTTGTTGCGGGGCAGGTATTATATGATCCTGAAACCCGTGCGCACACAAAACAGATTAATGAAATATTGGCCGAACTTCCAAACGTTGTTCCATTTACTGGCTGTGTTTTGTCGGATGGCTTGACCTCTTTTGACAATTTGCATTTCGACACCAAGAGTGCACTGCTTCTAGGGGAGCGTTATGCTGCGGAAATACAGCGTATTACAGGAAATGGAAAGCAATAGAAGTAGTGATGCAAAATTATGATGTAGCTGCGTATATCTGGCCTTCGTATCATTATGAGCCACGCATGGAGCATTTCTGGCCGGAAAAAGATGGCGAGTGGTATACGGTTCGCCGGGCAACACCACATTGGCCGGGGCACAAGATGCCGCGCAAACCGTTGCTAGGGTATCAGGATGAAGCGGACCCTGCAGTTATGCGCCAGCATGTGGAGCTGGCACTTGAACACGGCATCAATGTGTTTATTGTGGATTGGTACTGGTATGAGAATGCACCCTGTTTCGAACGCCAATTGAACGAAGGACTGCTTCCCGCAATCGAGGGAACGGATATGCAATTTTATCTCATGTGGGCCAATCACCCCGTTACGAACCTTTGGAATATGTATGAAGATACGGATTGGGGTGCTGTACAGATGCCGGGTGCCGTCAGTCGCGAGGAACTCGAGCCGATGTTTACTCGGATCATGACCAAATATCTGGCGCACCCCCAGTATTATCGGATTGATCAGAAACCCGTTTTTTCCATTTTTGATTGTTCGGGGCTTGTTAGAGGGATCGGCGGGATTCCTGAAACGGTTGATGCCTTTGGGTGGATGCGGGAGCAATGCGCAGCTCAGGGGTTGAATGGGCTGCACATCCAAGCAATTGCCAAACTGATCAAGAGTAGTCCTGGCCGTGAAGAAAAGGCTAGCCGCGCACATGAAATTGCTGTGTCACTTGGGTTTGATAGTGCCACATCGTATCAGTTTTGCATGTCTTCAGGCGGTCAGGGAGAGTACCGATTGTGGGCAGAGGACGCGCTTTCCTATTGGGAGGATTATGCCAAGGCCTATTCCCAATATTTTCCACATGTATCGATTGGGTGGGATGATACACATCGTAATCCTTCTGAGAAAACATGTGTTGCGGGTTCCTGTCCTGCGGTTTTTGCCGAGTATCTATCGCGGGCAAAAGCATATGCAGATCGACATCCCGATCAGGCTCCGCTGGTGACGATCAATTCATGGAACGAATGGACCGAGGGTAGCTATCTCTTACCGGATGATGCGTTCGGGTATGGCTATCTGGAGGCTGTAAGGCGCGTGTTTGGTTAAATGGCAAGGTGCATAAGCGTTCTACCCATTTCGCATGAGGTGTGTTTCTGGTCTTATCTGTGAGGGCGGAATTGTGTGAAATGGGGTAAGATGGTATACTGCCCGTTATGTAAAAATGGATTGAAACATTATCATTACGAGACAGGCAAGCGATTATGAAGTTGATCTTGGTACGACATGCAGAGTCGATGGGCAATGCAACGGGAGAATATGCAACGGCTATTGCGGATTCGCTGTCACCGCGCGGTCATGATCAGGCGCGGTCATTAATCGATACGTTGTTGGCTTGGCAATTTGATAAGATTCTTTGTAGTCCCTTAGAGCGCACGCGCGACACGATAAAGCCCTACTTGGAAGCAACGGGGCAGCGCGCAGAACTATGGCCAGAAATTGCCGAGGCCTGTTGGCATGAAACGCGTGAGGAGGCTGCTTCTGACTGGCGGCCGCAACCTGCGTCCCCGTTGCCAGATACGTATCAAGCCCATTTTTATTATCGCGATGAGCATGCGGTGCAACATACACATCCGGAAACATTTGGCGAGGGATTATGCCGCGTGTATAGCGCGGTGGGAATGCTGCGGGATATGTCGAGGAAAACGGAGGGTGCCGTATTGATGGTTACCCATGGTCATTTTATTCGTGAGGTGCTCAATCTTTTACTCGATACGCGACGGATCAATCCGTTTCATCATGCCAATTGTGGAATGACGCTTTTACATGACGATACGGTATGGGCAATGGCGTTTTGCAATCGTTTAATAGCGCATATCGACTAAAAAGACGGTCATATGGGTAGACAAACACAACGCGAGAGTCTTGCGGGCTTTTTTCTCATCGAGGGTCTGCTGCAGCATGACAAGCAAGGCAAAACAGATATCTTATGCTACGCTCTCTTTTTTCGTATATTGGCGCGGTGTTTGGCCTGTGGCATTCTTGAACCAGCTGGAGAAATGGGGAAGATAACGGAAGCCAAGCTTGTAAGCGACTTCCTTGATACGAACGCCATTCTGGCACAATAGTTCCTGAGCTACAAGCAGGCGTTTCCTTTCAAAGTATTGCCGTGGTGATATATGCATATCTTGGTGAAAGAGACGCGTCATGTGCTCCACACCCAAACCCACACTGGTCGCCAGGAATTTCTGATCCAGCTTCTCGCCAACCGGGTATTCATCCAGTAGGCGCACTACCGCCGTAACCCGTTCGTCGATGCCATAGCGTTCCTCAGGCTGAACGCCATATGCGTCCAGAACTTTGAGTAAGGTTTGTAACCAAGCGTCCAACCTGCGCTCTAACTCTAGAAACCGCTGGACATCTACGTCCTGTTGGCGTGTATCCCAGGCATCCTTGCGCATTTGCATGACAGCCACTAGATGTTTTGCCTGCCGTTCCAGCGTGGGATGGTCTGTTGCGCTGCAGACCAGCGGTAAACCTTCTGAGAGCCAATGGGTGCCATCGGGCCAGATTGCTTCAAAGGCGACGGAGAGCAGGCTGGTATCACAAGAAAATGACTGTATGCGAGGCTCGGGGCGGAGGATCAGCCATTGACCTGGATCGGCCCGAGCGACAACATTGTCCCTATATTCCACTTGCGCCCATCCCGAGCGAACCAGCCAAGCACCGCTATTCGCGTAAAAATCCGTATGAAAGATTTCGTTTTGGGCTACGGGAAAGTGCACGCTACGATCATAACACCATAGCAGATGTGTCTTAAGATTCAGCCAATCGCGATAGAGCATGCCTGCATGCTATCATGTATCACAGAAAATCAGCAAGAAATTTGGGGAATATAGCATAATCAAAATGTCAAATATCTGTCACTAATTACGTAAAATCTGTAAGTGTTTTTGTTTGTGTTTATGGCTGTAGATACTCAAGATTTGATCAGCAGTTGGTTTGCGTGGTGTCCGATCGAGAGGGCGGAGCGAGCAAGGCAAAAAATGCAGGAAGTAGCTAGGGCTGCCTCATGCAGATGAAAGGGTAGGGTCGTGCGAGAAAACCCATAACAGGGAGAAGAAGTCATGAGAACGAATCGGTGGAATGTGTTGACGGGTGCGTTGCGCGGCGGTTGCCGTTGGCTGGTGGTAGTAATGGTACTAGCGGCATTTGTGTCTACAGGGCACGCGCAAGTAATCTTTACCGATACCTTCGAAGAAGGTACGGGGGATTGGTATAAGGCCTACTCTAGTGGTAGCCAGATTTTAACCAACGTTGGGGGGCGACTTTCATTTACATTTGCGGATACGGGCGGGAATGAGGTGATTGGGCGCTCCTTCCCCTTGCAAACGATTGCTGTTGGCGACACCATTACGCTTTCGTTTGATTTCCGGCCAACGTCTAATACCGGTATTTTTCGCGTTGGTCTTTATGAAATAACGGGAGGCGATATTACTGCGGGTAACTGGGCAAGCCGGAGTAGTGAAGAAACCTATGCGGGGTATACGACTTTTATTCGTAGCAACGGTTCCAACATTGCGCGCCGTGAAGTATCAAATTTCACAACAGGCGCCGGCAACCAATATCCAACTTACGGAACAGTCGGTTCCACCGCCATTACCACCTCGGGAGGTTCTACTAACTTTGCCTTCCAAGACAACACCGACTACCAATTCACCTTCAGTGTCACCCGCGTTTCAGAGACGCAAACCGATACCAAGCTGCTGGTCATGGAGGGAGAGACCGAGCGTTACAATGTGGCGGGGTCACAGACAAGCGGAGACCACTTGGATGCTTTCAACGCCGCTGTATTGCGGATTTCGTCTGGTGCGGCCCTATTCAATAATATTGTGCTAACGGGCCCAGCCCCAATTGCTCCCGGAACCATGTTAATCATAAGATAATGAGGGTGTGCCTTAATGGAGAGTCAAGCTTGTGTGTGTCCGCGTGGGTGAGGTTGTACAGGACGCTCTGTTGGCTGGGTATTCCAGCGCAAAGTGCGAGCCTGCTTCAATGCAAACAGGTCAACCGCGGTTTGGCGCCGAAAGCGCGCCTGTGGGATGCTTACGCATGGTTTATTCCTTCATTCGACTGGCGTAAGACGTTTCAATATAGGCTGCGCAATGTTGATATAGTGGTTTCGTAATGTTGTTACGTTGCCCGCATCAAGGAGATGAATGCCTATCTGCGCATTGGAGAAATGATTATCCGCTATGGTTATATCGGTGTTGAACGGGCCGTCAAATCCAGATGATTTTAGGCCGATACAGCCTCTTGCTGCATATCTGGGAAAGAAGCCGCAGTTCTCAAACACCGATTTTCTGATGGTTACACTTGTGGCATGTCCGCCCTCCTGATGGGTCGGCAATTCGGCTCCTAGCAACACGCCGGGGTTCATCGTATTGCGGTATTCATTTTCTTCTAGTAGCACGTTGTCGGTGCGTAGCAGGTGTCCGGCTCCGGCAATGTTTACGAATTTTGATTGAACGCAGGTGTAGGTCTCTGGCTCCCAGCAAGCGGCGGCCAATAGGGCACCTTTGATTTGTGTTGCGGGCAAAGGCGCTTCGAGTGTGAGCTCGTACAGGTGTCCGTTTTCATGCGGGCCTGCATGGTGTGCAGAGCTGATGGCAAGCGTTTTCTTTTCATAGCCTTCGTAGTATTCGAGTAGGGATGATGGGGTAATGGGAGCATAGGTGTAAGGGGAAAAGCAGAGATATGTACGTGAGGATGTCGTTTTACGTAGCGTCAGCCAGTTGCTGTGGACATTCTGCCCGTCCATCCGCACGCCTCTTACAGAAAGTCCGCGGATGCGAATCTGCCCCTGACATTTGAAAAGTTTCCATGCATCTCGTGGGCCTGTGAAAAGGCGGCTTCCATCCGGGGCAAACACAATCTTTTCTGCATCGATATTGCGACACTGCTCGGATAAAAATCCAAATCCATTACAGTTGTATGTTCGCAGATTGCGCAGTTTTAGATTTTGTATGTGCCCGAAGTACACCTGAAAATCCGTTTGTGCGCCCTGGTGCCAAGAAAGCAATTCGCCCGGTTGCAAGGTAGATGCAACCTGGGGGGCATGCAGGGTATAGAGGCTTCCTTTGCGTTGCCATCGCGCACCGGCACCCCCTCCATAGGTCACGCTTTCCCCGATAAGGTTTCCGTTTCGATCAAACCGGTTCATGCAGTAGGCATCCTGTCCTTCGGCCTCCGGGATTCCATCGAACAGCTTTACCGAAATCTCATTCTCCGAAACATGCATCACTTCTCCTGCAGAAGCAAAAACGGGCTCCCGTGTGAAACCGATATTTTCGATGGTAAGGTTGCGATTGTTTTCGCACCAGATGATGGCGGGGAGGAAGGTGTGAACGGTGCAGTCATTCTTTCCAGCGAGGATGGTGGCGGGTCCACCCGCCGCATCTTTTTTCCCGCAGAGACAAAGTCCATTGGATCCTGTGATACCGATATGTACATCTTTGCCCTTGCGGTTGGCAGGGCTTCCCTTGTCATGCGTCATACCCTCGGTTTTGAAAAATACGGTCGAATCCAAGACGTATTTTCCCGGTTCGAAAACGACGCGTTCGGCGCCTGTCCGGATCGCTTCTTGGATGGCAAGGCGGATGCCCCGAGAACTGTCTTTTCCGCCTGGTTTCGTAAAATCTTTTACTTCGATGGCTTTTTTGTCAGATTGCATCGGTGGCACGTATTTCGTGGTTGATCGCATCGTTGGTATTTTCGTGTGTATTGGGTACGGGGTTTTGGGTAAATCGGTATTGTGTGGGGCCTAGGCTTCCGCCAGACAAAATCGTCTTTAGCGCGGTTTCAACTTGCATGTCCGTAAAATGAATTTCTTTTTTGGGTAGAATCAGGAGGAATCCTGAGGTGGGGTTGGGCGAGGTGGGAACATAGACGCGATACATGTTATCTTCATCTGGGCCTTTCATGTTGCCCATTACAAAGCCGATGACCCAGGATCCCGGGCGTGGGAACTCAACCAGCGCGACGGCTTCCGAATTTGTCGAGACATCATGCGCGAAGGCATCCACGACATTTTTGGATGCCCCATAGATGGATTTCACGAGGGGAAGCTTCATGAGGATATTCTCGCCCAGGTTTACGAGCTTGCGACCGGTGATATGCGTAGCGAGAAAACCAGCGCCATAAATCAGCAGGAACGTCATGAAAAATGCAAGGATCTCGGTTACATAGTGGGGGATGTTGCCAATCCAGATTTGCAGCACCGGTCGTCCGACAGATGCCATGAATCCCACAATAAACCGGATGACCAATACAGTAACCGTAATGGGGACAAGCACCAATAGTCCGGAAAGAAAGCGTGATCTTGTTTTTTTCAATACCGGGTGGTTTTCGTTCTTATGCTTTTCCATCATATTTCACGTTTTTTGGTCAGTCTTCACCCCAGCTTGCATCATAATGTGACTATCTTTTGTACATGTTTCATGCCAAACGGTATCACATGCATTTCGAATATAAATCGAAAATGCACCTTGCATTCGGCATGCATCGTCCTGCTCGCAATCACGGCGTTGCGGCTGGTTCTACCGGATCTTGCCGCGCGAATACGCGCTGCAACAACGCCGTACTTCTTGCATTTATATCCGTACGGATCTGTAACTCTTTCTTTTCTACCGCGGAAAAAAGGCCTTCAAGTGCCTTTTGTGTGACATAATCATCCAAAGAGGGATTTGCGGTTTGCTCCAGTGGCAATCGGTTGAATGCATGCGCGGCCTCTGTCCAGTAGGTTCGCGCATCGAATCGGTCCAGCGACGCTATGATAACGGGAGAGAATTCGGCATAGAGTTTATCATAAGATGTCTCCCACAGGTACTGCGTTGCGGCATTGGGTTCTCCCATCAGGATACCCATGGCATCACGAATCGACATGTTTCGGATAGCTTCCTTGAAAATGGGCGTTGCACGTGCGGCTGCATCTTCCGCTGCACGGTTGAGCCTTTCCACAAGAATCCTCTCGACGCTGCTGAATCCCGGAACGAATTGCAGGCGATCGGCTACCATTTGTGCCTCTGGCGGAAGCAGGATTTTATAGGGACTCTGCAAATATCCATCCTTGGCGGAAAGTGCTTCTGCCCCCTCGGTAATTCCGATCTCAAGTGCTTGCCGAATGCCGGCAGCAATTTCCATTGTCGTCGCCATTTGTTCGCCTCCGCGGGCGACTCGGCTGGCGGTTTCCTTCCATGCTGGTGAAGCACACCCTATCAATAGGATTGCTGCAAGCGGCAAAGTGACTTTGCAGGCATTGGCGACGGCATATTTGTTCAACATGATACGTATTCCTTCAAGTTGTTCTGTTTTTTGTTGCGACATAATGCCGGATTTTGAACATATGATCCAGCTATACCTTTGTCTATATCATGTATCTGGCAGGTATCCATGCAAGCGCATGATTGAGGCAGTGGGTCGCTTCTATATTAGGTTGATATGGGAGCTGTCTGCACATTATCTGTCTATTGTTGCTTTTCTGGATAATATCATTATCCTCGTGCTTATATTCGTAGGAGTAGAACAGATCATAAAGGATTGAATGCTATGCAGAAACGAAATTCTATATCACTAACCTTGATCGCTGGTATTTCGGCTATTATTCTGGCCGCCTGCACGACAATGGAAAACACGAGTCTGTCTGAATTTCGCTCGTACCCTGATGCCACATATCGCGGGGGCTTTATGGATGAAGGCAGCATTCAGGTGAATTTGCAATTCACCTTGGAGGATGGGGTTGTGACGGCGGCGTCTTTCCGGCACCTCGTCGGGGCGGTTCCCGCCTATAATATGGATACAGAAGAAGAGCCATATCGATCCGTAGTTGCGCAGTACGAGGAAGCCTTGCAATATCTGGTTGGTAAACCACTGCGTGATCATTTGAGAGATTTGCATGATCCGGCAAGGATTGTTGAGCTAGAAGTGGATGGATACACCGCAGCAACGATCCGCTCGAACAAAATCATTTCTGCCGTGCGCGATGCTCTCAACAGAGGGCCATACGAGTATTGATATCCTATGGAACCAGAATGGTCGTCGTGACAACACCCAAAGCCAGAGAAAGACCTACTGCCGTCGTCTAGGGCTGGTAATCCAGTCTTTGGAATCCCAAGCAGGATTCCGTATAGTGCCGCCATGTAAGCGTACGTCAGGGCGAAGCAAACCCTGTACATGGGGTAAGGCGGGGTAGCGATGCGCAGACGACTTTTGCGGACTAGTTTCTACGGTGGATGGCGAGGAGTGTGAGATCGTCGGTTAGGCGGAGTGATTCCGAAAACTGCAGAATGGATTCTTCAACCTGATTCATGGCGGGTATGTCGTTTTTGCTTGCCGCGCAATCGAGAATCGCGCTGAGTCCCTCGACACCCAAGTCCTCTTGTTTAAGGTTGCTGGCCTCAAGCGCTCCATCAGTTAAAAAAATAAAAAAAGGGACAGACAATTTGCGAGGACAATTTGCGCGCTGTTGTTGTGGCCTTCGTCGATGCGTTATTTCAATGTTGCGCAGATACGACTGCCGGACCACCCGGTAGCATAGAAGGCACCGATAATCGCCCCATGCTTTGTTCCCGCGATATGCGTCGGTTGAATCCCATATTCATCGATCGTTTCCAGCGCCAGAATATGCGCCACTCCCCCTGACCCCTCCGCCGCCTAATGCTAGACCGATGCTCATGAAAACCGCCTCACAAATGCCAGCCAATTATATTGCCCATAACTCCGCGAACCCGTTCGGACCAGGGGCGGTTCTGCCAACGCTCCAAATCGTATGTTTTGGACTTGGAAATATCCTCCTCAAAAAGGGCAATCATTTCTTCCAAATCCAGAGTGGACTTCGCCCATTCCAGAAGCCAGGCAGAATCAATCGACGAAAAATCCTCTATGGAATAAGTTACCTGCTTATCTTTGCTAAGATTCAGATAGGCGCTATCGGTTTCGGGATCATATAGCACGAGTTCGGCCTGGAAGGTCTTGCCCGAGGTAAGCCTCCAATAGCGGAAATCAGTATTGGCCATAGAGACCATATTCACCATCAAGAGACAGACCAGAATATATTTCCATGTCATCTTGAACATGCGTTCGGTCACCCCTTTCCTGATCGTGGCAAAACCAGTAGGCCCGCACACCTTTCTACGGTGCCATTATGGTCAGCACGGCCACGCAAAGCAAGCGCTGAGCTTGTTCATCGCCTTCAGGTGGTCTGTCCCCTCGTGACCCGTCCCCTCGTGACCCGGGGCGCGGGGTCGTAGACAAAGGCACGAAGGGATTTGAAACTGATGACGGAAGACTTATACAAAAGCTGAAAATCTGGAATTGTCGGTGGGCTTGCGCCTATAGTTCCCATGCTTGTGTGTGTGTGATGCCACGGATGTTGGCGCGTTTTACCAGATCCATGGAAATAACGGTTTTGGGGTAATCGTCGCCGGTGCGTTGCAGATTGCCGAATTCGCGTTTGCTTACTTCGTTGTTTTCTATCAGATAACATACTTGCACGTATTTTGTTTGATCGCCCTTTTGCAGCACGAAGTCGATTTCGCTTTGGCCAATCCGCCCCGTGTGAATACGGTAGCCTTCGCGCCGGTAGTGCAGGTATACGAGATTCTCTAGCATGCGACCAACTG
>PXBF01000073.1 GCA_003567005.1 PVC group bacterium
GAGCAGATCAATGGCCAGACGTTGCGTGATATTGATCCGCGGATTCAATTGGGCAATATCATCACCGAGGCGGAAGCGCGCGATGGCGTGATTGGGCTTGTTGTACGGGATGACGAAAACTCCGTGAGGCGTAATGTTATCATTCGCATCCCCAGACTTGGTTCGTATAGCGATACCTGGCCGCTCCATTGTCGTAAGTCGGATCTCATTGTGCGCAATCTTGCCGATTGGTCAGCGGCGCAGCGACCGCAGCTTAATTACGCTGGCGGTTTACGGATGCTTTTTCTGCTTTCGACGGGAGATCCGCAAGATGTAGCTGTGGTGCGTGGATGGATTGCAGAACTCGCGCAGGGGCGTAATCAAGGCTCTTCCGTCAACTGGCATATCGGCTATAGCGGGATTGCCGTGGCAGAGTACTATATCCGTACAGGTGATCAAACTGCGATCCCGGTCCTCGAGGGATTGGTACGCGCTGCCGAGAGTAATTACATGCCCGGCGGTTGGTCCACGCGTGGACGGGGTAACTTTCGTTATGGCCGCATCAATGCCGCCGGGGTGCATGTGACCACCTTCTTGTTGTTGGCGGCAGAATGTGGCGTGGAGGTCGATCCGCACATCAAGGAAGCCGCCCTGCGCCAGTTTATGCGCTTTGCCGGGCGCGGGAATGTACCGTATGGGGATCACCGCCCCGAGTCTGGCTACACGGACAATGGAAAAAATGGGGCGCTGGCATTTACGATGCAGGCCGCTGCTGCCGTATCTGGCTTGGGCGAGGAGTCTGCCTATGCTCGTGCACGCGACGCTTCCGCCATGCGTGGATTTTACTCGACCCATTGGATGTTGCATGGCCACACAGGTGGTGGTGTGGGCGAAATCTGGCGGGGCGCAGCCATGGGGTTGATGCATGACAGGGATACAGCGCGGTACCGTTCTTTCATGGATCAGCGGAAGTGGTTTTACGAAATGTCGCGTCGTCATGATGGATCCTTCGCCATTATGGGGGGGCGGCGCTACGATAATACGGACTGGGGTGCCGGGATGGGGCTGAACTATACCATTCCGCGCCGCACGCTACGTATTTCCGGTGCACCTCCGACGCGGCATAGTCAGCAAGTGGCTTTGCCGGCACAGATCTGGGGGACGGAAGCGGATAATGATTTCTATTCGCTTGCGCCGGCCCATCCGTCGCGTGGACGGGCCCCCGATGTGCAAAGTGAGCGGGTAGGGAGAGATTATTGGATCCCTACTATTCTGGATAATATATCGAATGGAGATGCAGACGTCATCCGAAAGTATATCCATCATCCTGATCACGAGGTTCGCCGTCGGGCTGCCCATCGTTTGAATCGTGCAGGGGAGGATGTGGTTCTGGAAGCATTGCGTTCCGAGGATGCCCGCGTTCGGGATGCTGGGGTCATGGGCTTGGAAAGACATTCCAGTTTGCGCACGGATGCCACCATGGAAATCCTATTGGAGATGATCAACGATCCGGATGAATCCTGGGAGGTGGTGCAGGGCGCATTACGCGTTCTGCGGAGTCACTTGGACGATTTTGATATATTGAAAGTGCATACGGATCGGTTTTTGTATTGGGTAGAGCACGATGACTGGTGGTTGAGCAGCGCGGCATTAAGTATCGTGATGCGTTTGGCGGCGCAGGATCATGAGACGAGTCGGATTTTACGCACGGTCGGCCGACGCATGGCTGTGAATCGGCGCACCGCCATGTGGCACGAACGAGATTTGATTCGCCCTTTTGCCGGTGCGTCTAACGAAGCACAGCAGCAATTACTGGCTATGTTAAGTACGGTGTATCAGTTATGGCCACACGGATCTGGCGATCAGTTCGAGCCTGTGCGTCCGGTCATGGAGCCTTTTATGATGGCTCGCAAGGCGGAGGCAATGTCCAGTGTAGACGGTGGTTTGGAGCGCTTGTATCTCGTTTCGCAGCAGCGTTATCCGGATAGGACGCTGGCACATCGCAGTACGTTTTTAGAAAATTTAGACCGACTCGCCGGCAATCCTGAGATGCAGGCTCGATTGCAGGCATTGACGCGGGAAGAGTTGATTCCAGAGTTTGTGGTGAATAACGCGCGAGACTTATTTGTGACGCGCCTTACCCGCCCGGGCAGTAGGCGTAACCGGGTTCATCGTGATCAGGCAGACGACACTGTCGAGGACCTTGTGGCACTGTACCAGCAGGCAGACATCGATTACTATAATTGGCATGATTACGGTCCGGAACGCACGGAGATGGAGTGGTGGTATCATAGCTTCGATCCGGCGGAGCCGATGCCCTTGGGGGAAGAGGACGCGCGAGCACGCTATCGCGAGGTCACATATCCCGAGGGGATGGAGAATTGGAACCAACCGGACTTTGATGCGGCCGCCGCAGAATGGCAGCGCGGGTTGGCCCCGTTTGCAAACCATAGAGGGGAAAAGCGTGCGCCAGACCGCCGTTGCAATCGCCATGAAGGTCGTGGGTTTGATTTTTGTGGTTGTGGAGAGCCCCCCAATACCTTCTGGGAAAATGAGGTATTACTTGTTGCAGGTGTGTTTGACGTTCCGCCCTTTGAAGAGGGGTATAACTATCGCGTCTTATTTGGGGGTACCTCGCATGTTGGAAGTGGTGATGGTATCCACATCTATATCAATGGTGAGCAGATTTACCAGCGAGGTGGAGCGACGCCTCGCCGACGAGGCGCTGAGCCGGTAGGATCCATGATTCGTGAGCATCGGTGGGAACACTTTGAGGGGGGGCGTGTGCATCTTGCCGCAAAAAGTTTCTTGGCGCGTCGTGGCAACTCTTTGACTGTGTTTTTACAGCGAAGGGAGCTGCCACCCTTACGCGATGAACTATACCGGGGTTTGCAGTTGGTGGGGCTTCGCAATGCCGAATGGCAGGAAGCGCAGGACCCGGACAGTGATGCTGATACGGATGATGATCTCTACATCTGGGACGGAGAGTTTAGCAGTAATGCGGAAGCGATCGGTTCCTGGACATTGGTGGGGCAGGTGCAAGAAATTCGTGACTCCGATGTACGTTCACCGCAGCAGGCGTCGAGTCCGCGCATGCGGGAAATTGAGATAGCCGATGATCTGGCCACAAGCGATCCATTGTTGGTGTGGACGGGGTCCATGCTGCTGGATGCAGACCGCAAGGAGGCTTTGGCTGTGCAGCATGCCCGTATGCACAACAGGCACTATATGTTCGTCCAGGCGGGCGGATTCGATCCGGAGCACCCCGGCGATTGGACCTCCCCCTGGCTGGTCTTCGAGAGGGATTAGGGGGTAGGCGTCCCGACTCCCTTCGGGGCACGGGATCAGAGACTAGGGATTAGGTGCTAGGCACTAGGGGAGACTTGGAGATTGTGTGTGGGTATGTGTGTGTGTGCGCTCGCGGTGACGTTATCGTCTGGTTCTGTCCTTCGCGCGTTTGCGCTCCCGGTACGCTTTCGGGGGGATGCCGAATTTCTTCTTGAACTGGAAATTGAAATACTGGGGGCTCATGAACCCGGCGCGGGCGGCTATATCAACCGACGGTATTTCGGTGGTAACCAGCAATTCGCCCGCCTTCGAAAGACGCTGGCGCATGACCTCTTTCATCAGGGTTCTGCCAAGTGCTTTTTTGAAGCGCCGTTCCAGGCTGCGTCGCGGAAGGCCGCAGTACGCGGCAATTTCATCAGGCGTGATATGGGACCGATAGTGATCCCAGATATAACGCAGGGCTTGTGCTGCCGTCTTGTCTTGAAGGGCCGTGATGTCTGTGCTTCGCCTAGTGATAATCTCCAGTGGAGGGACTTTGACGATGGTGCCGGGAGGAACCTCTTTTCCATCCATCATACGCTGCAGAAGGCGGGCGGCTTCAGTCCCTTCCCGCTCGTAATCCGGGCTGACGCTTGAAAGCGGGACTGGGCTGAGTAGACAGGAGAGGGCGTCATTATCAAAACCCAGAATAGCCGCCTGCTCGGGGACGGCAATACCCTCTTCCATGCACCAGGAGCAAAGTCGAACCGCCAACCTGTCATTAGCGCAGAATATCCCCAGGGGATAGTCGAGTTTTCGGAGTTGTGCTCTTGCAGCTTCGCTTATCGTCGTAAGCAAAACATCATCCGGTAGGTGCAGGCCCTCAACGGCTTGACAGGTTCCGCCGTGCTTCTCGATCCAATCCTTGAAAGTCCGTAGGCTTTCTTTCCACCTATCGGTTTGGTAAAAGTAAGAGGCAAGCGCGAAATTACGGAAACCGCGCCCTAGATAGTATTCAGCGGCCTTGTGTCCCAGAGCGGCCATGTCCGTGCTTACGCCGCGTGCGGCAGTTGCATTTCGCATCGGATGCATCTCGACATGATGCGGAATATCTTTGCACAGATTCTCTATCGTCTTTGCATCGCCGACGCGACTATCGGATATGAGACCGTCCGTTTTTTTGGGGATGATCATATGCCAGCAGCGAAGGTCGATTAACTCCCATCCGTGCTTTTTGGCGTGCTTTGCAATACCCTTCGCGAATAACGTCGAGGTATTTGATCCATGCGGTAAAGCCACAGCTACCGTCTTCTTTGCTTCAACCTTATTCATAGTATGACTCGCAGTTGATCCGTTATCTGGGGATGATTTGACGTGACTATGTAATGCAAATAGCATGATTATGCAATATTTGTTTTCTGAATAAGCTGCGGGTTCGGCGGGATCACCTATGAAAAGTGAAGTCAAAAGCTATTATTCCCAGGAACAGGGAGATTCTGCCTCGACCTCACTTTTCATAGGTGACCCCGGTGTCGCTCCATATTGCCGCAAACCCCTATGGGAGCGCGGTAATCCTCCTTCGCCCCGACTCCCTTCGGGGCACGGGGCGGACAAGCTGCAGGACAAGTTCGTCCGACGGCTAGCCAGTAACTTCATTTGTGACCACAAGATGTTGTGGTTTTTCCAACGTTCTATCACAATATGTTTGAACGTCCAACATCGAACATTCAACGCCGAACATCGAATGAAATGCTTCCGTAATTGGAC
>PXBF01000001.1 GCA_003567005.1 PVC group bacterium
ACCTGACTACGGATCAGGAGGTTGGAGGTTCGAGCCCTCCCGGGTACGCCACTTTATATAACCTATCAAAAAGCCGTTTTCCAAAGAAAACGGCTTTTTTGTATCCTTCCTTATCCCAACAACATCCTAGCGTCCCAGCATTGCAGCACGCCACCTGGGAGATCGCCACCAGCACATGACCCCTCTGTCTGGGATCGCCACGCTTCAGCGTGGAAAAAATCTCCCCCCCCTACAATACAAATCATCCCTCCAAAGCCTTTACAAGCTCCGGCCCATCGTTCGCTGCAGAATGAACAGCGTCCGAAACGCGATACCATCTCATTGCATCATCCGGATACGGTTGCAGCAGCTCGTCGACATCTCCGTTTTCCGGATCCAGCCAAGCATCGATGGCATCCGGCGGTATAATCACCGGCATCCGATGATGCACGGGTGACAGTAAACCATTCGCCTGTGTGGTGATGATTGTGCCACACACATTCTTTCCTCCATCGTCTACCTGAACGGCATTCCATAAACCGGCAAAAACCATCGGTGCGCGATTCTTTAGATGAATATATACGGGCTGCTTGCACGCACCATTCCGCTGCCATTCATAAAACCCATCCGCCACAAACAGGCAACGCCGCGAAGACAATAATCGCTGGAATGTTGGTTTTTCCCGCAGCGTTTCGGCCCTTGCATTGATCAAGGGGCGTCCAGCTTTACGCAGCGGCGGCAACCCCCAGCGCAACGTCCCCAACCTGCGTTCACCATGTCCCGCAATAGTCGCCACGTTCTGGCCCGGACACACATTGTAAGACGGAAAGATCTCAGCCACAACCTTGTCGATCGCAAAGGTCTTTTGCAAAACGTCCAGTTTGCGGGTCTGTGTGTAACGTCCGCACATCATCCCACCTCACAAAGCTTGTATGCACATATCTTTATCATTTGCCACTTTCACCAGATCCCCGGCCATGATAGGAGTATAAAGACCGCATACGAGCCAAAAGCGTTACACTGTATGCGGCCAGCGGATACAATAAACAATAAGCAAGGACATGATGACAACACAACAAGCCATCACAATCCAGACATCTGGACATCGTCACATGCACGATATCACAGTAGACGTCGAACATATCGTTAAGAAGTCTGGCATCCAAATAGGCACTGTTCATGTATTCAATGTCGGTAGCACCGCCTGCATCGGAATGATTGAATACGAGCCGGGGCTGGAACAAGATGTTCCCAATCTACTCGACCGACTGATTCCTCCCAGCAAGGAATATGGCCATGAAATGGCTTGGCATGACGGCAATGGCCACTCCCATCTACAGGCAACGCTTATGGGCCCCTCCCTAACGGTCCCCATCGCAGAAGGTTCCCTCATCCTCGGCACTTGGCAGCAAATCTTTCATCTGGAATGCGACATCAAACCACGGGAACGAACCCTCATCATCACCGTCACAGGCGACTAACCTGCAACCTTTAACCCGCAAGCAGCCCTTCAAATCCATTCTCCAAAAGTGTTACCCATGTCCTGAACCTCTATGTTCTCCCGCCGAGCCTATCCGTTTTTCTGCCTGTCCTCCATCTTGTCCTGCATAGCTTTAGCAAAGCATGGAAGCTTTAGCGAAAGGGGTCCACAATATTTCTGTCTAAGAACATCGGTGGTCTGAATCGAACTATACTCTTTCCATTCTGGTATCAACGAATTACATTCAAACGAGGTAAACATATAGAGGATCGCTATCCACCCGAAACCAAAAGGCTACGAGGAGTCCATCATGAAATCCCCCTTTGCAGACCAGACCGAGTATGAGCCTTGGCTCCCCAAAAGTGAAGAACAGCTGGCCGAACAGCAAGCATGGCAGGAGCAATTAATTGCATCTGGAAAGTTTACCATTGGCAAGGGCGCCTACATATCCCCGAAATCACAGATGCTCAGCCCACACTTTTCTTGCGGGAACCGCTGTATGATTGCTGCTGATAGTCTCGTCCGCGCCGACCTTGAAATGGGTAATGAATGCTCCATCAACTCTTTTGCCGTGCTGGCAGGAAAAATCCGTATGGGCGATATGGTACGCATCGCCAGCCACGTTTCTATTTTCGGATTCAATCATGGTCAAGAAAACATCAACAAGCCCTTCTGCAAACAAGCCTGTACCACAGAGGGAATCACCATAGGGGATGATGTTTGGATCGGTGCTAACGTCATCATCGTCGATGGCGTCACCATCGGATCCCACAGTCTGCTCGCAGCTGGTGCAGTAGTCACCAAAGACGTACCTCCATATTCCATTGTTGGCGGCAATCCAGCCAAGGTCATCCGTGACCGCAGAAATCCGAAGACAAAGAAACAAGATATCAAAAGCCTGTTATCCGATTTTGGTCAGATGGTCAGAGAGGATTATCCAAACGTACTCAACGATGCGTATGATTCGGAGAAAAACTGTTATGTAGACAATCAGCAGCAGCGCGAGCCTACCTCCCGAGCATGGTGCGATGCCGTGGAAATCGCCGCATTTTTCGGCGAAACACCCAAACACTTCAGCAAGGAAGCTCTCATCGAACAGCTTCAAAGCTATCAGAACCCCGCCACTGGATGCTTCGACAGAGGTGTGGAAGACCCGGAATTACCTCCCTTATCACGCGTAGCTAAAAGCGGATACGACTATCTGTCCATTGGTTACGCTTTGGAGTGCCTCGGATCACATCTAAAATACAAAAATACATATCTCGATCAGGTCACGGCAGACGACCTTGTTGCCAGAGAAGAACAACTGTCGTGGAAAAAAAATGCTTGGGGAGCCGGAGCTTGGAACGATCATCTGGGAACAGCCGTCTACCATGATCGCAAATACCACAACGGCACCTATGATCTCTCCACACTATTCGGGTGGCTCAACATGAATTGCTGTCCCGCCACAGGAATCTGGGGAGAAAGAACGAAAGCCGGTAAATGGCTGCAACCTGTCAATGGCTTTTATCGATTAACACGTGGCACCTACGCCCAATTCGGTCAGCCCCTTCCTTACCCTGTCGATGCTATCGACACCATTCTCATGCACTGCCGACAGCACGAAAAATTCATCACCAGGAACGTTACCGCCTGCAATGTCCTCGATATCGTGCACCCGTTGTGGCTATGCGCAAAACAAACGGATCATAGACAGGCAGAAATCGAAGCGATCTTCCGTGCGCAAGTCCCCGCCATTATCAAACGCTGGCAGCCCGGCAAAGGTTTTGCCTTCAGCGCGGATCATCATCCCGGACTACAAGGTACGGAAATGTGGCTCAGTATCCTTTACATCGTCAGCCACTACCTCGGCCTCACCCAACACCTCAACTATAAGCCCAAAGGCGTGCACCGTGTCGAAGTCGCCCTCAATCTCTAACCGCGCACTACACTATTCACCTGCTACGAAAGGATGAGATCATGCGTTTTCTTGCCATGCTAGCCGCTGTTTTTTGCGCCTTGACGGCCACAGCACAAGACTTCCAACTGCGCTCGGATGCTGGAAAACAAACAGGACCATTTCTTTTCCGCGAAGGCGAAAGCGTCCAGATCGGCACCAACACCGCCAATCTCGTCAACATCCGGTCACAGGAAAACCGTATCCTCGATCAGATGCAGGCAATTCGGATTCCTGAAATAAACTTCAGACAAGCCGACCTTCGGGATGTTGTTGCTTTTCTCTCTGATGCTTCCATCGAACACGCTCCCGAGAGAAAAGGTGTCAGCATGATTCTCAGATTGGACGAGCAACCTCTGCCAGCGGCCAACACCTCGTCTCCCTTCTTTAAGACCCCAACAAACGGTGTGACTACCACGAGAGCCCATGTCCCAACGGTAACCTTCAGTGCCTTGGACATCACCCTTAAGGAAGCGCTGGATATCGTTTGCGATATTACCGGCTATAAATACTGGATGCGGGGCGGGATTATCATGATTACGCACCGGGATGCCCCAGAGGGTCCCATTGTCGTGAGAAAATACGACGTACTACCATCATCAGCCCATCGACTCATAGATCTGGGATCAAAGATGCGCCAGGATGGTTTTTTAACAATGGAATCGAACAATAAACAAAACGACAAAGACGGCGATATCCTGAAATCCTTCTTTTCTGAAATGGGTGTTCCATGGCCAACCGGTAGTTATATAAAATATGTGCGGGGGATCAGTAAATTCGTCGTTGGGAACACCGAAGAGAATCTAGCCATTTTCGAAGATGTCTTGTCTACACTCCATATTCAGCCTTACCAGATCGAGATCGAGGTAACCTTCCTCGCCTGTGATCGCCAGCTTATCTCAGACCTGGGACCTGACGGAGCAACATCCGCCACGCTCACGAACCTATGGGCCAATGGCCAAGCCGGTTTTCTGGCCGCACCACGGGTAGTGACCGGAAATGGTCAACAGGCAAAGATCAAAGCCCACACCGAATTTATCTATCCAACCAGACTCGCGGTGAACAGCCCAAGTGGAGTCACCAATACCAACGATACCGCCACTGCATTCATGATCGAACCGCACGATTATGTTATGCGCGAAGTCGGTATTATTCTTGAGGTATTGCCCGAGGTAAGCCCTTCTAGCAACCTGATCAACATTCTCCTCAGCCTGGAATATATCGAGACACCAACATGGAAAAAATACAATGGTACCTTCATAGACACAGACGGGAAAGCACATCAGGTCCAAATACCTCAGCCTCAGTTTCACACCTACAACGAAAGGTCGAACGTTCTGATCACCAACGGCAAACGTATTCTGATTGGTGGTGGCATCCCGTCCAGCGACAGCCAGAAACTCATCTATATGCTCCTGACCGCTCGAAAAGTCGGTACAGATGGCGAACCGCTACCATAAGCATCATATTCGAACCCTGCTCCCCTAGAGCCCGCATATCTCACAAACTTCGTAGCGAGAGTGTGAAGCGTGCGTCATAGCGGGTTCGCGGCGCAGTGTGGCGGGCGACAGTGTGTAGAAACACATGGAGGTCGCCACGCAAGTCGCGG
>PXBF01000130.1 GCA_003567005.1 PVC group bacterium
CATTGCGGTGGTTTCATCACTAGAGCCAGACGCAGATTTGCGCGCATATGCCACCATGCTTAGCGCACATCGCCCCGCACAGATCTGCAGCATAAACGCGACGCATTCTGATCCATTCGTAACCGCATGGGGCTATTGCGAAAATACCAACGGCAATGCGTTTCTCGGAGAAACCATTCGCAAGCTGAACGAAAATGATACCGTTGGACTGATTGTTTCAGAGTGGTTGGAAGACCCCGAGGATATGCAGGAGGTTCTTCGACAAGGGCATTGCCTTGGTGTTCCCGTTGTTGTCGTACGCAACCCAACGCCGCAACCGCGCAACAGAATTGTTGTTGCCACCGCCGGCGGTCCCAACGTCATGCAAATGATGTGGGTCGCACGGGAAGTCGCCGACGCACTGCAAATTCCCGTGCATCTTTTGCGCATCCAGCAAGCAGACCCAAACGGGCACGATAATGGCTCTTCGGAATTAGATGCATGCGCCTGCCGCTTGCTGCGCATGAAAGCCAATCTTGAAATTTACAGATCCGAATTGGTGGAAGACAAAATTGTCGAAAATGTCGCGCAAGACGATATGCTTGTACTGGGAGCACCCAGTGCCCTGAGCATCACAACCGCCTTCACACAATCCCTTCCCTACAAAATTGCGCGCCGCCTAGAAACGCCGGTCATGCTGCTTTCCATGCCACCCCATGAAGAAACCAACTTACGCGCATTGCTTTGGGGCGACCTGATTCAACTAAACGCCTCATTTCGCAATAAACAAGAGGCGCTGTCATGCATGATCGACAACCTCGTTTACCACAACCATATCTCGCTTGCGGATCGCGAAACGATGGTAGAGCGCGCTGCACAACGTGAAGAACTCATGCCAACTGCCACAGACTGCGAAACGGCATTCCCGCATATCACGATAAGCGGACTCTCCGGAATCGGGGGCTGTATGGCGATTTGCCCGAATGGTGTCGATTTCGGCAGCCAGGATGGGCATTTGACCCGGTTTATTTTTCTGCTCGTGACACCTGACCGATTTTATGGCGAATACCTCGCGACAGTAGCCAAAATTGCCCGCACCATGATGCGTACGGAAACGCGATTCGCTTTGCTGCAATGCAACACGCCAGAGGAGGTACGCAACATACTGACCGCGCAACCAGCCCCCCCACCATGAAACCGAACACATAATAATGCCAACGCGCACCAAGAACGGTGCTTTTCATCGCAATGCAATTATGCTTGATTACCCCACATGAATGCAAAGGGATTGCAAGCAGGCTGGCAGGAACAAGTCGATGCCGCAACGGCATTGCGGCGACACCTGCATCGTATGCCGGAATTACCTTGGCAGGAATTCCAAACGGCGGCATGCATTCGCGAAACGCTGACCGTTCTCGACATCCCCTGGCGAGCCTTTGCAGAAACCGGCACGATTGCCACCATCGGCAGTGGAACCGGTCCACACGTCGCATTACGCGCCGACATTGATGCGCTCCCCATCAAGGAAGAAAGCGGGTTGCATGGACATCGCAACATGATGGCTGCATGCATGCCTGCGGACACGACGGCCATACCGCAACCCTGATGCTTGTAGCAGCCGTACTCAAGCAACAGGAAGCCACACTCCCCAGCAAGGTAAGCCTCTTTTTCCAACCAGCCGAAGAGGGTGGCCACGGTGCCAAGTATATGATCGAAGATGGTGCCTTGGAAAATGTGGATGCGATCTACGGGTGGCATAACTGGCCCGCACTGGAACACGGAACAGGATTCTGTCCGGATGGTCCCATCTTTTCTGCAAATGCATCCTTCACCATCCACATAAAGGGACAAGGTGGGCATGCCAGTCAACCTGAAGCCTGCCGTGACCCACTACTGGCTGGGGCGGCAGTGGTGATGGCCCTGCAACAAATCGTCAGCCGGCGCGGTGCGCCCCAAGACCCCATCGTTCTGAGCGTTACGTCCTTCGATGCAGCCA
The DNA here is from genome assembly GCA_003567005.1 of PVC group bacterium. GTDB lineage: Bacteria > Verrucomicrobiota > Kiritimatiellia > UBA8416 > UBA8416 > T3Sed10-140. The sequence goes on from PXBF01000130.1 coordinate 1,976, forward strand.
GCAGCCCAACCGTCATACGTGATCATGTAACGATCGAGGGAAGCATGAGCGCAGAAGATATCCGCCGCTATTATCACTGGGGATCGGACCCCACCCTACCAACAGGGGCACGCTTTAGCGCAATTGAACGCGATACCAGCACGGAAATAGCGTTGTCATGGGATACGGTGCAATCGCGGCAATACCAACTACAAACTACCACCAACCTGATGGACGCAACAACATGGGAGGACGCCGGACTCGGCATCATGCAAGGTGTCGACGGCGAAATCACGCGATCCATCCCTTATGATCAGAGCGTGAAACGCTTCTTCCGCGTGCGCCCTGTCGTTCCGCTCTCCCCCTAATACATGATCGCTGTCTTGCATCGGTAAATTGAATAAGGCAGGCCATATTTCACTCTTCGCGCAATTTATCTGACATATAATTGCTTGCTATGTGGCATTTCCGATCTAAACTTGCGGTATGAAGCGGCACGTACAAAGTTGGCAGGGTCGCGCAACTAACCTTGCAGCGTTCCCCCTGTTGCGGGTACGGCGTTCTCGCTATACAACCTTATATTCTTTGAACAGAACGAAGTATCTCCGCGTTTCTGGTCCGCCTGAATATCCATCTCACAACGTATTGATGCAGATCAAAACTACGTGCCACGAAGTACACAACAAGAAAGGCGGACCCAATGAAAACCTGTCATGGTTATCATGCGTTTACAGCAGACCCGATGCAAAAACAACCGCATCACTCCTGTATTACAATGTTTGTTATCATGCTGACGTTACTCGTAATGGGACCGTTTACGCTATTTGCTGATTTTAACTACACGATCAGCGACGGTGAGGCTACAATCACCGAATATACGGGCCCCGGCGGCGCTGTGGAAATTCCATCTGTACTTGCAGACCACCCGGTTGTGCATATCGGCGATTTCGCTTTTCGAAATCACGAAACCGTAACGAGCGTCATCATCCCCGATGGTGTGAAGAGTGTCGGAGACCGCGCATTCCAGGGCTGCGATCAACTCACAAGCGTCACAATGCCCGATAGTATCACAGCGATTGGCATATATGCCTTCAGCGATTGTACAAGCCTAACGAGCATCCAGTTGTCTGCTGGACTGACCACCATTCCAAACGGCTTGCTAGCTCGATGCGAATCCCTTGTCAGCGTGACGCTTCCTGATGGCGTTACCTCTATCGGACACCACGCATTCGTCGATTGCACGGGATTAACCAGCCTGACGATACCATCAAGCGTCAGGATCATCGAGAGCGACGCTTTCTCTGGTTGCAGCAGCCTGGCACACGTGACGATTCCCGAAGGACTTGAAACCCTTGCGCCCGCAGCTTTTCGCGGCTGTAGCGGACTCGTCACAATTGAATTGCCGGCCAGCTTGACCAGCATCGGAACACGCGCATTCCAGAATTGCCCAAGCCTCGAGGCGATCAACGTGCATGCAGCCAACCCCTTTTACAGCAGCGTGGATGGCATCTTGTTTAACAAGAACCAAACGGTCTTGATTCGCTATCCCGAAACCAAGGCAGGGGACTATACCATTCCTTTCGGCATAACGGAAATCGCAGGTTGGGCATTCGACCTATGCTCCGATTTAACCGCTATCACAATACCCGCAACCGTCAACAAAATCGGATACCAGGCTTTTGGCCGTTGCAGCAGCCTGACCAGCATCGTGATTCCTGCCAACGTGACAACTCTGGACTCCTTCGCGTTTTTCCACTGCACAAGCCTGGCAAGCATCACACTACCTGCAGGATTAACCAGTATTGGCAATAGCGCATTTTATGGCTGCACCAGTCTGGCGAGCATCGAACTGCCCGCTGGCTTGATCAGTATATCGCCCTTGGCGTTCTACCAATGCACAAGTCTTGCCAGTATCATGATCCCTGCCAATGTGACCAGCATTGCCGACAGTGCCTTTCGACACTGTACCAACCTATATGCGATTGACGTGGACGAGGCCAATACCGTGTACAGCAGTCTGGACGGCGTCATGTTCAGCAAGGACCGGACCCGTTTACTCCGTTTCCCGGCTGGCAAAGCAGGACATTATACAATTCCAGAAACGGTTACTGTCATCGAAGGAGATGCCTTCAGGGATAATGCCGGGCTCACAGGCGTCGACATCCCTGACAGCGTCACTGAAATCGGGGTTTTCGCATTTAGAGACTGTACCCATTTGACGGCTGTATTGTTCGCGGGCGATGCGCCTGAATATGGCTCGCAAATTTTTAGAGATGCCGATCAGGTTATCGTCTATCGTCGGGCAGCGGCCACGGGATGGCCCGCACCCGGCGAACCGTGGGCCGGACGCCCTACGACGATATGGGGTATCGATGCAGAAATGTGGCCCGCTGGAGGCGTCGAGCTGGTGGGTCGGCGTCCCGCGTTCAACTGGCCGACAACACAAGGGGCAACTTGGTATCGAATCTGGATCAATCGCAATGGTGCCACCTATCTCGATGAATGGGTGCAAGGCTCCCCCCCATGGACGCCGGCCGAAGCCCTGCCAAGCGGCAATTATAGCTGGTGGATCCAGCCATGGTCGCTATCAACCGGTAGCGGCATATGGTCAGCCGCAGCAGAATTTTCAGTCAGAGTCCTGGCTCCATCCACCCCCCCGACACTACTTGCACCTATCGGCGATGTCTCGGACACGCGAAGACCAGCCTTCACTTGGAGCAGCGTCCCGGACGCCACCTATTACCGCGTGTATGTGCAAGTCGTCGGTGGCGACGTGGTTATCGATCAATGGATCACCCATGACACGAGCTTGACTCCATCCGCAGACCTGCCCGCTGGCGAATATCGCTGGTGGGTGATGCCTTGGGGCCCGGACGGCGCCGGACCCTGGTCCACAGGACAAACCTTTTCGCTTGTCGCCCAGATTCCAGGCACACTCGCCTTAATTGCCCCCGAAGGCGTGCAAACAGAACATGATCTGGCCTATCGTTGGAGTCGGGATGCCCATGCAACATGGTATTGCCTATGGATTGGCACTGAAGGCGGCACCGTCTGGCACGAAAACTGGCATGCGGCAACGGCAGACGCAGAGCAATCTGTCATGCTACAAGATCACCCACAAGGCAATTTTGTCTGGTGGGTACGTGGATGGGCCCCGGATGGAAACGGCCCCTGGTCGGGACCCATGACATTCTCGACCCCCAGCCATACACCAGCAAAAACCGTTCTGGTAGGACCTACAGGCATGATTGCGGACAACCCGCCAACTTTCGAATGGGAAGCTGCTGCACGTGCAGAATGGTATCGTATCTACATCCAACGCGGCTCCGTTAAAGTAATTGACCAATGGATCCAAGCTGACCCCGAACTCGACATCGATTCATGGGCACCGCTGAGCGCATTCTATGCTGGCGAACATAGTTGGTGGGTCGGTTCCTGGAACCAAAAGACCAAAGTCACAATCTGGTCAGACCGTATGAATTTCACAGTTCCGTAATGCTTGCTGCAGCGACTGGCAAACGTACATAAAGAAAGGCGATTCTTCGCCGCTGCCTACGTGGCAGCTACCTTGACGCCACAACACCTTATCCGATACCGTCGTTTGCGGATACACTAGCCCGCATATTCGATCCATTTTTTACCACCAAGAACATAAACCAGGGAACTGGCTTGGGCTTATCCGTTGTGCATGGCATTATCACAGGGCACAAAGGGAAAATCTATGTCGAAAGCAAACCATGCCACTCCTGTAGCGAGCGGACCGCTTCCTCACTGCCATCACGCGAGGTAACCCCTTCAGCCGCAGCATACGCAGCCGCCACCGTCGTAATATAGGGTACATTATGCTTGATGGCTGACTTGCGAATGTACGAATCATCCGTGACACTCAACTTGCCAGCAGGCGTATTGACGATAAGCTGGATCTCCCCGTTCTTGATGGCATCCACAATATTCGGACGGCCTTCATGCATCTTGAGGATGGACCCTGTTTCAATGCCCTGCTCCTTGAGAAAAGCAGCCGTCCCGCTTGTGGCGAGCAACGCAAAACCACTATGCTGGAAACGCCGTGCAGCTTCAATGAGCTTGGCTGAGCGGTCGCGCTCGGCAACCGTCAACAAAACCGTACCCGTCACAGGCAAGGTGCTCTTGGCCGCATCTTCCGCCTTGTAGAACGCCAGTCCGAAGGATGATGCCATACCGAGCACTTCACCCGTGGAGCGCATTTCCGGCCCCAGCACAGGATCGACTTCCGGAAACATCGAAAACGGAAATACCGCTTCCTTGACCCCGTAGTACGGTATGGAAGTGCGCTGTAGATTGAAATCAGCAAGCTTCTTGCCAAGCATGATCTCGGTGGCAATACGTGCCATGGAAAGTCCGCAAACCTTCGACACCAACGGAACCGTGCGTGATGCACGTGGATTTGCCTCGAGCACATATACGGTGTCGTCGCAAATCGCGTACTGAATATTCATCAGACCCGTTACCCCCATCTCGCGTGCAATGGTGCGCGTGGTTTCATAGATGGTGCGAATGTGCTTTTCGGGGATACCCACAGGCGGCAACACACAAGCCGAATCGCCAGAGTGAATACCAGCCTGTTCAATATGCTCCATCACGGCTGGCACGAAAGCATCCTCCCCGTCGGCGATCGCATCGGCTTCCGCTTCGATCGCATTCTCCAAATACCGGTCAATGAGAATGGGACGATCAGGCGTAACGCCAACAGCAGCCTCCATATAGGCGCGCAGCATTTCCTCGTCATACACAATTTCCATCCCGCGCCCCCCCAACACATAGGATGGGCGCACCATGAGCGGATAGCCCAGACGCTGCGCAATCTCCACGGCGTCTTCACAGGTAACAGCCATACCACTTTCTGCCATCGGGATCTGCAGCTTATCCATAATCTGTTTGAAGCGATCTCGATCTTCCGCAAGGTCAATAATCTCCGGAGAGGTTCCGAGAATCCGTACACCCGCTGTTTCCAATTGACGCGCAATGTTCAGCGGGGTTTGTCCACCGAACTGACAAATCACCCCTAACGGTTTTTCCTTGTTATAAATCTGCAAGACATCTTCAACCGTCAACGGTTCGAAATAGAGACGATCGGAAGTGTCATAGTCGGTGGATACCGTCTCGGGGTTACAATTCACCATGACGGTCTCATAGCCCATCTCGCGCAACGTGAGCGCGGCATGCACGCAACAATAATCAAATTCAATTCCTTGACCGATCCGGTTCGGCCCCCCACCCAGAATCATCACCTTGCGAGGATTGTCGGATGCCGGAACCGTATCGGGCGCATTATAGCTGGAGTAATAATAGGCCGCATTTTCCACGCCACTCACGGGCACCGCATGCCACCCCTCGACAATACCCGCACGGGTGCGCTGCTCGCGAATCCGGGATTCGGAAACCCCCAGAATGCGTGCAAGATACGCATCCGCAAACCCCTCTTTCTTGGCATCCGCCAGCAACTCGTCGGGCAACGCCTTCCCCTTGTACTGCAATAGTTCCTGTTCGCGCTCCACCAACTCCTGCATCTGTTGCAAGAACCAGGGCTTGATGGCTGTTTTCTCGTGCAGCGCTTCAACCGTTGCCCCTTTGCGTAATGCCTCATAGAGCACATACTGACGTTCGCTGGTAGGAAAAGCCAATTCGGCCATGAGTTCGTCGAGCGAAAGCGTATGGAAATTTTTGGCAAAGCCGAGACCAGAGCGGCCATTTTCCAGTCCACGAATCGATTTTTGGAAGGCTTCCTTGTAGGTCTTGCCAATACTCATGACTTCCCCGACTGCCCGCATCTGCGTGCCTAAGCGATCTTCAACGCCACGGAACTTTTCAAATGCCCAGCGGGCAAACTTGATGACAATGTAATCTCCAGACGGCGTGTATTGATCCAGAGACTCCTCTCGCCAATACGGAAAATCATCAAGGGACATCCCACCCGCCAGTTTGGCGGATATGAGTGCGATCGGGAAACCGGTTGCCTTCGAGGCCAGCGCCGAAGAACGCGACGTTCGCGGATTGATCTCGATTACGACGATCCGGTCGCTGACAGGATCATGGGCAAACTGCACATTGGTGCCACCAATCACACCGATCGCTTCGACAATCGCATAGGCCGCCTTCTGCAGACGCTGCTGCAGTTCGGGAGCAATCGTCAGCATGGGAGCCGAACAGAAAGAATCCCCCGTGTGTACCCCCATCGGGTCAATGTTCTCGATGAAGCATACGGTAATCATCCGATTGTCGGCGTCGCGCACCACTTCCAACTCCAGCTCTTCCCAGCCGATCACGCATTCCTCGACCAGAATCTGGCCAACCCGGCTGGCAACGATACCGCGCGATGCAACGGTTTGTAATTCTTCGAGATTGTATACGATGCCGCCACCGGTTCCCCCCATTGTATAAGCCGGGCGGATCACAACGGGATACCCAAGCGCTGCAGCCGTACTCTCAGCATCCTCCACCGAATAAACGGCTTTGCTACGCGCCATTTCAATTCCAAGTGAATCCATCATTTTCTTGAATTCGATCCGATCCTCACCGCGCTCGATCGCTTCCAGATTCACACCAATCACGCGCACGCCATATTGATCGAGTATCCCTTGCTTTGCCAACTCGATCGAAAGGTTCAATGCAGACTGACCGCCTAAATTCGGCAACAATGCATCCGGACGCTCTTTGGCTATGATCGTTTCCAGCGAAGGCACATTCAGCGGCTCGATATAGGTTACGTCCGCCATGCCGGGATCTGTCATGATCGTGGCCGGATTGGAGTTCACCAATACAATCCGGTAACCGATTTCGCGCAAGGCCTTGCAAGCCTGCGTGCCCGAATAATCGAATTCGCACGCTTGACCGATGATAATCGGTCCCGAACCGATAATCATGACTGTTTCGATATCAGTAAGGCGGGGCATAGGGAACTCCTCTCTTCATACATAATCGGATGCATACTGCTGTCTGATTTGGGTTAAAGTTAGCCGCTATATTAGAACACGACACTATTGCGGCAACTCCATTTTATGCACACTGCGCATGCGTTGATATTTTCATACTATCGCCACTATGCGCCCTGCCGCCAACCGCTGCAACCGATTAATACGATACGGGAAAATATCCTCGTCAACAACCTGTGTCACCCGAGTTGCCCGTAACCGAGCTTTTCATCGGAAGATTATTATGTTTTGCTGCTTACATGAATGGCAAAGGATTTCAATCAGATTGGCAGCAACAAATCGAAACCGCCATTGCGATGCGGCGACATCTGCATCGTATACCGGAACTGCCCTGGAACGAACACCATACGGCTGCCTGCATTCGGGACATGCTCACCTACCTCGATATTCCATGGAAAGCCTGTGCCAAAACAGGCACGGTTGCCACCCTTGGTGATGGCAGCGGGCCGCACATTGCATTACGCGCCGACATTGACGCACTACCGATCCAGGAAGAAAGCGGCGTCGAATGGCAATCGGAACAGGTTGGCTGCATGCATGCATGCGGACATGACGGCCATACGGCAACCCTCATGCTTGTGGCCGCTGTGCTCAAAAAACAGGAAATAACGATCCCCGGACGCGTCACCCTTCTTTTCCAGCCAGCCGAAGAAAGCGGACACGGCGCCAAATACATGATCGAAGACGGAGCACTCGATGGCGTGGACGAAATCTACGGATGGCATAACTGGCCTGCACTGAAATACGGAACCGGATTCTGTCCCGATGGCCCCATTTTCTCGGCAAACGCATCTTTTACCATTCAAATCAAGGGTCAGGGAGGGCATGCCAGTCAACCGGAAGCCTGCCGTGACCCTCTGCTCGCGGGTGCCGCAGTGGTGATGGCCCTGCAACAGATCGTGAGCCGTCGCGGAACGCCACAGTCTCCTATGGTGGTTAGCGTTACTTCATTTGACGGAGCCAGCAACCCTACCGTCATTCGAGATCATGTAACGATGGAAGGCAGCATTCGAGCTGCCGATACAACCGTCTGCCATCAAATCGGGAAATGGATTGCAGATATCGCGGAACCCGTCGCAACGGCCTACGGCACGACCGCCACCTGCACCTATCACCCCCGCTATGGCGCAACCTGCAATCATCCGCCAGCAGCCGCCAACGTTCGCCATGCCATCGAAACATGCATGGGCGAACAAGCCGCTCCTTCCATCCCCCTGCCACTGATGGCCAGTGAAGACTTCAGCTACTATTTGCAAAAAGTCCCAGGCGCATTTTTTATCCTGGGCAATAGCGACAGCGATCAAACCTCCCATGCTTGTCACACGGCAAACTATAGGTTCAATGATCAACTGATCCAGGAAGCTGCATCTATCATGCTACACCTCGTGGGCGTTTCACCTCGCTAAGAACACCCGACACCCAAGCCATTCTTTATGGCTGTTTTGATTGGGCGTAGATTGACGCACCATGCGCTATACGTTACTATACCGTATGAAAGCATGTACATGGATATTCTCTCGTTGGCGTAATGCAACCTACCCGTTGAGCGGGCTCCAGCGCACATTACGATTTGTTTTTTTGTGGGCCATCCTCACATTACCCTTTGCGCCCTATATACAGGCCGCCGTTGTCATCAATGAGTTTATGTCTTCCAATGGCGAGACAATCATGGATGAAGAGGATGATTACGAAGATTGGATCGAGCTTTATAATACCGGAACCACAACGGTCGACCTTACCGGGTGGGGCTTGTCCGATAACGACTCCCATCCATTTAAATGGCAATTCCCTGCGGGTGCCACCATTGGGCCCGGAGAGCACCTTCTTGTATGGGCATCCGGCAAGGATCGCGATGCTGGCCAAGAACTGCCGGGCATTGTCCGTGACTTATGGGGCGGTATCCCCGGAGCCACCATCGGAAGCTTGACGAACCATTTCTCCTATTCCTTTGACCCTTCATCACGAAAGCTCTTTACCGAACATTTCGAAACCTGGCACAATTGGCGCAGCAATTATGGACAGCGACTCCGCGGTATGATCGTTGCGCCCGCAACCGGAAAGTATCGTTTCTGGATCGCCAGCAATAACCAATCGCAAATGCGCATCAGCACGGACGAAAACCCCGCTAATGCTGCCATTATCGCCTATGTGGATGGCTGGACCAACTGGCGGGAATGGAACAAATATGCCTCTCAGCAGTCGGAGGAGATTCATCTGGAAAAAGGACAACGCTACTACGTTGAAGTCCTGATGAAACAGGGCGACGGCGATGACAACCTCACCGTCCGCTGGCAATTACCGGACGGGACCATCGAAGAGCCCATGTCTGCCGAACATGTTGTGCAGCCCAAGCTGACAGAGTACCATACGAATTTCCGCATTTCCTCTGGTGGAGAACCCTTGAGCCTTACCCGACCCGATGGAACCACGGAAGATCATGTACCTGCCACGTATGTACCGCGGGATGTATCGTACGGTCGTCTGACGGATGGCGCTGACACCTGGCACTACTTTGCCGACCCAACACCAGGCGCAACAAACGACTCTACCCCAAAAGCGCTACCCCCCATGGTGATCATCAGCGAACCGCGTGGATTTCGCGAAAACCCTTTCAAGGTAACATTGTCCGCAACCGAACCCGGTGCAACGATTCGCTACACACTGGATGGCAGTCACCCAACCTCCGAGTCCACCATTTATGAGGAACCCATCACAGTCGATAAAACCACTATGTTACGCGCGGCTGTTGTCGGGCCTGACCTGCTACCCTTACCCCCCGCAACGACCACATGGCTGTTTATGGACGACATCCTGCAACAAGATTCCACGCCACCACCAGGTTGGCCGGCAAATCGAGCAGTCAACAACAAATTGATGGTATATGGCATGCAACCCGCCATTGTCGATAGCGATAACGAACGCCTGAGACAAGGTATGAAAGACATACCGTCAATGTCCTTGGTCACCGATCTGGATAATCTTTTCGCTCCCCAATACGGCATTTACTCCCACTCCGATCAAAGCTTCGGCTGGAACCGCGTAGGATCGCTTGAACTCATTGATCCGCAAGGCGACCCCGACAAGGAATTTCAAATCGATATCACGTTTCGTCTTCGCGGAGCTTGGAGCCGCATGGTGAATAATCCCAAAAACTCGTTTCGCTTCTTTTTCCGTTCGCAGCATGGCGACCGGGATCTCGAATTTCCCTTGTTTGACGACGAAGGTCCCTCCTCCTTTAAGAAAGTCGATCTACGTACTGCACAGAATTATTCCTGGGCCTTGCAACGGGATCATCGTAACACCTTCATGCGGGATGTCTTTTCGCGCGATACGCAGCGGGACATGGGGATGCCCTATACCCGTTCCCGCTTTTACCACTTGTATATCAATGGCCAATACTGGGGCCTTTATCAAACGCAAGAACGTGGCGACGACGATTACGGTGCAACCCATTTTGGTGGCAACAGCGACGAGTGGGACACGATCAAAACCGGAACACCCGGATATGTAACCACGGCTTCGGACGGCAACACCGATGCGTGGCGCGCCTTGCGCGATATGACCGTGTACGAAGGGTTTGCGGGTGACTATGCCGACAACTACTGGCGCGTGCAGGGACAGAACCCCGATGGAAGCCCCAACCCTGACTATCCGAAATACATCGATCAGGATAACCTCATCGAATACATGCTCATCAGTCACTACACCGGCGATAATGATGGTCCCGTAGGTAGAGGCGGAACCCCCAACAACATCAATGCCATCTTTAATCGCGAAAATCCAACGGGATTCATCTGGTTTCGCCATGACGCCGAACACTCTCTAGGCGCACGCGATGGTATCAACCTTAACACCACCGCCCTCGGAACCGCTGACATGCACCGCGAGGACCAGCGCTTCTTTAACCCTGCACTTGTACATTGGCGCATGGCAAAGCATCCCGAATACCGGATGCGCATTGCCGATCGCGTGCAAAAACATGTCTTTGGAGATGGGGCCCTAACCCCGGAAAATGCCCAGGCCCGAGTGGAAAGCCGCATGGCCGAAATTGATTATCCCATTATCGCCGAATCAGCCCGCTGGCGGCAAAATACAAGCCACACCCGTCAGACTTGGCTCAATGCCTGCAATGCTGTGCTGAGTTACCTCGATCAGCGGCGCGATATCTTTGTGCAACAATATCGCAACCGCGGCTGGTTTCCATCCATTGATGCACCGCAGGCCTATTTCCACAATGGGTATCTGCGCGTATACGCGGACACGCCATTCTACTACCTGTTGGACGATGGTGATCCACGCTTGGTCGGTGGTGACATTGCGCCCAACGCGATCCCTGTAACCAGTGCGCAATCCACCGACGCGTACACCGCAACAGGCAACGGGACCTATAGCGTCGACATCCCCCTCCATGCCAACCAAACGCTACGGGCGCGTGCCTGGCATGCATCCGAATGGAGTGCATTAACCGAAGTACAACTTTCAGACGGCATCCCCGAAGGCACGCTCATCCATGCCTGGGATTTTGAATCGCCCATTGATTTTCTCGATCCAAGCTACACACTGGGGGGCGGGGCTCTGGCCATTCTAGACGGTCCGGAAACGGAAGTGAGGCGAAATGATGCCGCGCAAGGCTTCCCCTCCGCGCACCTGCGTGTCAATAACCCGTTGGGCGCAGAAGTTACCTTCCAAGTACCTACTACCGGATTCGAGCATATCCAACTTACCTACGATACACGCCGCTCCGGACAAGGCGCTGGCATACAGACGCTACACGTCACCACCAATGGCACCGCATGGGAAGCCATCGATAGCTATGCGGTATATAATGAAGATCCTCAACCCCAACATTATTCTTTCTCCAATCTGCCGGGAAGTAGCAACAACCCCGATTTTGCTGTACGTTTCACCTTTATGCAAGGCGATGGGAGTACGGCTGGCAATAATCGCTTCGACGACGTGAAACTCTCGGGCGTAGCCTTACCCGGTGTAAACTTGCCCCCCACTGCAGAAAATCCACCCGATATGCAGCGCCTCATCGAGCAAGGTGACCAGCAGATCATTCCTCTGGATGCCATTTTCGAGGACCCCGACGATGATCCCCTCTCGTTCAGCGTATCTTCCGACAACACCGCGGTAACCGCTGCCGCAATCATCGATGACAACCTTTTATTAATTCCTGGCACGCGCGGCCAGGCAGGCATCACACTCACCGCCGATGATGGCCATAACACGCCCGTTGACACACAGTTCCATGTACTCGTATACCCAGCCGCGCATCGCCTTGCCGACAATCCCTACCTTTTTGGAAAATGGTCTCCGGATGAACCCGCAGGTGCCTATCCGGAAAATATGATTTTTCTGCAAGGCGATCGAAATGATGCAGGAATCAACACACCTCTCGATTATGCCTATCATATTCCCGCATATGACGCTGCCGCGGAAGAAGATATTGCGTTCCCTTATGCGGCCGATACAAGAACACGCATAAACGGACTCCAGGCAATGGGCATTGCATTCATTAATACGGGACGCGGACGTGATCTGGGTGGTGCCCTATTAGCCATCGATACAACGGACACTTCAGATAGTATTGTCAGTTGGACGGGTGGAACCATCCTTCCAAATGAACGAATCTATGCCATTCGCCTGCAATACAGAATTGGAACGGAAGGGCCCTTCCAAGACCTTAAAACCGCCGACGACCTGCCCTCTGAATACTTGCGACACCCCACACAAGAAAATCATATCCAAGCTATGGAACCCATCGCATTGCCGGATGAAGCCATGAATCAACCCTACGTACAGTTGCTATGGCGCTATTACCGCGTGACAGGAGACGCCGGCCCACGCGCACAACTGCGGCTCGACGACATACTGCTCTTGGGCGACCATGCGGCAGAAAGTGTCTTTCTGCCAACAGGCGATGGCGAATGGCATGTTGCCGATAACTGGAGTACCCCCTATTTTCCCAGTGGTAGTGGCTTGCGTGCACGCATAGGTGCACCTGATGATCAGGACCGTGATGTTGATTTGACCGGATCCGCTACGCTGGGGCGCTTAACCATGCAAAATGCAACAACACCCCATCGTAACCGCGTGCGTGGCGACGAAGACCACCACACCCTAACCTGGTCCCGTTCAGGTGAACCTGCCGAGCTCATGATTGAAGGAGAAGGCGAAGGCTTTACCGAATTCCGTATCGATGGTGGCACCATCTTGCAAGCCCCGCTGGTGCTGACCGTGCCGCACCAGGAAAATCCCGGCGAATACGGTGCCTTGCGCTTACGTCGAGGCTGGTCTGGCCCCGGCGGAATCATCAAACGCGGTCCAGGACGCGCAACGCTGACAGGCTCCGACAAAGACTTCACCGGCCCCATCACCATTGAACAAGGCGTGCTCGCTATCACACAACCCGCCACCCCTGCACAGTCCTCCGGCATTACCGTTGAACCCGGCGGACAATTACGACTCATTTCTGCCTACGGTCCGGAAACCCCCGCCATCTATAGCTTCACGGGTATCCTCGAACTTGCTAGCCTCGGGCGAACGGGCGTTGCAGAAGATGAAAACCTGGGCGTACTGGGTGCCATACGGTATGAGCCGGGCTCACCAGACAATCATGCGATTCTGGATGGCCCCATTATGATCACGGGACCAGCATCCTTACACGTTGCCCATGCCGAAAACAAAATGACGATCGTGTCTTCCGTCAATGGCGAGGCGCCCCTATCGAAATCGGGTGGGGGCGTCTTGATTCTCGATGCTGCGGCCAGCTATTCGGGAGCCATCACAATTGAAACAGGAACCCTCCGCGTGCAAGAAGACTGGCAAAACGCTGACATCGAAGTGACGACAGACACATACCTCGAAGGATCGGGACGCGTTGGCAACATAAGCGGCAATGGAACCATAAGGCCTGGACCGCAAAGCACCATCCTCACGGGCAAAACACTGGAAGCCGGTTCTCGTGTACACTTCACATTGGGGCGCACCGGATCCCCGGAATACAGCTCTCCCACAGACAGCATCAATGCCTTGTTACGCCTCACTGACGCAGAACCAATCCAGAATCTGCTACATACTACGCTGGCCTTTTTCCTCGCCGAAGGGGAACCCACCGCAGATTCAGTGTTTCGCGGTGGAATCTTTACGGACAACAATGCTGCCTTACAAAACGCAATCGATCAGGCCGATATCAAGCTGTACGTCCCAGATCCAGAGGGTCCTGTAGAACATAACGATACAACGTATCGTTTATACGACGGTCCCCTCACCCCTGTTGTGGATACTGTCTCCACACGCGCTCCCTTCCCCGGTGAAACGGTTGAAGGTCGTGTCATGCGAATTTGGTTTACGGAAGGTGGCGATCCTGTGGAGCCCGTTCTTGCATTAGAAACATACACGGCCACATTCCGATATTCTCCCGGTGGCATGCAACCCGAACCACAACGAATTGCCATCACCAATGCCGGCAACGGAACACTCAGCGCTATACAGTTCAGCATTCTGGATAACGATACCGGATGGCTACGGGCTCACCGCGGGGGACATGGCAACCCCCAGACCATCACACTTACCCCACGCGCCGAAACGCTCCCGCCGGGATTATATACGGCAACCCTCACCATCCGGTGTGAGAATGCAACCAATACGGAAGAGCGTATTCTTGTAACGCTGCAGGTAACCGAAGAAATAAATCGTGCAACCCTACCCTACCAGCAACACTGGGAATCCTTCACACCCGGCAGTTCGATGGTTGGCCATGAAGGCTGGCATGCAGCCGATGCAGCACATGCCACGGTTATGGTAGACGCATATACCTATCATTACACGCGACCACCACTCGATCCATCCCCTCCAAGCCATGACCAAGTGCTTCGCCTGGCCAATCATACCGTTTCGAACCTATATCACACTGCTGGCTACACCAATGTAATCATCGACACCATGGCACAATTCACCCATGCAACCTCACGAAAAGATTTTGAGCACGTTATCGATAATCCAGAAGTACAAATGGCCGTAGTCGCCAATACCAATGGAAACCTCGTTGTGCTGCATCAGGATGCGCTTACCCATACCAATCGGGTAACGGAGTTAAGCGACAATACCGTACCGGCAATCCATAACGATTGGGCGCGCATTACCATAGAATTGGATTATCGATCCTGCCCTGCAAATCATCGATTCTTCCGCGTTGCTCTACATGACCAGCCATGGTTGACCCACCAGCAGGGATTCACCATTCCAAATATCGCCGAAGGAGAAAGGGGGGGAGCCTGGCTCTTGAGCGCAAACCAGGACCATCATACCACTTACCTTAGATCAATTATCTTTAGGGGGATCGAAGCTATTGACGATATCCGGGTCGTGCCGGAAGGATGGTTTGATCCATCCCGTGCAATCATCGACACTGTGGGTAATGCCATTAGCGATGACTGGGAGCTCGCGCATTTTGGCTATATCGGCATTGATCCGCATGCTGATGCCGACGGTAGTGGCATGACCAACTGGGAAGAATTCCTCGCAGGTACAGACCCCCACGACAGCAACTCCGTCTTACGCATCGAATCAATTAAGCAAACCGCGCAAAATCAGATCGCCATCCGCTGGAACAGCCGGCAAACCGACACCGTTCCCATGCGTTACTACCGTATACTGAAAGCCGACGATCCGCATTCCACCAGCCCAATCGATTGGAACGCGATTGCAAAAGACCTTGCACCTGATGGGGACGAAACGCTCTATGAAGACACCAGCGAAACCTCTGACACCACACATTGGTACCGCATAGAAGTGCAACCCTGAACCGAATGGATATAAACCGCCTGCAAAGTGTCGGTCGAGAAATAGTTGCGTCAACGCCCTGTCGGCCTCTCTCAACTTCACCACCGACGTCCCGACTCTCCCAAGAGGTCGGGATCGTTGGGATCGAAGAACCGTTCAACGGCAATGCCGTTGAACGGCGGCTCTTCTTCGTTTTATTCCGATGCCATGACGCGTACGCGATAATACCCGCCTGCATTGTCTTCGTTATCCTCAAACGTTAACCTTCCAGGCTCACTGTAATCTTTTGTGTTAACGCTATCAACTTCTTCAAACGCATGCATAAGGGAGTCAGCACGCTCAACCACATACGTTCGGTTCGGCTGCCCATACCAGCTAACCTGTGTGCCGCCTGCCACCTTCTCAATCTCAATCGTTAATGCATCAGTCGTTCCTTTGACCATCGCGGCCCAGTCGCCCTCAAACACATCTGCGATCCCATCCTGATTCGTATCCTTGAAGGATATGGTCTGCATCTGCGCTTCGGGCATGAAGTGCAGATTGTCTCGTGTCCAAATATCGGCCCTGCCATCAAGTGCAACGGAACGATTTTCCCAAAGCGGAACCGCTATCTCCATGGAGAATGCAACGGGACTTGCTGGCAACTCGGCGTCCAACCATACGAGGCCACCATCTGGACCCAGCTCGATCGTACCATCACCCTTTACATCAACGATGGTCCACCCGCTTGGCAATGCAGGCATCCAAGCCAAGCCAGCAGGGCTCGCGCCTTCATAGGTGATCTCCCCTTCAACAATCAGATTGCTTCCCGGTGTGTAAGCACCAGATCTCGTATACAAACGGGCATGGATTTGTGGCTCATCCATCGCCTCTAATTGTGTGGCTTGAGACGAATCGCTGCTTTCGTTATTTACGTTAAGATAACCATCCGGACTCTCCCCATTAGGATCTACGCGAAAGCCCCCGCGCCAAAATCCCAGAAGGCGACTCATCTCGGGCGAGCTAATACGCCCCTCTGTTCCAGGCAGATAATCCGAACTATGCCGCCCCAAACTAACATCTCCCGGCCCGTCGGAATTACCGTAACCGTCCATACCGTCTGGGTTCACTGTATAGCCACCCATCCGCCAGTATCCAAGGACCCGACTCATTTGCATGCCGCTAATTCTGCCATCACCATTCCAATCGGCACTGTGGTAGCGATAAACCTCGACAGGGTCCAGAGACGTTGTCACAGAATCAGCCATACCATCAAATCGATACTCGATTTCTCCATTGATTTCCTGAATCACCGCTTGATCTCCCGGTACATCGACAGTATACGAGAAAAGCAGACTACCTCCGCTAACGGCTTGTAATGCCGTTGCATCAAACACAATCTCGTCACCCACGATCAACGGTGCGCCATCGCCTTCTGCTCCATCAGGCGTCAATTCCCAACCAGAAGGTAATACGGGTTTCCAGATCAGTGATGTAACCGTGTCACTTTCAGCAAAATGCAACACGCCCGTTACAACCATGGGCTCCATATGGATTGATGGCGAAAAGAAGCCTGTTGCCTGTGCCAGTGCGACCGGGATCACTTCGAGGGTGCCATCCACGTAGGTGATCGCGTAATTGTCGGTCACGGTCACGTTCGCCGCGTCCGAAATGACCGCATCGCTGGCCACATTTGCACTCGAGCCGACCCCTGTCTGGCTGCCCGTCACCGTTACAGATGTAATTGTATGGCCCGAAACAAGCTCGCCATTCGTGATCGTGTACCCGTCATTCTCCAGCGGACTACCATCATACACCTTGCTATCACTCGCAGCCGTGATCTCCAGCGGGCGCGCCGTTACCTCGAGGGTACCGACCTCGTACGTGATCGCGTAGTTGCCGGTCACGTTGTCGCCGTTGTCCATGATCACAGCATCGCTAGCAACATTGTCGCTGCTGCCCACATCGGTCTGCGAACCTACTACCGATACCGAAGTCAGTGTCTGGCCGTCGGCAAGCTCGCCGTTCGTGATCGTGTACCCGTCGTTCTCAAGTGCCGTGCCATCATACACCTTGCTATCACTCGCAGCCGTGATCTCC
>PXBF01000095.1 GCA_003567005.1 PVC group bacterium
AACTCTCACAGTACGCCGGTACCTGATCAAATGATTGCAAAACGTATCATTTCTTATAATCTACTGCCTTTCAATGTTGCTTGGTGTACAGGTTGTTTGTGCTGATGCATAATCGACGGGCACGGAGTGTCTCTATTTACGTTTTTCCCCATGCATAAGTGCTTGCGAGCCAAACAATATTGCCTCACGCAAAGACAATTTGAGACTGGAGGCTTGAGGCTGGAGACAGGAGATGTTTCTCACGCAAAGACGCAGAGCCGCAAAGGAGAAAGGGGAATTTTAAATATTAATCTCTTCTTGGCGTCTTGGCGTCTTGAGCGCAGCGGGCGTGAGGAACTCTGCGGGATGGAAAAGGCAAATGGCGAAAAGCGAGATGTGACCCCTAATCTGTCGGGATGCGACCCCGATATTCCCCAGACACATTATTACTCGTGAGGCTCTTGCAAGCCCCCTGTTTGACGGTTCGTTCACGGCTCGCCCTCCCGTGAAGGCAGCAAAGTCGCAGTATGGAGGGCGAACCTGCGGTGAGCCGTCGCCTCTCATAACACAACAAACACCTTTAAAAGCATGCATGCAAATGAGTGTTTTCTCAATATTCTTCCGTATATGTTGTCTGTCCCTGTAATCCCTTTTTGGTTTGACACCTTGATTGGTATTTGGCATTTTAAATGGCATGAAAACAGAAATCAGAATTGACGGAGCAGGCAGAGTTGTTTTGCCGATGGAAATACGGCGGCATTTTCATTTGTCTTCGGGAGATAAACTTTCTCTGGAACTTATTTCTGACGGAGTGATTCTCCATGCCCCGTTGGAACGTCCTTCTTTATCAGAGGAAAACGGCTTGCTGGTATATGAGGGCGAAGTCACCGGCGATCTGCTCGGTGCACTTGCTGTCGACCGGAACAACCGTAATCGACATTTATTGCGCGGCGATTCATGAAGATTTTCTGCGACACATCAGTGCTTGTGGCCGCGTGCATACGGAATCATCCTCATTACGAGAAGGCATGGCCTGTCCTTGAGGATATTGCCAAAGGGCGTCATTCCGGGATAATATCCATGCATACCACTGCCGAATTATATTCGACGCTCACAGCGGCACCCTTGAAGCCAAGAATACAACCGGCAGAGGCGCAACAACTGATCTCACGGAATGTAACCTGCCACTTTGAGATGGTCGCCATTACAAAACAGATGTATCAAAACGCTGTCAGAATATGCACAAATGCCGGACTTACAAGCGGCGCAATATATGATGCACTGATACTAGAATGCGCCCGCGAATCCGCGCCCGATCGGATTTACACATTCAACATTCGTGATTTTCGCCGTATCGCCCCGGATTTGGTATCACTGATCTCTTCGCCCTGACATGACATCGGCAAATGGCAACGGGTAAATTAGGTCATGCAGGAACCTGACCATCGCCTGTAACATCTGAGAAAACTTGATCTGTTTGACAACAGAGAGCATTACAGAATAATTGATAACAGTAGCATGATGCTGAAACAAACATTGCATCCGGCGGGTAACGTTTATTGTGAAGGAACTTGTGTATCCACTAACTTGTCGGAAATCGGGACGTGACCCCCGATGACGGATTGATGTTTTTTGCTATACGGTTTGACAGCCTTGGAGGGGAGCTGGTGGATTA
The DNA here is from genome assembly GCA_003567005.1 of PVC group bacterium. Taxonomy (GTDB): domain Bacteria; phylum Verrucomicrobiota; class Kiritimatiellia; order UBA8416; family UBA8416; genus T3Sed10-140. The sequence goes on from PXBF01000095.1 coordinate 1,655, forward strand.
CAATGAAGATTATTTCAATTGCCTATTAAATGGGTGGGATCAGGTCTTTTTCCCGATTCTGAAGCCGCATCTTGATACTGTACTGCAGGATTATCGACCATGTGCAATTCTTGATTATGGTGCGGGAGCAGGTGCTTATGCATCCGTACTTTCCGCTCGAGGTGCACGTGTGGACGCCTGCGACATATCTGCGGAAAGTGTGGCGCTTTGCGAAGGAAAGTATGCGCAGAGTTTCCGGGTATGTTGTGCCGACGATCTGCCATTGGCAGTCTATGATATGATTTTCTGCACAGAGGTGCTGGAACACATCGAGGATTATCGGGGGGCTCTTGCCGGGTTGCACGGGGCATTACGTGAGGATGGTATGCTATTTCTGACAACGACAACGTATGCCCCCTCGATTTTTACCATGTTTTATTCGGCAAAAGGGCGAGGTGTCTCGGCTATTGGCATTTTGCGGGAAACGCTGCGATGGGGGGCAGGTTTTTTCGGGGAGGAACATCGTGATGCTTTCGTGCGAAACTGGTGTTTCGAGCCTTTGGGAGGACATTTTCATGGTTTCATGAGGCGATCGCTTTTGCATGCGTTTCGCGAGGCCGATTTTGATGTCTACAGGGTACGCATGCTCTACCCTTGTGAACCACTTGCTTTCGCTTTTCTTAACGCCAGTTCAGTAGGTGAAATATTGGGAAGGTCAGAGTGGTCGAGGACAAAGCGCGTCTTCGCTTTAGTTCTATATAGTATCGCCAGCCCCGTAAATCGCACATTGCGCATGTTTTCGATATTTGCAAATAATATTCTGGTTATTGCCGTCAAGCGTTCTGACGCGAAGCATACCGCGGACGATAAGAGTAGTGCATGCTGAGTTTACGGGATTTACAACTGGTGCCTGATACGTTATTTGGTCGTGATGCAGGTGTGCGGCATATTGCTGGTGCATCTGTTCGTGGCGGCATGCATACGATGATCGGACAAGGTGTCTCGTTTGGTATTACGCTTCTACGTACGATTGTGTTGGCAAGGTTGCTTGCACCGGCTGATTTCGGTATTATGGGTATGGTCACCGTCGTTGTCCATTTTGCACAAATGTTCAGTGCCTCTGGTTTATCCCTGGCAACGGTACAGGCAAAAAGCCTTACGCATGAGCAGGTGAGTACTTATTTCTGGATTAGCGCCCTGATCAATATTGGCATTGCTGTACTTTTGGTTCTATGTTCTCCGCTTGTTGCATGGGTGTATCAGACACCAGCCCTTGAAGCTGTTACGGTAACGCTTTCGCTATCGTTTGTATTTGGTGGTTTTACCATTCAGCAGCAAGCTCTTTTGCAACGAGATATGCGTTTTGGTGCGCTAGCAGTTACCATTGCTCTGGGGCAATTATGCAGTTTGATTGTCTCTGCGGTTTTGGCTTTAATGGGGTGGGGGTATTGGTCACTCGTGGTCGGTAGTCTTGCATATACAATCGTACATGCCATATTACTGCAAGTTGTTTGTCCACTGAAACCGTCGTTTCGGTTTTCCCGACATGGATTGCGTCATGCACTTGCATTTGGGGGGCATGTGGCGGGCTTTAACCTGCTGAATTACGCAGCGAGACACGCAGATAATGCGTTGATTGGTCGTTATTGGGGAGCAAGTGCGCTTGGGATTTATGCGAAAGCCTATGCGCTCTTGTTGTTGCCGTTGTCGCAATTACGAGAGCCGATGAACGCGGTTTTGTTTCCTGCGCTTTGCTCGATTCGGGATGATAATCGTCGCTACATAAAGTATTATACCTGTTTTGTGAATATCATGTTCTCTTTATCGCTTCCGTTGTCCCTTTATTGCCTGATTCAGGCTGATGTTCTGATTCATACCCTGTTAGGTCCACAATGGTTGGATGCTGTCCCTGTTTTTCGCGTTCTAGCCGTTGCGAGTCTCGTGCAGCCCACGCTGGGAACAACGGGATCCGTGATGCTAAGCTACGGTTATTCAAAGCGCTACTTCAAGCTGGGGGTAGTCAATGGTATCGCGGTCGTGACTGCTTTTATTCTGGGTGTTCAGCATGGGGTCCAGGGTGTGGCGATTGCCTATGCATCTGTAACCATTCTATCGTTTTTGCCTATGGCTTGTTATTGTTTGCGGGCGACACCGATTTGTATCGGCCTTTTTTTGCGCGCGCACCTCGGGGCATGGTTGCCTGCTTTATTTGCCGGATTGAGTCTTTTGGGGATGCGAATGGGTTTTGGTATACACACCATCTATGAACATGCTTTGATTTCGGCCTTGTTTGCACTCGTTTATGTTTTGTTGAGCTTGCGTCGCGGATCCATTCAGGAAATGGTTTGCACCGTGATGCAGTATCGTAAAACCTCTCCATTGCCCGCGAAGGGGGAGTCGTTGTGCAAAGAGGTGGTTGTAGAGTCGGGCGATGTTGTGCTATGAGAGTTGGAGCAGAAGTTTACTTGCGCTATTACTGTACACCAACCGAAGACGGACTTGAAACATAATGGAAACAGACAACCAACAGCAGCATGGACCCGATTGGTCAGATTACGGTGCTCGTCGCTTGCTTTCACGTAACCGGCTTGTATATCCCAAGCACCGTGCTCTTATGTCTCTGTTCGTTGATACGGTTGCCCCGATGGATCCTGATATAAGCATCATGGAAGTCGGGTGTGGTGACGGTTTTTGGCTTGGTATTTTGCGAGAGCTAGGGTTTAAGAATGTCATGGGGTCTGATGTCAGCGACACGATGCTCGACAAATGCCGCGCTAAGAATCTTACCGTTCAAAAGATGGAGATATCCAGTGTCTCAGAGGGAGGTGATTATGATCTGATTATTGCCAATGATGTCTTGGAGCATGTTCCTGATGTTGCATCGACTCTTGTTGCCATTCATGCTGCTCTTGCTCGGAATGGTTTCTTTTTTTTGAATGTACCGGTTTGCGATTCTCTTCAGATGCGATACCGGCGATTGGTCAAGAGGGAGACAAAAATTGAGCAACTTGTGAAGTGGGATCAGACGCATATCCATGCCTGGTCGGCAAGTGATCTGGCCAAAACGTTAAATAGCCATAGATTTGCGATAGAATGGGTACGCCACCTGTATAACCCGTTTCCGATTGTGGGCATTTTCGGGGAGAAGCCAAATAAGTATCTGCATCACATTACATGGGGTGGACATTTTGGTGATTTTGCTACTTTTTTGTGTCGCAAAGCCTGAGCCACAAGTGTATTGTCTCTGAA
>PXBF01000036.1 GCA_003567005.1 PVC group bacterium
ATCATATTCAGTATTTGCTAGATACCCATCTGCAAAGACCGGATTTACATGATCGCTTTGCAGGTACGGTGGATCCGATTCTGGATGTAATGGAACCATTGTTTGAAGATATTGCCTATTTACGCATTCACGGTGACTTGCATCGCAATAATATGTTATGGCGGCCGGGAGAGCCCCTGTCGTTGATTGATTTCGATGACATGGCCGAGGGGCCTGCCGTGCAGGATATATGGATGCTGTTACCGGGGCGGGTTGCTGATGCAAGGCGTGAGCTAAACTTGTTTTTAGAGGGCTATGAAACGTTTCGTCCCTTTTGGCGTGGGGAGTTACATTTGATTGAACCTCTGCGTTTCATGCGCATGATTCATTATCTGGCTTGGTGTGGTCATCAGCAGGAAGATGGTGGGTTTGAACGGGTATCGCTGGATTGGGGCAGTGAGGGATTCTGGCAGAGCGAAATCTCGGATCTTAGCAAGCAAGGCGAAGTGATTCGTAAGGCATTGGACGAGTCCGTGTGAGCAGCTTGAGACGCCAAGCCAGGTTGTTTAAAATCTTCCTGAGAAAGATGAAAAAAAAGCGTGTATGTTTGTCGGGAACCGTTGATGAGTCGGTGCTTAGGAGTTGTGAATAAATAACCTTTCCATTTGGTGCCTGGGCTCGATATCTCTTGTCTCGCACCTTGTCTCGCACTTCGTCGATTTGGACAAGGTGCGAGACAAGGTGCGAGACAAAGTTAGTCCCATCCTCCCACGGGATGGCTCTGTAAAAGTTGCGGATAAAATCTGCGTTAGGGAGCAAGCTCTTCTAGCATGGCGGCGATGGAGTCTGCCATGGCGGTGGTGTTGTACCCACCTTCCAGGATGAAGGCGATCCGGCCATCAGCGTAACGGATTGCCAGATCTTGCAGCATGCGTGCCATGCGCGCGTACCCTTCCTCCGTGTAGTGGAGTCCGCCCAAGGGATCTGCCGTGTGTCCGTCCAATCCGGCGGATACAAGGATGAGCTGCGGTTGGAAAGATTCCATGGCTGGCAGTAATGTGTCTTGCAAGGCTGAAAGAATGTCGTCATCGCCTGCGCCTGCCGGAAGATCAACGTTTTGCGTATATCCCTTTCCGCGTCCGCGTCCCTGCTCGCTAGGTCTACCGCTTCCCGGATAGAGCGGGTGTTGGTGTACACAGAAAAAGTAAACGGTATCGTCTTCGTAAAAGATGTCCTGTGTGCCATTGCCATGATGTACATCGATGTCCACGATGAGTACGCGTTCCATTGCATGTTCGCGTTGGGCGTGTCGGGCAGCAATTGCGATGTTATTGAAAAGACAGAACCCCATACCGCGATCTGCAGAGGCGTGATGTCCGGGCGGGCGCACGAGAGCAAAAGCTGCAGGGTGCTGTCCGGTTGCCACAGCATCCACGGCAGTCATGGCACCCCCGGCAGCCATCAGTGCCGCATCCCATGTTCCAGACGAGAGCATGGTATCGCCTGTGCTCAGTTGCACAACATCTCCCTCTTCCACAGCTTGGGTTTCTGCGCGGGCGAGAGCAATGTAGTTAGTTGTGTGCACGGCGCCTATGGCGTCCTCTGAAGCGGGAGATAAACTTGGCCAAGTCACCTTGGAAACCAAGTCATGATCATCGCGGATGCGGGCGATCGTTTTCTTGAGCCGGTCAGGTCGTTCGGGATGTCCGGGCCCCGTGCGATGCTGCAGGAAGACGTCATCGTACAGCAACACAATTTCTGTCTGCGATGGTTTTTCCATAGCTGCGCCTGTTGTCTCGTTGGTTTCAGCATGCGTTAGATGGACTGCAAGAAAGCAGCAGAGCATGCCTTGTATCGCGTTTCGAAACATACGTTTGATTTGCATAATATCTCAAATGCCGTTTATAGGTTCAAGCATATGCTTGATAGATGCAACGGCAACTTAAAAGCTCAGGACGGGTCCTGCAAGGATGGATTGATCATCGGATCCCGCATGTTCCATGATGTCGATTCGCAGTAGTGCGGTCCACTGGCGTGTGACGGGTTGCATGATTCTGAAGCGCAGGTTCTGGTAATTTTCCTGATCGGAAGAGGTCCCCCATTGATAATAGTATTGGAGGCCGAGCATGGTGCGATGCAGGTTTCCACGCAGGGTGAGACCGAATAATGGTAGTGCTTCCGTGGTGCTGTCTCGCGGACTATCCACATATTCCCAGGCGTACCCGGCATAGGGGTGTACAGATAGGTTGGGAGAAGGGGTCCAGCGTGGCCCGGCCTTGAGCATGGGAACATGTACGGTGATGTTGCCGCGATCGGTTTCGATTCGATGGTATACATATCCTGCCCCGATAATGCCAGATAGGGGTTCGCGTGGCGAAGAGTTCCAATTGACAAACAGGATATTGCCCCAAACGTCGGAATCCTGTACGCGGGTGTAAAAGCCAAAATTGGTGGCATGCCAGTTGTTACGGTTATACATCGTAAAAATGCCATATTTGAGAGATGTGTCGGTCTCCGTGTCGACGCTTCCGTCAGGTCGACGAATGTCCGCTTCATTGCGAATGGCTCCGATGAGCGGACTTATGGTCCAGCGGGGGGCCATATCGCGCGGCTGGGCTCTTACGGTGTGCGACACACTTGCCAGCAACAGTGTGCATGCGATGAAAAGACGTCTCGATAATGGTATTGCATGCTTCATAAATAATACTTTTAGTTAGGGATTATTACGATACTGCCATAGGTTTATGCCTCATGATCAAGTGATGCGCAATGTGTAAAATAACACAAGGTTGCGGTATGTCTGGCTGCTTATGTTGTGGTCAGGGCTCTCGCGATGCGGTGACGAGCGCGTTTCCCATCCGCGCGATATGCGGGCTTACCGGCTCTTTCACGCGTTCCTGTTGTTTGTGTTTGCGGTATTGTTGCGGGGTGCAGCCATGGTGTTTGAGGAAAATGCGGTGCAGGTAGGTTTTGGAGAGGAAGCCCACGCGGGGCGTGATTGCCACGAAGGATAAATCGGTTGTGCGTAGTAGCTCGCGACAATGTTCGAGACGCTTGCGCAGGAGTTCCTCGTTCACGCTGTGCCCGATGGCGCGTCGGAAGCGGCGTTCGAGCGTACTTCGCGATAGCCCGGCTTCTCGGGCGGCATCGTCCACGTTGATTTGCTGTTCGTAATGCTCCCAGAGAAAGCGCAGGGCTTTAGCCACCTCCAGATCAGCAGCGGCAATGATGTCGGTGCTCTTGCGTGTGACCACGCGTGCTGGGGGGATTCGTACGGGGGCATTCGGTGGTCGCTCGCTCTGCATGAGGCGGTTGAGCAGGTCAACAGCGGCTCTCCCGCGCGCAGCGGGATCCAGATCGATACTCGAGAGCGGGCAGGGCGACATATCGCACCAAGGGTGCTTATTGCCAATGGTCAGTACGGCAATCTCTTCTGGTACGGCAAGGCCGTTTGCCTGGCAGACTCCCACCAGGTGTCCACCGATGATATCGCCGGATGCGATAATGCCGAGCGGACGCGGCATCTTATTTAGCCAGTTGACAATTGCTTCCTGAAAAGGGTCTCGCCATCCCGATTGATGTATTCTTACGCCCAGATGTCCCAGAAGACGACCTCCTCCGTCCAGAAGCTCCCTTCCAAATGCATCCATGCATGTGCGCAAGGCCTCAAAGTCACTATGAATATGTAGAAAACCGACATCTTTGAATCCGCGTTCCAGAAAATGTGTGGCGGCCATGGAGGCGATTACCTTGGCATCGGACGTAACCACATGCTCGTTTCCTATGTCCATTTTGGGTAACAGTGGTAGGGTGTAGACCATAGGAAATATCTTTTTGCGCAAGCGATGTGTCCTCTCGGTTAACTCCAACTGGCAGCTCAGCATGCCATCCAGCTGTGGGAGCTGAGCGTTTGGCATATGTACGAATCGCTCGTCGATTATTTCCCACTCCAAATCGGCTGCTCGATCGAGAATGGCTTGCATGAGTTCGGGATATTGCCAGTTGGAGGCGATCAGCACCCGTTTATGCGGCTTTTTCTTGCCTGTGAATTTGGGCGGTTTGCGATGCTTCGTACTTTGTTTCGTGGCCATGATGCACCTCGTGATTGCGCCAATACGATACTGAAAGTGTGTTGGATTGTATACAGGAAAGAGGTGGGAGGCAAGGGGCGGATTGTGGTAGCCCGCTGGAGTCTACCCGCCTTGGCGAAGGCGGGCCGAAAGCGCGGCTTGTGCGTTGGTTATGCCTGATCCTGCGGGGTGCTGAGTTGCGCGAGAAAGTTGCGGAAGCTTTGCAGTTCTTGCGGGAGTTGACCGGCGACACGGCTGACGCGTTGCAACAGGGCATCGATACGTTCCCAGTCATAGGCCGTTCCGAAATAGTAGCGCCTGAAATGTCGAAACCGCATAAGTTCGAGTAAATCATTGTACACGGAGTCCGAGAGCACGCGTGGACGTGTTGCTGGAATGTCGAGGCACATCCGTTCCAGTAGCTCGCGATGCCAGCGATCAGCAGGCAGGTGATTACAAAAGAACTGCGAGATTCGCATAAATACGGTTTCCGCGCAGGTATAGTAGTTTTCGATCAATCCGGCCAGCATAACTGCCGCCCTTGGTGTCCGGCCTAATTTGGGGATGTCTTCGCATGTGGCTGCTTGGATTTCTGCGGCTGCCTCTGCCAAGAGAGCTATGTATTTTGAAATATGTGCATCCAGGCTTGCAACCTCTGTTTCATCAGGCGTCATGCTCATAGACCAACCTTCCTTGTTTGCGGATTGTTTCGGCATGTGCGGGATGAATACGCTCTAATTCCACAAGATCAAC
>PXBF01000184.1 GCA_003567005.1 PVC group bacterium
AATTGCAGCGCACGTCGGCGTTGGTTGGAATGATTTGGAGGTGTCTGGTGCGGAATGTTGCCGTGAAAAAATATGATGCCACCTGCTCGTATAGGTACTGGCACTGCCTTGGAGCTGTCAAAACGATCCGCTAGAATTTCGCAATCGTTTGTATGGTGATGGCGGAGCGGTCCTTGTTGGTGTCCGCCCGGCAGAAAGTGCATGCATCCATTTTCTACGGTTGCGTCATCAAGGGCAATCCAAGTTCCAATGATACCATCTGGATTCCCCGTCGAGAAATAGGCGTTGTCTTGGTGCCATGGTTTTTCCACACCGCCCGGTGGCTTTAGTAATGCCATGGATTGAAAGAGAACCGGTTCTTCACCAAGCAGGGCACGAAGTATAGGCTGGGTAACGGGATGCGCGTGAACCATGTGCTCGACCAGGGGAGAAGCATGTTCCAGATTCATGAATTTACGAATATGCATACTGATTTCGTCTTTTCTATCGGGGGTGGGTTGATATCCCGGTTCCAGGGAAAAGGCTAAGCCGCCCTTGTCTTTGGCCCGGAATAGCGCTCCAGCCTGATGGCCGTTACCGCTTCTGGGGGGTATATGCTCGGCTATATCATCATTGAAGGCATAGCACAGCACGGTGTCTTCGATGGCTGCTTTCGCTTGTTCGACTTCTTCGGGCGTAAACACATCTTCGAATACGAGAAAACCGCGTTCATGGTAGGATTGTATCTGCGCATCGTTTATATTTTGCATAATATGTCCTTTGTTTATTGATATATTTTGCATAATTGCATTTAAGTCAAAAATTATAAATAGAAATGATGATCATTAATTTGTATTATCTGCTCATGAAAAATGATTCTTTAGAGCTCTCAAGTGATGCCAGTCTATCTTTGACGACGTATGCAGGTCTCGTGACATGTGAACGGGACTGGAGTTGGGCTCCTGCTCCTTTTGCCGATTATGATTTATGGATCGTACTGGGGGGAAGGGGGTGGATTATCTTGCATGGGTGCGAAATTGCATTGTGCGCAGGTTCGGCTTTTGTTTTTCAGCCCGGTGATCGTATTCGTGGTGAGCATGACCCCAGGGACCGACTCAGGGTTCTATATTGTCATTTTCGGATACAAGACGGCCTTGGCCAAGCGGTGAATCGGCCACAAAATGATTGGCCGTCGGATGACTGTGTTATCATGCACGATCTATCACGGATCGAGATGCTGGGGGGGATTTTGGTGGAGAATGTCCGTTCTGCAAGGGCTGGTGCCCAACGTGCAGCGGAATTGGCATTACGACAGTTATTGCTGCAGCGGAAGATGGATGCGCGTGATGATCCCCCGTTCCCTGCAGATAAGCGTATCACCCGCGTCCTCGCGGCCATTCAAGCGGCACCCGAGAGAGCTTGGACGCTTGCCGCAATGGCTCAAACTGTGCATATGTCGGTATCGCAATTCCGGCGATTGTTTCATGCGTCTACGGGACTTACGCCGAATGCCCATCTGATACAAGAACGTGTGAGCCGTGCCCGCGTGCTTCTTGTGGAGTCCGATTTGACGATCGAGTCTATTGCAGATACGCTAGGATATAGCGATGTCTATTACTTCAGTCGGCAATTTCGCCGGGCCACGGGGGTACCGCCGGGGCGATACCGGCGTACCGCGCGACATGCAGGGAAGTGAGAAAATTTATGAAGCCTTCACGGGAGAACAGGCTGCTGCCCTCGGTGTTGGGGGCCATCGGAAATACGCCGATGGTGGAACTTTCACGGGTTACGCGTGGTGTCGAAGGTAGGATCGTTGCCAAGCTGGAGTATTTGAATCCGGGATATTCGAAAAAAGACCGTATTGCCTTGCAAATGATTGAGGAGGCAGAGGCGGATAGCAGTCTGGAGCCGGGTCAAACGGTGGTGGAGTTGACGAGTGGCAATACGGGGACTGGTTTAGCCATTGTTTGTGCAGTTAAGGGTTATCCTTTCGTTGCGGTTATGTCGAAGGGTAATTCCGTTGAACGGGCAAGGATGATGCAGGCGCTTGGTGCTGAGTTGGTATTAGTGGACCAGTTGCCTGATTCCATGCCGGGTGAAGTTTCAGGTGAAGATTTGGCTTTGGTGGAATCTGTGGCGAGCCGCATTGCCGCAGAACGCAATGCTTTTCGTGCGGATCAGTTTCATTTGCAGAGCTGCGTGCGGGCGCACTATCTGCATACCGCACAAGAAATGTTGCGTCAATCTGATGAAACCATTGATGTGTTCTGCGAATTTGTCGGAACGGGTAGTGCCTTCGGCGGGTGTTCGGCCGCCTTTAAGGAGCATGAGATCATGTGTTATATCGTCGAGCCTGCCGGGGCAGCGGTCTTAGCTGGGCACCCGGTCACGCAGCCGAACCATCGAATACAGGGTGGAGGATATGCCAAGCAAAAACTGGATTTGATTGATGAACGGCTTGTGGATGGCTATTTGCAAGTATCAGATGAAGAAGCTATCAATATGGCACGGCGACTGGCACGGGAAGAGGGTATTTTTGCCGGTTTTTCGTCGGGAGCCAATGTTGCTGCTGCCTTGCAATTGCTCACGTCGACACATGTTGGCAAAACCATTGCCGTCTTATTATGCGATTCAGGACTCAAGTACCTGAGCACGGATTTGTGGGCGTAACACGCTAAAATTCCAACTTTGCTTTGTCGGCATTTTCCAGAAACCGGGAGAGTAGGGCGATGCATGCCTTGACATCGTTTTTGTGGATCATTTCGTTTGGTGTATGGATGTAGCGTGTGGGAATGGAGAGCGCACAAACGGCACCGCTGCCAAACATTTGCATGGCGGCTGTATCGGTTCCTCCCCCAGACAAAACTTCCATCTGATGTTTGATTTTGTGTTTCTTTGCCAGGGTTTGAAGCTGCCTGACTAACCCATGATTACAAATGGCGGAAGAATCGTTGATTTTAATAGCCACACCATTGCCAAGGGTTGTTACTTGTTGGTCCTCGCTGATTCCGGGTACATCGGCGGCCACCGTGACATCCAGTGCCACACCAATATCCGGAGTAATGGATTTAGCGGCGCCCCGTGCGCCCCTTAAACCGACTTCTTCCTGAACGGAACCAACGGCACAAATATTCACGGGTAATTCTTTTGTGTGCAGTTGTTTCATGGTTTCGAGCAATACATAGCATCCCACGCGATCATCGAATGCTTTGGAGATGCAGACGGAGCCTTGTTCCTCAAAGGATCGCTCCAGCACAACAAAGTCACCGACGGTAACGGCGTTTTTTGCAGCCTTTCCAAGGCCCGTGTCAATGAACATGCTTTTAAGTGCTGGCATCTCCTCGCGCTTCTTTGCGTCTTGCAAGGCTGGTGCAACCTCCGCGATACCGATCAGCTCTTTCTTCCCGATGACACGGACACGTTGCGAGCAGAGGGTACGAGGCATATGGAATCCGCGCGGGACAATCCGGATGAAGCCATTCTTGTCAACATGGTTCACGACAAAGCCAATTTCATCCATATGTGCGGATATCATGACGGTGCGAGCATTCTTTTTCTTGCTTGGTTTATATCCTATCACATTGCCCATGGGATCTATGGAAACGTCATCGCAATAGGGTGCTAGATGTGTCTTCATGACATCAATGAGGCGTTGTTCTCTTCCCGGCACAGCGGGGGTTTCACACAGTGTCTGTAGTAGTTTCATCTTGTATATATCCTCTCGTTTGCCTGTACCCAATTGGGTTACTTGTTCTATTGCCTTGCGGTTTGTAGTTGCTCATAGAATACAATGGTTTTCTCTGCCTGTTTTATCCTGCAAAATCGGTTTTCAGCCTCTGCTGCTGCTGCTTTTCGCATTTGCTGTTTCTCTTGTTGGGATAAGGTGAGCATGGAGCGGAGCCCGGCAGTCATAGATTCTTCTGAGAGCGCCGTGACATATCCCGTTCTAGCGTGCTGGATCAAAGACTTGGCTGCGCCCGTATCACCGGCAATGACAGGTACGCCTGCAGCCATGGCTTCGCGTATGGTCCGGCATGATTCATCGGTTCCGTGTCGTGGATATATGAGTGCATCCATCGTATGATACGCACGTACCAAGTCATCGTTACGACAATAGCCAGCCAGAATAACCCGATCTTCGATTCCCAGTTTACGCGCTGGTTCGTGCACAAATGTATCGATTTTTCCACGCCCGCATATCATGAGGTACAAGTTGGGATATTGCTTGGCACAATGCGCAACGGCTGCTAATGCGAGATCCAATCTTCGGCGTGCACCAATCGCGGTAACCATACCTAATACAAAGGCATCTTCCGGAAGCGTGATATGTTCTAAGCGTCCGAGGTCTTGCCGCGTAAATTCTGCAATGTCGATGCCCGGTATCCAAACCTCGGTACGCCAGGGGTGACGCTTGAATTTCCCTTTTACCTTTTTACGCAAATCTTCGTTCATGAGGATGATTCCGTCCGTGGGGGGGCGGCTCAGGAGCCAGTATCGCAAGGGCCATTGGGGGCCTTGGGGTTCGTAGAAGGTTCGGACGAGAATGGGGCGATGGTGGTGCATGCCTCTTATGGCACAAGAGGCTAGGAAGTGGGCATTGGGCAAATGACAATGCACGACATCGGGCTTAAACGTTTGGAAATAGGATCTGAGTTTACGGATATCCTGTCGTGCTGTGGCTGATTCAAAATGCTTGGCGAGCTCGAAATGGTCATCGTAGGCCAATCCTTTATGGGCGGCGCGGCCTTGGATACAATCTTCCGGGGCGGCCCCGCGGTTACACCCACAAAGATAGCGCACATTATGTCCCAGGTGTTGTTGGGCAATGGCAAGGTCTGCAACGGGTTCTACGCGTTCTGTCCAACGAAAATTGCTAACAATATGTATGATTCTCATGTCGTGACTCTACCGTGCCGAGGTATGATTTTCCAGTATTCTGTGGTATAGGGCGAGGGTCTTCTCTACAGTATGTGAAATATGGAAGGGACCCTGAATGCGTTTGGCGGCCGCAATGCCCATTTGTTTCCGGTGCTGTGGGTCGGCTGCAAGTTTTCGTATGGCATGCAGAAGGGCTTTCGCATCTTTCGGAGGAACCAGATATCCCGACTTGCCATCTTCAATCAGTTCCGGGAGTCCGCCCACATTCGTAGTGATGGGTGGAACGCCTTGAGCCATGGCTTCCAGCACAGCCTTGGGTAGTCCCTCTCTTTCAGTCGAGGGCATTACCATAACGTCGCATGCACCCATAAGCGATGTTGCGTCCGGTCTGTATCCGAGAAAATGCACGTTAGGATGTTTGCCGACAAGGGGCCGAATTTGCGGGTCACGTACTTCTCCTGCAATGACAAGGTGAATCTTTTCGGTGGGTGTGATCTGGCTGAAAGCTTCCAGCAGATAGCGAACGCCTTTGACGGGGCGAATATTGCCAGCAAAACCAGCAACAAAGGCATCTTCTGGTATGGCTAGGTCCGTAAGAGCATTACGCGGGGCGGCTTGATACCATGCGGGGTCATGTCCTTTCCAGATGACCTGCAAGCGTTCTTCAGGAATTCCTAGTGCATGCAAATAATCACGGACAGCTTGAGAAACGCAAACGATATTGTGCAAGCGTGGATGCAGGTATGAAAGCCAGGATGCAGGGTCCCATCTGCTCAGATGTCCAACCGTCCCGCGATATGCCACAATAGGAACATGCTTGTCCTGTTGGCGCGTGGCCCACAAAGCGGTAGAGAGTGCACGATTGCTCAGGCAATGGATGATGTCAAAGGAATGTTCGTGCAAGACCTGGCGGTAGATCTGGATCGCTTTTTTATCCAACCGGTGCCGGAAGGTAATGGTTTGGTGTTCAATGCCCGCTTCTTTACACCATCTATGTGCAGGACTATCCGGCTTGCATAATGCGAAGATTTGTACGCTGGCGGCTAGCAGACCTTGAACGGTATGAAACTCCGCACGATCATCAACGAGATTGGATAAAAGTACATGCATGCGTGTTTATCCTTCACAGGATCTCGGGCACGTCAAGTACGGATTGTAACGCTGCAGAAAATAGCGAGACACAGTCTGTTTTCTGTGGAGTAACGAAAAAATCGTATTGGCGCAAAAAGTCTTTTCAAATGATAAGCTGCGCAGACTCGTTCTGCTTTCAACGCGTATACGAATATAAAGTTACACTTTTGTTGGAGTAGTCTGTTGGAGGGCCTCATCGATAAAAGCGAGCATATTTTCAAGCGGGACATCGCCTTCTACAGCATGCGCTGGGGAGAAGATATATCCACCTTCACGACCGAGCGCGATAAGCTCGTGGCTTTCCCGGCGGACATCTTCCGGGGTACCGTATGGCAAGGTTCGTTGCGTGGAGAGTCCCCCGTGAAATGCGAGGCGTCCGCGATATTGCGGGATCAGGGCTTTGACATCCATGACTTCCGGTTGGAACGGGTTAAAACAGTTCAAACCAATTTCGATGAGATCGTCGAATAGTTCGTCCACATCCCCGCAGGAATGAATGCAGACGTATTTGCCAGCATCGCGAACCGTTCCATACATGCGCTTGAGTTGGGGGTAGATAAATTTTTTCCACATGGCTGGGCCCATCTGCAAGCCCTGCTGTTGTCCCCAGTCGTCGCCAAAGTAGACGGCATCAATGTCGTAGGTAAGGGCCTTTTTGACCTGGGCGATATTGTAATCGCAAATTGTGCCCAGAAGGGTATGGATGAAATCAGGATTATCGATAAAATCGAGCATCAGGTTTTCCATGCCGCGCAGGGTCCAAGCCCGTTCATATAGAGAGAAGCCGATCGAGAATACCCGGAAGCGGTCGCCGTCGGATTCTATTTTCTGGGGAATATCGGCAAAGAAACGCTGATCTTCAGGATCGGGGAAGGTGTACCCGGTTAAATCCGGTTCTGGTAGTAGCGGACTTTCGACATTGCCGATATCCTTGTCGACGCTACGATCCCAGATCACGCCGAAGCCATCCTGGAAGCGATCATTGCCGAGATCTTCAAAGAAGCCGATCGTGCTTCCAAGTGGCAAGAAATGATTTTGCAGGGTCCGATCCAGGTCCTGCGTTCCGTAATGCGCAATCAGCGTTTCTTCTGCTTCATAGGTAAAGGAAAAGTGCCAAGGAACATACGGTGGTTTCTTGCCATCCAGTACCATTTTCACTACATCGCGTTTTGTCATGCTGCGGTTCCTTTCATATTAGTAAAGGTACTCTGTACACGGCCCTTTTTCCATTCATATCGGATGTGAAATAAACGTGCTGGTTGGCGTGATCGATAATGGGGTGAGGGTGGGCATCGAATAGCCACATGCGCCGGATCCCGCAATCTGATGGCCATTCATGATTGTATAGAATTAGATTGGGATCGATCGGACTGAACTGGACATGTGTGATCCAAGATTTATTAACTTCTTCACATAGCAGTTCTGTTCCGGTATCCGTGTCGTAGACACGCAAGAACGATGATAGTCCTTCCTCTTGTACGCGGGCATCAATGTTGTATTTTGGCCTGCCGGTCAGGATATTGCTGCCGTCAAGGGCGCGCGCATCTGTCGTCGGCACGCATAGTCATCTGCCATCTGATGATACATGCGTGAATGCGGTCATTTGTCCATCAGGGCTTTCGCACTGGCAAGACTTGTAGACGTGAAATACAGGAGCTGCTCATTCGCGCCAGGATTCGTGGTCACGCGTTCCGGTTTGTTCATACTCTTCCATGATTGTTAATTGCGTTATGTCTGTAGGGGTAGGTCAGTCCCTTGACCTACCCCTGTACCATCGTGCGGGCTTTCGCGCCATACATTAGCGAATCTATTTACGACTCATGCACGGGGGGTGCCCCAAGGGACCCGTCTTCGCCCTTCGGGCTACGCTGGGCATGCTGAGGCACCCCTACTGATCCCGGGCTACGCTGGGCATGCTGGGGCACCCCTACGGTGCGAGCTGGAGGATTTCCTCGGCCATGGATTGTCCGATTTCCAGGTATGTTTCGGCATTTTGAAAAAACATGTCGAAGCGAGAACCTGGCGAAACGGTTTCATCGCGCACAAACGGGCGCGTATCGATCGCAGCAACATTTGGAATGGATGCTGCAATTGCCAGTTGGGCTGCGCGTACCGTGTCTCCATGTCGGGCGTCCCAGCCGATAGAGGCTACCACTGCGGGTAGGTTGGGGGCATCGAGGTCGCTGCGAAGGTCATCTATCAAGTTCGGGAGATGCGTTTCATATTCTGATGCAAAAGCTGGACTATTCGCATCCGCAATACCCTGAAACCAGATGAAACCAGCCAACTCGACGGGCTGCCCGTCATAATCCGGATAATAGCGATCCATGTCGTCGAGCGTTTTGCGGACGGCGTTCAACAGTTCCATATATTCCTGCCCGCTGAACCTGTAGGTGTTGGTATCGAGCCACTCATCAATCATTTGCAGTCCCGTACCCGTATGTTGCGCATTTCCGGGATTTTTATAGATTTCGGCACGACCTTCGAAATGTTGCATGACGGCATTTTGATAGCTACCGGTGATCGAGTCGCCAATGAGCAAGACGCGTGGTAGCGGCTCACTGGGATTTTCCAGCTCGTCGAGGGCTTTCTCGATCGTTTCGATAACCTTGGGGGCGAGGTTTCCGGTACTGTGTACATTCGGTCTTTTGGGAAATCCAAGCCGTCTGGATTCGGCGTATAGATCGTTAATCCGTACGCCATGTTCCTGCATGATTTCGGCGGCGACGGCATTATAGCGCCCCGGATCTTCCGGTTTGCGGCCGGGGGTACCGGGTTTGACGGGGGTAATATTGCCCCAGATGAGGTCTGCTCCGGTCGCCTTGATGCGGGTAACAAGCTCGCGAAGATTCTCTTCATATTGTTCGATCGTTTTCGTGATGGTTCCATTCGTAACGCAACTATGCCAGCGGTCATTGGGTTGGGGATCGCGATACGCAATATCCCAGATGCCCCAATTAAAATGGATGATATCCCATGACGTATCTTCACCACCGCCACCTCCGCTGGAAGGCGGCATGTAGTCGCGGGCGAGAGTGCGGGAGCCGCGTCGAAAGTGTATGGGGTGGTGCGTACCGAATCGCAGAATCATGACGGGGGCGTCGATGTGATTGCCCAGTGTGTTTCCCAACATCTGTTCAACGCCGATCATGCCACGAGGTTGTCGTCCACCATAGGCAATATCCCCAACGGTAAGAAAACGGCCGGCCGTTTCGGTGTTATTGTGTATGGGGTGGGCATCGAAAAGGACGACATCGTCGCGGGTGGCCCAGGATCCATCATCGTTGCGCAGAAAGGCATATCCCGGGTACTTGCGTACGGCTGTTTCGAGCGTGCCGGGTCTGTCGATCATCGGGATGGCAAAAGCGTGGCTTGGTTGCTTGATAAAGGTTGTTTGGAACTCGTAGCGCGCGCCGCGATCGAGCCGGATGGGTGTTAGGATTGCCTCTTCCATTCCGGGTTCAAAACGGTAGGCTTCTTGGCCATTGACCTTGGTGATATTGTAGGCTGCCTCGTTCTCACCTGCCCGAAATTCGTAGTGGCCCTTGTAGGGTACTTCTATCCATCCGCGCACGACAGTCGTGTTACCATCTTCGAAGGCAAATTCGGGGAATGGGGCCATAGGAATGGGTTCACGTCCACGATGTCCAGGGCGAATCTGGCGGGTACGTTGTTCGCCGAGTTCCACTACTGCTTTTGCAATCGGCGTCAAGGAATCGTAATCAACATCGGGGGAATAGGCCCCAGCATATACATATGCATGGGCATGCTTGATCTCTTCGCCTTCGGTCTTCTCCGCATTTGGAAAAAAGGCTTCGTGAGCCCCATCCGTGCGTCCGTCGATGATGCCCTGTTCCAGAACAAGCTCATCGCCAGCTAGGATGAAAAGCTGGATGGGGGTTTCGCGGGCTCCGGCGGTTAGACTGCAGCAGGTTAATGCTACAATGGCAATGCGTGTAATAGACATATGAATCCTCACTTATTACTGTTCCTGGACTTGTTTCCATTGATGTTGCAGCCCGAGATGTGCTACCCATTTTTCAATGATATTGATGTCGATCGCATCTCCGGATATCTCTAGCATGCCACCAATATCGTGAAGGTGCTTGTCTGAATGGCCTTCTCGATAATATTCGAGTTTGCGAACAATCACATATTCAGGGGGGGCCACCCAGATCCCATTTTTATCTGAAAGATTGATTCTTTTTTTGTTTACAAGCCCCCACTTCTGCAAAGGATCACTGACATGCAAGTAAATGTCAGCTTTTAAACCGGACTCGTGATGAATGATATTGAAGTGACCTCGGTGCGCACGATGTACCTCTATTCGAATGATTTCTTCAGGAGGAGCGTAAAAAGAATCGAGCGGGAAAGCGGAAACGATGGAAGCAATCTGTTCTTTGGGAAGATGGATAATCAAATCCAAATCATGCGTAAACCGAGGAATACCGTAAATCATGCTAGCGACAGAGCCGGTCGCCATATAGTCAATGTCGGCTTGCTCAAGCTTTTCAGTAAAAATGCGGAATAGATCAACCTGATCCATATAAGAAAACCTCGTAAACTTTTCGATCAATTTTTTCAGGAGACCAATCCGGGTGCTGTGCTTTCAGGGCCGCGCTTTTCCACTGTCGGGCCTGGATATGCATTTGTGCTGCAAGTCCGAGTTTGTCTGCCGCAGACATGTTTCGGAAAATCATGCGTTCCCGTTCAGTAATTTCTGTAGCCATTGGTAGCCATCCCGGATTTCGAAAAATGCATATCAGATTGGTTTCTCAATCGTCTCACATGCTACCTGTTTGTGTTTAGTGTGACAAGACGTGGATTCGCGCACATACTCGATCAAAGGTCGAGAGGGGGGAGTTTCATGCGCTGGAAGAAGACGGTAATGTAGTTACCGTAGTTTGAGGTGCGCGGGTAATACTTGAGGAAGCTCGTAGCCGCAAGGTGTACCTCTCCCTCTTCAAAAGCGGACCACCATTCGTTACCGATGACTGACCCAATCGGGCGTCCACCCCTACGACGGTCGACGGCGGTTTGGCGTGCATAAAATGCATCGCCATTGAGGTACACGCGGGTACCATCGCCGGCACCGACATGCGACATCCCACCAATGAGAATGCGGTAGATATATCCCTCTTCAAGCGGAGGAATGGCAAAGGTTCCTTGTTTGAGCAAGACTTCGTGTTCCCAGAGGGTATTGGGCTCTTCCCCGCAACCGCAGAATCCGCCTTTGCAATTGCCCCATGCTTTGCGCTCTCCATTCAGGGAAGCGAAAGGAGCCAAACCTCGCTCCCATCCTGCGGCTTGCGGATCAAAATCCGGTTGATTCCAATTCTCCATGCCATCCGGATATGTCACTTCGCGGTAGCGTCCGAGGCGGGCACGTTCCGTACCGGGTTCGGGCTGTTCAACCGGATCGAAAGAGTGATAGTACCATTCCATTTCGGTGCGATCCGGGCCGTAGGGTTGCCAGTCGTAATCGTGAATACCGACGGTATTGTACAGTGCAATCAAGCCATTAAGTGCAGCTTCAGCGGCGCTATCGGGATCTTCAAAGGCCCTTGCCAGCGCATCGCGATTCTGGTCGATGAATTCGGGAGCAAGGCCATGGCGCACGATCGGTTGCAGTGCGACCTGTCCGGCAGCACGTTCTTCTTCTGTCGGTTCAGCCGGAGCTTCGGTTTGCGTTTGGGCCTGTTCCTTGCGTCCGGAAAGCGGGATTGGTTCTGCTTCTCTGCCGTGCAATCCCACCATGGCGCGACCGATAGCTTCCCCCACAAGCATGTAGGTTTCAGCATTACGATGATAATGATGTCCTTCCGGGCGCGGGGATTCTTCGACCTCGCGGGCAAAATCGCGTGTGTCGACAGAAGCAACATTTCCGGCAAAGGCAGGATGACGTTCTGGGTCTGCTACGGCAAGCTGTGCATCGAAAATGCCTTGGAATTGTGGTTGCAGGTTATAGCCATTAAACCCGATGGTGGCAATGACCGCAGGCAGATCGGGTACTTCGAATTCCGCCCGCACATCGTTAATCAGATGTACGAGATTTTCTTCATAGGTTTCCACCATATCTGCGTCAAAACGATCAGCATGTCCTTGCCACCAGGCAAAGCCTGCGATTTCATAGCCTTGCCCCTGGTAGTCGGGGATGATCTCGGCAATCTGTTCCAGTGTATCGCGCACGCCCTGAATCATAAGGCGGTATTCGTGGCCTTCGTTTTCGTCGTCGGGTTGCAGTCTTCCACTGGATGGTGGACGGAAGTCGAATCCCAGCGAGCGATTACCCTGTGCTGTTTTGATGAGGAGAACTTGGGCATCGTGATGATATCCGAGAACGTGGCCAAAACCCAACTCGGGACCGACAGATCTGCCACTATTCGAAAGCGGGCTGAGCCAGCTATGGCGGTCACCACTGGCCAGTCTTGCCTCTTTGAAATAGACGTCCTTGCGAACGGTCCAATTTCCATCCTCATCCAATAGGTAAGGGAAAAGGCCATCGACTTGTGTGATGGTTTCGAGATCCCCGCGTCCCGGGATGTCGACTTGACGCATCCAGAAGGCGGCAGACATGCCGTCTTGCGGATGTTTCAGATAGGTGATGGTTAATGGGTAACGTTGATTGGCCTCTAATGTAACGCGTGTGATTTTTGGTTGTCCGCCCGGTTTCTTGCGATAGACCTCCTCGCCACTTAGCACGGCAATGGCATAGGTGCTATCCTCGTAGCCCGGGTGAATGGTGTAGGTGCCGGATGTAGGGACATCGATAAAGGCGCGTACGATGATGGTGTGTGGGATATCCAATGTTGGTAACATCTCCGCGACCGTGCCCAGCGCAACTTCAGTATCTTTGACAGGATCGACTTGCATATAGTCCGTTGATGGATCATAGGCTCCTTCGTATAGAGAGACCACCGCACCCTTTGGGGCATTGGCATGGTCTTCCTGATAGACGCCATGACGTTCGAGTCCGTGATCATCAGCAATCGTGCCGGTAAGCAAGGTTGGATCGGCAGATAGAAATACGGTACGTCGATAGGGGCGTGCCCCGGTGATATCGCCCATGCCAACCATGTTGGATTGTCCGGCAAGAATATAAACCTGCACCGGTTTTTCTGGATCGCCGGTGCGGTCATCCGGGCGCGGGAGATGAAGTGGGATTGGGGCAGAGGCTAGAAGAGGAGATGCAGCGATGATGGAGGCGAAGGCTATGATGCTTAGATGATATTTCATATATGTTTTCCTTTTTTAACCAGTAACTTCAGTTTTATATCGAACCACGTCAGTAGGGGTAGCCCAGTCCCTTGGGCTACCCCGGTACCAGCGCGTGCGCTTCCGCACCATACATTGTCGAATCCATTTGCAGCTCATGCACGGGGGTACCCCAACGGACCCTACTAATTTATTGTTTTTCAAACACGAGCCATGGGGAGGTCCACCCGGTTTGATGATCGGGACTGAACCCGCCACGTTCAATAAACAAGTATTGTTTATCATTCACTTGTTCATGCGCAACAGACAATGCTTCCGCACGCTGCACATCCAATAGTTTCGTGCCTGTCCATACTAGTAGCGGATCGCCGGTGTGCAAATCATTCGACAGAGTGATTTCCTTGATGTGTGGACGCCAGCCACGCTGTGGATGCTGGCGGGAATCGGGATCAAAGTCCCGTATGGATTGTACCTCATCGATCACTTTCCATCTGCCTCGCACTGCATGATTTTCAGTAAACTGACCATTCCATACATACCGATTGTCAGCAGAATCGATATTGCTGTCGGGGTCTTGCCATTCCTGCCAATTGGCATCACGCATTTCCAGCAGTTGTAGTCCTTTGACGAGTTCATCCCATAGGGGCGGGATTTGCATGCGGCGCAGAAATACCGTTATGTAATTTCCATAACGGTCTGTTCCCGGATAGTATTTTAGAAAGCTCTTTGCTGCCAGAAACGTCTGGCCGCTCTCGAATTGTGGCCACCATTCGCGTGCGATGGGCGTTCCTATGGGACGTGCTCCTTCGCGACGATCAACCGCGCGCTCACTCCGGAAAATGCGCGCCCCGTTTACATAGATGTGTGTGCCGTCTCCAAAGCCGACATGAGAGGAACCGCCGACGAGAATGCGGTACATATAGCCATTCTCAAAGGGTGGAATTTCAAATGTGCCGCGTTTTAATAACACTTCGTTTTCCCAGAGGGTATTGGGCTCTTCCCCGCAACCGCAAAAGGCGAAGCCTTCATCTTTATGCCTTCGGCACCCGCCAACTGGGCGTAGTTCACCATTGAGCGAAGCAAAGGGGGCAAGACCGCGACCCCAGCCAGCGCTCGCGGCGTCGAAGTCTGGTTGGTTCCAATTTTCCATACCATCCGGATAGCTAATGTCGCGATAGCGTCCCAATCTTGCCCTTTCCCGGCCTAACGGTGGTTGTTCGACTGGATCAAAGGAGTGATACTCCCATTTCATTTCCGTGCGTTCCGGACCGTAATCGTGCCAATTGTAGCCGTTTTGGTCGATTCTGTTATAGAGCCCTACAAGTTCACCAAGTGTGCGCTCTGTGTCGCGGTTCGGGTTATCGTATGCTCTCCACAACTGTTGTGCACGTTCTGCCACAAATAGCGGTATCAGTTCATCACGTACAATGGTATCCAAGGCGGCTTGCATGTTTGGATTGGTATCGATTTGATCACTGGTGAGGAAAATATCCCGATGCGCCAGTGTTCGCTGCGGGAACCGTTCGCGCGAGAGGGTGTACAATGTATCGAGTCCACCGGGAAGGTTCGCCATCAACGTGGCGAGACTATCGGTATAGAGTCTCTCGTTTTCGGGGTGTTGTGGTTCCGGGTGGGCCGGAGAGTGGGTGGGCCAGGAACGATATACATTGGCAAACAAATCCAATAGAGCAGGTTGTGCTTCTGGTACGGCATTTTCAATGATCGGCCCCATCGTCCAGATCGACCAGCGGCTATAGCGTTGGTTGGCGGCCATGACGGGACGCATGGCTTGGGTGATTTGTTCGACGGCGTGTCCTTGTGCGGCGGTCCTTGTAAGAATAAGCATGGCGACATTGCTGATCCACCATTCGGGATGTTCCATCCAGTAGATGAGCTGGTCTAGATGCGGTAGGGTCACTTCGACATCTGTATGGTTGAGAGCCTGCAGGGCCCCTTCCACAACAAACCAGGATTCTTCGGGATCGTTAATCATACGCAACAAGAACGCGATATTGTCTTCAGATAAAAGCACGCTACGATGTTGTGTGACTGCATCGACTGCCGCGCGGCGAACGCGTGCATCTTGTGATTGCAGTAACTCCGCTGTGAGGGACGGAAAGCGGTTTAGTTGACCGACGGCCATACGACGAATTTCAACTTCCGGATGGTATAGCAGGAGCCGTAGTGCGTCCTCGCCTGCCTCCGCTGCTTCCGGGGCGAGTCTGTAGATGCGTGATGCCGACACATCGATAAAACGTTCGTTGACGACATCGGGGGCATTTCCCTCCGCATCGGTTGCGGGTTCCAGGGAATAAAAGTCATCGTCAGCTTCGGTGCCCCATGCTCGTTCCGGTAGTGCGACTTCATGGCTGAATGCGGTTGGGGGTGCACCGGCGATTCGTAAGTGTCCGCGCGGTATGGTGAAGGCAAGGCCGAGTCCGGCGCCCCAATTGGTGTCGTCGTAGCGCTCTCCGCCGGGGATGCCGAAAGATCCATCGAATCGGCGTGCCAGCTCATAGAACCATGTTCGGGCATCCATGAACTCCCGGAATTTCAGGGGTTCGGTTTCGTGCACTAATCCCATGGCCGCGCCACGCCAGATTTCGCCGAGGCCCCCACCACTATGTCCGTGGAGCATGCGGTGCGTTGTGTAAAAACTGCGTACGGCCGTGACATCGCGTGCACCGCTATACACATTTTCTTCCCCTTCCGGAAATTGGGCCGCCGCCGCAGCCATGGTGAAGGCCAGTGCGCCGCTTCGTCCATTGTCGGTGTAACCCGATTCTGGCCGGTGATCGCCATACGCGAGCAGGCCGCGCCCTGCATACCGGAAAAATTGCTGTAATCCTCCCTGAAAGACATTTTCATCGACTTCCACGCCGCATTCGCGCGCCAGCAAGAGAAACGTTGCGACATGCACACCGGCGGGGCTCATGCGACCACCAGCGACGTAATTCAGGTTACCCAGCCCGCGTTGTGCCCAGCCGCCTGGCATGTAGTTTTCTTCTGCTGCTGCCACCGCTTTACGGATGACCGGAAGCACCGACTCATCGCCTGTACGCAGGTAGTATTCCGCCAGCGGAACACTGCCATACCCCAGATGCCAGTTGACATTTCGGCTAACTTCACGGTTCTCGTAATGCTCCACCGTTTTGGCAACCCAGTCGCGAACGATATCGAGGTCATTTTCGTCACCTGTGGATAACAAAAAGAGCATGCGGGGGCCATCCAGATTAATGCCGCCACTCCAGCCGCGTTCTTGCATCCAGCTTGCAAGTCCACGAACAATATTTTCGGATTTTTCGCAATCCAGTGGCCAGGTTTCACTAAAGTTTCCCATGACTGGGATTTGCACGATAACCTCTTGCGGTGCGCTGTCTTCATCCTCGCGGATCATGAAACGCATGATGCCGTCTTTCGCTTCGGCTTTCGTAATCATGTTGCCAAGTTGGATGCGAGGATCTATGTCTGCCAGTGTTTCGCCATTGATCGAATCAATGATCTGTCCGGCGTGGAGTTCTCCCGTTGCGTCAGCGGGGGACCCTGGTTCCACATTCTTGATTTTCATCACAAAGGCGGGTTGGTGCAGTTCGATGCCGATGCCCACAGGACCGAAGCGGTCTACCGTACTTAATACATCGGTTTCAGATGGCCGCAAGGTAAAAAGGTTAGGTTTTGTGTAGAATGCGCTTTCAGCTTCTATGGGGATTGCCGTGAGGAGAATGCAGGGGAGAAGGACGGGGAATATGCTTTTCATTAAAATGCCTGATTGTTTGTGATTATGGAAGGATTCAGAATCCATTTCTGAAATGTATAGGTAAATAATCATACCATTTTAGGTGAACTTCACAAGGCCAAGGTCTATCTGTATGATCTTTCGTTGCATGTCGACATGTGATAACTCCTTTAAACACGGAAAACGTGCGTTGTGAGCGCGTACACACAGGCTTGCATCCCTCCATGGGGAATCTGGGAGATTTGAAGGTATGACGATATATGAGAATGCTGCGTTTAGTCTGGAAAGCAATCGTTTCATAGAAGGTGATGCGCGCGCAACGGTAGATGCCGTCGGGCGATTGACGACGGCTAAGGGGGTGACGTTAGAGACGAATGTATCGGAAGCATTTCCCCGGCTTTCCTCCGATTGTCCGATGCTGGATGCCATGTATGGCATTGCGATCCGGGATCAGATCCGACTGGTTATCGAGCCGGAAACCTATTTTTACATGCTTTGTAACCGTTATGGCCATGCATCGAAGATTCCCGACGGTCTGATGCCGTCAGGTCCCGTGTTCTGGGCTGGCTACGGATTTCCAACCTACCTTTATACGCGCGATACGGCGTTTTCGTCCATGCTGGGAACCGCGTATGTCTTACCGGAAGTTGTTGTGTCACACCTGAAGCACTTGCGTGGATTGCGTCGCAAAGTCGGCCTGAAAATTTCCCGTAATCACGAGATCCCGATTAGGGGCATCCCGACGAAGCAACTGGATATCAGCGAGATGGAATTTGCCCAAAGATATAATACGAACTGCTATACAAGACGAACGGACGATATTGTGTGGGTACTGGGGCTTTGGCAGGTTTATCTGACGACCGGGCAAGAAGATCTGCTGGGATATATACTGCGCGCGTTTCATCATTTCGATGCGCATTTCTATCGTTATTTTCTGGATCCAGCGGATGGATTATATCGGGGGCAGCCAACCTTTATCGATGTGGCGACTGATTGTTACCTGGGCCGCGGCCCGAGTGAAACAATTCTACTCAAAGCCCTTTCCACGAACTGCATGTATTTGCAAGCCTTTCGCATTGTTGCACAGATTGCCCGTCGGCTCGGAGATCATGAGCAGGGGAGCGTAATGGACGTACGTACTGGAAACTTGAAACGGGCGATCCGGAAAAGTTTCGGGGTCAACGATTATCCGTTCTACAAGTTCGAAGATGGAACCTATTCCGACAGGAAGGAAATCCTTGGGCTCGCATTTGCTGTGTTGTATAATGTTGTTTCTCTCGATGAGGGGGCTGCTTTGCTGTCCAGTTACCATGATGGAGACTATGGACGTCCACTGTTCTGGCCCTTTTACGGGAGTGATCAAGTCTATCACGACAACAGTTCATGGCCTTTCACCGAGGGTTTCTTTGCTTTGGCGGAATACAAGCTCGGTAATAAGCAGGATGCCATACGAAAGCTCATGGCGAGGCTTTGCCGGCATGGACTGCAGGGTGACTTCAATGAGGTATTGGAGTGGAAAACCGGTGCATTCGCAGGATGCCCCGGTTACCTGTGGTCATCTGCTGCTTACCTTGCTCTCGTATATAAAATGATTGCAGGGATTTGCGTTGATGACCCTGGCTGGATTCGTTTTGCTCCCGTGCTGCCCAAGGAACTAGGCTCTCGGTTGGTTCTGTCAGGACTGCAGTTTGGTAAGATGATCGTTGATTTGCATCTCACCGGGAATGGGGAACATGTTGTCGCATGCCGCATGGATGGGCGTGAAGTCGCCGAGCCTAGCCTGATACGTGATGATCGGAGACATTATCTGGAGATTGTGTTGGGGACGTAATTTAGCGGAAGTCCGGACCGCGCTCCCCGTTGAAAAGACGGCGCAGTTTTTTGTCGGCAGAACTCGATTTGCGCCGTGAGACCCCAGGGCCAATCTTTTCTGAAATGCGGCGCCGGGCCGCGCGGCTTTCAAGCCATTCGTCCCATTCCCAGTGAACCTTGGGTTGTCTGCTATTCCCGGGAAAGTTCATCTTCCACCTCTTGGCGTAGTTCGCGCATCTGTTATTATTAGAGGGCGTTGAGGTTATTTTTGAAGGCTTCGGATTCGTAGTAAGCAAGATCGCGGCCGCCTGTGGATTGCCACCAATGGTCTGCGCATTGCAATAGTTCCTGATATTGCTCACGGTAGGCGGGATCAGCTACCACATTGGTGAGCTCATGTGGATCCTTGGCGAGGTCGTAGAGTTCTTCGAATTGTTCCTCTCCGTACCAACGCACATATTTCATGGTTTTCGTTCGAACACCGTAGAAGGGGTGTATGCCA
>PXBF01000163.1 GCA_003567005.1 PVC group bacterium
AGTCGCCAGACCAGCGCCATGGTTTCTTGGAATCCGGCTTCGCGATCGGCATTTGGTGGCACAGCGAGCATAATCTCTTTGATGGTATTGGGCGGTTCGAGTAGCTGACAGACGCCAATACGGGAGCGGCAGACAGCAAGCACATCGCTCAGGATGTCGCCGAGCAGGGTGGTTCCGAGGAGCCCGCCGCGGGGCCATCCGAGCAGGACGGTGGATGCGCGCAATTCTACGGTGGCGCGGGTAATGCCTTCGGCAATCCCGGCGGCAACACGCACGGAGGGTTGTACGGGAACATCCGCGGCGGCAGCCTGTGAAATCACGCCCATCATCATTTTTTCGTTACGAGTGATGTCGGTGTCGGCATCTTGCCCCGTGCGAACCACGCGCAGGGGAAGCAGGGGATCCTGCGATTTGGAGGGGCGCAGGAGCAGGGCTAGGTCGATCAGGCGGTCAGTGGTTTCGGGGTTGTCCACGGGCACAAGGATACGGCCGGCCTCTTGCGTGGGTTGATCGCTGATGGGGTTTTGCAGGGCGACGCGGCGTCCGAAATATTCGGTGATCCATGGGCTTACCATACAGGTGGCGAGGATCATCATGAGGGTGCCATTCAGGACGGCCTTGTCAAAGATGCCGAGATCGAATCCGATCATGACGGCAGCGAGGGTAGCGGCGGCCTGGGTAACGGTGAGGCCGAAGATGACCCAGCCTTCATCGGGCGTATAGTGCAGCCACCATTGGGCGACTTTGGAGGCGACAAATTTAGTGAGAAAGACAGCGATTACCATGAATCCGCCGACAAGCCATGTGCGGTGATCGGCGATGAATACACGTGGGTCGACAATCATGCCGACGGAGATCAAGAAGAAGGGAATGAAGAGGTGGTGTCCGACAAACTCGATCCGGTTCATGAGCGGACTTTGCGGAGGAACCAGCCGATTGAGGGCAACCCCTGCAAGGAATGCTCCGATGATGGATTCGACGCCAGCCAGTTCGGAAAGAGCGCCTGCGAGAAAGGCGACGACGAGAACAAATAGGAATTGGGCACCGCCGTCGCGGGCTGCATTTTTGAAAAACCATTGGCCGACTTTGGGGACGCCGATGAGCATGACAGCCAAAAAGGCACTGAAGGACAAGGCCAGCCGCAGAATAAACAGCCATGAGAAGTATTCATGTCCATGTAATTCCACGATCACGGCCAAGACGAGTAGTGCGAGGGTATCGGTAATGAGTACCCCTCCGACACTCACGGATACGGATTCGCGGCGGGCTAGTCCAAGTCGGCTTACCTGCGGGTAGGTGAGGAGGGTGAAGGATGCCAGCATACTTGCCAGCAAAATGGCTTTGGTCCAATCGAATCCGAGCAGCCAGACGGCACCGAGTGTACCCGCGATTTGGGGTACGAGGAAGCTGAGACCTCCGAGCACGGCACTGCGATTTCGATTGCGCATGAAGTCGGTGACATTGATTTCGAGTCCGGCGAGGAACATGATGTATAGGAGGCCAACGGTGCCCCAGACTTCGATTGCCTGTCCACGTTCGAGGAGGTTGAGTCCATTGGGGCCGAACAACATACCGGCGAGAATGAGCAGGATAATGTCCGGGGTGCGGATGGCGCGTCCGAGCAAGGGAAGTACGAGGACCAATAGCAAAACGGCTGCAACGATCCATACCGGTTCGGTGAGCGGCATGGAGGGCCATTCCATGATGGCGGCTAACGGCGCATGTATTGTCGGCATGTTTGCTCCCTTGGCTTTCTGGAAACGCTGCGGCGGCTCATGCCGGGCATTATAGGGGCTATGCAGGATTTGTATAGTATTGTGTAATTATTCTTGCAGGAGTTGGAGGACGCGGTAGGCTTCGGTTGCGCCCCAGGCTTGTGCCCAGCAGCCGCGTTGTTCGTGCGGGGCATCGCCATCGAGAATTTCGGGGAGGTGTGCGATGCAGCCGGACTCGAGTAGCGGGATGATGCTACTGAGAATTTGGCGAGCTACCGTTGTGAGATTGTCCGGATCGAAGTGGATGAGGGCTTCACAGTAGGAGGGGAATGGCCAGGTCCAGGCTGTTCCATTATGGTAGGCTGGTTTGCGTTGTGTATCCTCATCTCCGCGGTAGTGTCCTTGGTAGGGGTGATCGGGGTTATTGAGGGGGCCAAATGGGCCATCAACGGGGAGAGGGGGTACGACGCGCTGATCTGCGAGGCTCCGGATAGCGCCTGGTGTGATCAGGCATGCGGTTTCCCGCAATATATCATTGATGACCCCCTTGTCTGTGATGGCACCCAAGGTAACGGCCAGTAACTGATTCGGTCGGATGGCATTGTCGGGCGTGGCTTGTTGCGCGGTTTGTCCCTTGGTGGCGTGTAGACAGTCGGACAGGGCACCATTTGTTTGTGGGATACGATAGTATTGTAGAATGGATGCTTGGGCTTGATCGGCCTGCTTTTGCCATTGGGCATTGTCGGGATCGTGTGTTGCTAGAAACTGTAGGGCCGCAAACCAGAGGGCTTGTATTTCGATCGGATATCCTTCGCGTGGGGTTCCGGCCGGATAGTTGGTGTCCATCCAGGTAAAATGGGAAGGGCTGAAGATAAGTCCGCTCTGCGGGTCCATGTGTATGCCGTTGGGTGTTCCTTGGATGTAATGGTTGGCAAGGGATTGTAGAATGGCAAGCAGGGGGCGTTCGCCACACTGCATATCGAGGATGGTGTTGTTGCCGGTTTTGCGGATAAAATCGTTGCATGCCGTAAAGAGCCATAATGGGGCATCGGAGGTATCGCGGTCGCGATCATCGGTGCCACGGATCATGTTGGGTATGGTGCCTTGTTTTTCAAAGCGTGCGAATTGTTTGAGGATATCGCGGCTTTCTTCGAGAAAATCTGCGGCGATCATGCCGCGCAAGCAGATCAGGGTATCGCGTCCCCAGTCGAGGAACCATGGGTATCCGGCTATGACGGTGCGGGCATCATCGCGGCGCACGACGAAGTCTTGAATGGCGGCGCGGAGGACGTCTTGCAGTGGCAAGTGGGATGTGGAGTGTGGGATGTGGGAAGACGATTGTGGGGTTGCAGGGTTGCCGTTGGCCAGGCTGGAGCCCGGCGTTCCCGGGGTAGGGGATACGTCGGGGGTGGATGCGTAGAGGGGGTGGGTGTCGGTGCCTTGCAGTTCGATGGTGAAGTATCCCGGGCTGAAGAGATCGCCATCGGGTTCCAGTCCGCGGTCAGCTTCGAAGGGGTGGGATTGTCCGTATATCCACTCCGGTTCGCATGTGAAGGTGGATGCCGGGATTTCTACATGCAGGTTCCCTTCCGGTGCCGGTGCGAAGAGGAATCCGTTGTCTTCGGGGGTGACAGATGCGGGGAAGTGGTGTTCGGGGCCAGCATATGCTTTGGTGGCGGCATGACAGCTACGATTTTCGATGTCGGGTCGGATGATCAGTTGAATGGGATCGGTGTCGGCGAGATGCTTCTCCGGATCTTGCGCCGTTTTACGGGTGATCGCCAGTTCAATATGGTTTTGATGTTGTTGCCAGGACAGGGTGCATTGGAGCGCGACGGTACGGCCCATGCCAGCCGGGGCATCGAAGTGCCAGGTTACAGTATGGCCAGGCACGATTTGTACGTCGCGGGTACAATCCAATCCCATTTCATGTGAGTAGCCTTTATGTACGACCCAGGCGCGGCAGCGTGTGAGTAGAACCTGGCGATCGACAGGTACGGTAGGATGCAGGTTGGCGGCCAGCAGGGCATCGTACTGGCTTTCGATGGATCCCCATGCGAGGCGGACCTGGCTGATGGCTCCACAGCCATTGGTCAGGATGGCGCAAGCACGCGTGTTGCGTATCTGTTCCCGTTCATAGCGTACTTGCACCTTGTGTTGCAAGTTGTCGCCGTATCGCAGGATGCGGCTATTGGTATGTTGCACACCATCTGGTGTGTAGCGTGTGCATTGCAGATCGAGCTCTGCTGTGTCAGGTGTGTCAGGTGCGGGGATCAGGATGGCAAAATGATTTTGTTGTTCATGCTGCGGTATACTTTGGGCATGGGCCACGACTTGGTTTTCGTGGGTGAGGGTAACGCGGAAGGGGTAGGCAGCTTGCACCAGTAATGCGTGTTGCTGGGGTAGGATGACGACGCGTCGCGTATCCGCGGGTGCCTGCCAGCGGGTTATCATGGCCTGTTCCGGTCGTTGGGCTACACGGGCACAGAAGGCTGCGGGGTCTTCCAGCAGTTCTTCGGCCATTTGCGCAGGGTCGCAGTCGGCATCGACCTGAAATCCATTCAGGTGTCCGATGATCGCGAGGGCAAGTGCTCTTGCGCGTTGTGTGGTTACTCGATCGCGCATCTCTTCCCTTGGTAAGGGGCTGGTAGCCAGGCAATAGGTTTCACCTGGAGGCAGGATGCAGCTGATGGTGTTTTCGTGCGCATGTAAGGTGACAGGTGTCTCGCTTATCAGATCCAAGCAATCGCCGGTTTTGGGGTCCCATTCGGATTTTTGCCAACAGGCTCGCGCTTCGTTTTCGGTGTCGAGATTTACCAATACAAGTACGGGTTCGCCTTGCAAGCTTGTGCGTAGGATTTGGAGTACGGCAGCATCAGCGTGCAGTGCGGCGATGTTTGCTCCGTGAAAGAAGGCGGGGTGTGTAGCGAGGATGGTATGGATGCGCCGTAGCCAGTCGATTTGGTTTTGCTCTGCCCCCCAGTTCAAGTTAGGGGCACCATGGACATCGATTTTGGCGGTGGCGAACCATTCTACGCCGTTGGCCATGCCAAAGGCGCCATTATCGGATGTTAGTGCGGTAAGTGCGGTGCGCATGCGGGCATATAGCGGGGAGGTTGCGGCGAGGCGGTTATTGTCGTGTGTTTCGGCAAAATGGATCAAGGGTCCGCGCGTGATTGCGCTGTTATGATCATGTTGGATTTGCTGTTCGAGTCCGGGGCGATCATAGACTTGGAAGATTTCCGAGTAGGCCCAATCCAATCCCGCGTTTGAGAGAAGGTCTTCGGTGACGCTGATTTTTCCGCCGAGTCCTTCCAGCATGAAAATGGTGTCGGGGTATGCATGACGAACCTTGGCGACAATATATTCCCATACGGGGAGCGGGATCATGTAGCCGGCGTCGCAGCGGAATCCATCGACACCGCGTTGACACCAGAAGAGGAAGACGTCGGCCATATACTGCCATAGTTCCTGGTGTTGGTAGTCTAATTCGGAAAGGTCTTCCCACACGACGCCCCATGCGCCGGGAGAGGCGAAGGAATTATCGTCGTTACGTGCGAACCATTCGGGGTGGTGTAGTTGGAGATAGGATGCCCAGCCGGTGTGGTTGATGGGGATGTCGAGAAAGATTCGGGCGTCACGTTGGTGGATCCCGTCAACGAGTTCGCCGAATTGTTCAAGGGGCGTGCTACTGCGGTCGAACACAGCCAGGGCTCGGTCTACATTAAAGAAATCGATCGCAGCGAAGGGGCTACCATAGCGTCCCATGCGGGCGTAGGTCGTAGGGACGGGATGAATGGGTAGCAGTTGGATAATGCGAAATCCGAGCGTATGGATGATATGGTCGAGTTCGCGTGCGAGGTCCCGGAAGGTTCCGGATTGCGGGATGAGCGTCCACCCTTCGGCGTCTAATACGGCGAGTTGCTCTTGTGGTAATGGTGTTTCGTTGTGTGGGTATTGGTTATGGCCAAACTGCCGAACGAACGCTGTATACATGGTATTGGCGGCGTAGGTGGTGGCGGGTTGCACTTTGATGTGCAGGTTGGGTCCTTCGGGCCAGCAAGGCGTTGTGCTGCCCTCAGGCAGGAAAAATGCTTTGGCTTCAAAGACACCGGGCTCATATAGGGGCAGATGGATGGTGTATGTGGGGGTGGCCTTGGGGGATGTGGTGTTTTCGCGCATGGGGATGTCATGCCAATCGCCGGCGAGGAGGGGTGCATGTTGTTCGACATGCCGTATGATCTCCTCACGGTGAATACGTGCGGACCCCATGTTTGTCCGTAGAAATGCTTTGCCTGGGGTGGGGTGGCGTGGTGCGTATAGCTGGATGGTGCAGATATCCCCGCAGCAATAGGTTTTATGTTTGCCTGGTGTTGGGTCTTGGGTCCATCTATGCATTGATCTCCATTATGCTGCTATCTGGGTTTGGTTGGGTTGCATAGGTGGCATGGGGACATCCAGCCCGTCCGCGATGGCACGCAAGAGTTCGTATTGGCTGCTCGCAACTTTTCCGTCGTGTAGAATGGTTGTGGTACAAGCGCGCATACAGCGTCGTTTGATGTAGGGTGCTGCATGGTCTAGCTCCGTCACAGCCGTTTCGACTTTTTCGAGGGTTACATCCGAGAGGTTGTCGGCCTGCCATTGCAGTGTCTGCATGCCCGCCGCAAAGCAGTTTTCTGCAGCCTCCTGGCTGGTCGTGCCCCAGCGCGCCAAGGCGGAGAGCAAGGTTTCGATATACGGTTTGACTTTGTTGGCATCGCGGTAGCGTACGGTGGGTTTGTGGATAGCGCCGAACTCCGACCCGAGTTGTCGTATGATCATGATACGGATGGCAAATTCGAATAGATTGATTTCTTCATTTGCTTCGGTCAGTTCGATGAGTGCTTTGGAAAAGTTGGGATAAAGGTCTGCGGGCATCATGCGCAAGGCTGGTATGAGTCGTTCGGCTACCGGGAGTCTTACGGTTGGGTCCATCGGTTGTATGCTGGGTAAGATGGCCGGTAGTTGTTCGAGCGCTTTGGGATCGAGTCGTTGCAGGGTTTCCCGTTGCCGTTGCTGAAAGGTTTTGTTATCGAACCACAGCATGGCATAGAGAGCGGCGCGTGCTTTGGTGGCGTCATGGGTGGCTTCCTCCACGGCGGGCGGCGTCATTTGGAGAATGGCTTGTGCGGCGGCCAGATTGATGGCACCGGCGAGTTCATCTTCCTCGGATAGGGTTTCGGGGGTGGGCTGTGCTGCGGGCATGGCGTCACGCGCTGGCTGCTGTTTCTGGTCGATGCTGGCATCAATGCGGCGAATGCGTTCCTTCAGGGATGGATGGGTGGCAAAGAGTGCAACGAAATGTTTGCTGCAATCGCCAAAAAAGAGATGTCCGGCTTCTTCGGCATGCGGGTTGCTTACCCGTGATCCAAGGGACAGTTTGGCAATGCGGTTCAAGGCGCTGGCGATGCCACTGGGATTGCGGGTATATTGCACGGCGGCCGCGTCGGCAAGAAATTCGCGTTGGCGTGAGATGGCACTTTTGATGAGGTTGGCAAAGAAGACGCCGATATAGCCGATGATGATGAGTGCGATGCCAATAAAGGGTAGCGGGTTTCCGCCTTGTTTCCTGCCGCCCCGGCTTCGGGTACCGCCCGAAAAATAGACGGTACGCAGGAGGATTCTGCCAATGAGGGTAATCATGATGATTCCGAACAATATGCCCATGAGGCGAATATTGAGGCGCATATCGCCATTGACGATATGGCTGAATTCGTGGGCGATCACGCCTTGCAGTTCATCGCGTGAGAGGGTTTTCATGCAGCCCCGTGTGACGCCGATGACGGCATCGCGTTGTGAATATCCGGCGGCGAATGCGTTGATGCCTTTTTCTTCGCTCATGACATAGACCATGGGCACGGGGACGCCAGCGGCGATGGCCATTTCTTCTACGACGTTTAGCAATTTGCGTTCATCAGGGTCGGTGGTGTCGGGGCGTACCGGTGAGCCACCCAGCATGCGTGCCACGGATGCGCCGCCGCCTTTCCGCAGCTGCATGACTTTTGTGAAGGATCCCATGAGAATGACGCCGGGAACGAGCAAAAGGGTCCAAAACGCAATTTCTGCGTTCCACCATGTTGTTGTTGTGCCGGGGGTTTCATCCGCCACATTGAATATGGCCATCAACAGGGCATAGATGGCCAAGGTGATCGCCAATACGGCGGCGCCGTACAGGAGGACCAGAACATGGGATTTTTTACGGGCAAGTTCTTGGTGGGCAAAAAAGTCCATTAGAAGCTAACCTTGGGCGCCTCGCGTTCTTGTGCGTCGGTGATTTCGAAGAGATCAGCCGGTTGAAAGCCTAACGCGCCAGCCAGGATGACCGCGGGAAATTTTTCGCGTGCTGTGTTATAGGTCATGACGGCATCGTTGTAGGCTTGGCGGGAGAAAGCCACTTTATTTTCTGTAGAGGTGAGTTCTTCCATGAGTTGTGCCATGGTCTGGTTGGCTTTCAGGTCGGGGTATCGTTCGACGACGAGCATCATTTTGCTCATGGCGCCGGCGAGGGCTCCTTCCGCTCCGGCGAGTTGCTGCATGGCATTCGGGTCGCCGGGGTTGGATGCGGCTTTGGCGCCGGCGGTTGCGGCTTGGTTTCGCGCAGCGATAACGGCTTCGAGGGTCTCGCGTTCGTGCTTGATGTATCCTTTGGCGGTTTCGACCAGATTCGGAATCAGGTCATAGCGGCGTTTGAGTTGCACGTCGATTTGTGCAAACGCATTTTTATAGCGGTTGCGTAATGAAACCAAGCCATTGTAAACGGATATAGCGAACACAACGACAATAACGGCAATGATAATAGCAATAATTCCACCCGGCATGATTTTGTCCCCTTTTTGTAGCATGTGACCATTTAGAACCATGATGCGTTGATGTGAAGCGTACTCATTGGATGTCAGAGCGTCAAGACGTCAGCTCGTCAAAAAGAAAGAATTTCCGGTGTGTGGTTGTTTCTTTGGCAAAGGTCAACCGGCGCTCTATAGGAGGCGAGATGCAGCGAACGATTATACACAATAATTGACTGTTTTGTTTCGTTCTTTACTTGAGGGACTTTCTTTTGGGGGCTATATTATAATTGGGTTATTGCGAAGCATGGAGGAGAATGATGTATGGAGAGCCGATGTTGAATAAGCGTATTGTGATAGGGGTTGCGGTGATCGTGCTGGTAGCATCTATCGGTATGGCCATGTCCAGTCGGTTGGCTTTGGTGCGCGCGCGGCACCAAGGGGATATCCAAGATGCCTTGATTGCTTCCTTACAATCCGAGCTGGCGGCTGTGCGCAGTGGCCGTGGGGCATCCGCACCGGCGCCGATTTCGTTTGCGTCGCGCGACCTTGGCGCAGAAGCGCTGTCTTCGGTATCGAAAGAAGCTTTGCTCGATGAACTCGATGCGGCGGAGCAAGAGGTGATGCGGTTATCCGCTCGTGTGGAGGCGCTGGAGGCGGCGCAAGAGGCGCAAGCATCGCAGCAGCCGCAGGGCCGTGCGGAGCGGATGCAGGCCTGGCGTGAGCGCATGCAGCAGCAGGATCCCGAGGGCTACGAGAGACGTCGGGAGGAAGGGCGCGAAATGATGGGGCGTGTGGCGGAGACCACGCGCGATCGTTTGTTGTTCATGCAGTCGATTCCAACCGAAGGGCTTGCACCGGAGTATCTTGAGAATCACCATGCCTTATTGGAACGGCTGGAATTTTTTGATCGTACGATGCAGGAAGTTGCTGCAAATCCAGACGATCCGCAAAACCGGGCCCGTCTGCCGCAGATGTTTGCCCAAATGCGGGGTTTGGATGAAATGCTGCAGATGCAACGGGATGTGTTATTGGATGATTTTGCGCGGGATATCGGGTATCAAGGTGAAGATGCTGAAACATTTGTTTCTGCTATCCATGTGATTACGGATATGACAACGATTCCGGGTCCCGGGTATTTGCGTCGCGCGATGCGCGGGGATGGACGCGGTGCCACGCAGCAGGAATAGGCCCTGCCTCAATTTGTTCAGCCTTTGCTTTTTGCGTTTTTTGGGGTTGGTTGGGGTATGTTTTTCCAGCGCCAGTAGCTCGTTTTTTTGTCATTTGCCTGTCAGGCGCAGCGATTGGACATGATGGCGGTTGGTGGTTTTAGCGCCTGCGACAGGCCGGATCCCTTGCAAGAGGTGTGGTTCTGTGTTTCGATTCGGCCTGCTTTTTTTTTACTATAATCTAAAAAATGCCCCTTTTTTGGTAGAATTATGTGGATTACACAATGTGAGGAATCCGGATGCGGTATCCTTCTTTACGTTCTGTTGGAATGGTGTTGAGATGCCATGCGACGAGGACTTTTGCCACAGCGTAAGAGCAACATGTGTGTGTTGCCGTGCAGGGGTTCTTGTAATCGAAGAAAGAAGGAGAGAATCATGCCAGAATTAAAAGGCACACAGACACAGATTAATTTAAGCACAGCGTTTGCGGGTGAGTCACAAGCACGCAATCGTTATACCTATGCTGCCAGTGAGGCGCGTAAGTCCGGGTATGTGCAGATTGCCGATATATTTGAAGAGACCGCGAACCAGGAGCGGGAGCATGCCAAGCGTTTATTCAAGTTGATGGATGGTGGTGAAGTAGAAGTCACGGCTGCTTTTCCGGCGGGTCCTGTGGGCTCGACCGTTGAAAACCTTCGTCATGGTGCCGCCGGTGAGCATTACGAGTGGACGGAGATGTATCCCGGTTTTGCCAAGACGGCCCGTGAAGAAGGATTCGAGAACATTGCGAAAGTGTTTGAAGCGATTGCGGTTGCCGAGAAGCAGCATGAAAAGCGTTATTTGGAATTGGCTGCCAATGTTGACGGTGGTACCGTATTCATGAAGGAAAAAGCGGTCGTATGGCGCTGCATTAACTGTGGTTATATTGCAGAAGCGAATGAAGCGCCGAAGGTCTGTCCGGCTTGTGCGCATCCGCAGGCTCATTTTGAGTTACTGGCAGAGAACTGGTAAGTCAAGCATTGACGCGGGTTGGGCTTGCCAGTCCGCGTGTGGTGCGCTATAAGTCGCACACATGATTGTTCATGTACATAAAGGGAGGAACCGTTATGCAGAAATATGTTTGTAACTTATGTGGTTATATTTACGATCCTGAGATTGGCGATCCGGATAATGGCGTTGCGGCTGGCACGGCATTTTCTGATTTGCCCGAAGATTGGGTATGTCCGGATTGCGGTGCAGGCGTAGATGACTTTGAGCCTGTCGACTAATGTTGGCGTTCAAGGATTCATTTTTCAGGCTCCCTCTCGTAGGGAGCCTTTTTTTTGTTTTTTCGCGGCGCTGAATTCCGTACTGTTTGGCTGCATGGAAAGGGGACTTGTTCTATGGAACAGCTTAAGATAGGAACATTACTTGAGGGGGATCAGGAGGTACTGCAGCGCGCCACGGACGAAATGGCCGTACAGCCTGTTGACCAGGAATGTATGGAGGTGCCGGCGGGCGATGCGGCCTGGTTACAGACGACGATTGCGAAACCGGTATCCGTGACGGGGCCCGGGACCTTTCTGGGGAAGGCGCAGCGGCGATTAGAGTTTTTGCCGGCAGCGCGCCGGGGTTGGCGTTTTGAGCGAACGGATTTGGGGTACGCGCTCGATATTGAAGTATCCGTACGCAATATTTGGACGACCGCGCGCAACATTGTGCTTTGCAGTGGTTCGCCGCACAACTACATGCGTATGGTTGAACATATTGTGGCCCTGAAATATATGGGGCTCGACAATGTGTTGATTCGGATGGATTCGGGGGATCCGCCGTTATTTGATCGTAGCAGTATGGATTTGGTGGAGGCGATTGACGAGGCCGGTATTGTGCAACAGGCTGAGCCTGCGCGTGTGGTGACGGTAAAGGAACCGGTTTCGATAACGGCACCGAATGGGGGGTTTCTGACATTTCTGCCGGCCAGCGATGGGGATCGGCGTTTGACGGTTGATTGTGCGGTGAACTTTTCAACGGCTATTGGTAAGCAACGGATTCGTTTTGATGTAAATCCGGAAACCTTTCGTCGGGGTGCATCAGCGCGTACGAATACGAATCTTTGGATGATGCTGTATTGCAAAACGGCGGGAAAATTATTTGCGGATACGCGCAACCTGGGTTACACGCTGCGTAATATTCTGGTGGCGGGTCCGCGGAAGTATGTTAACGAGCCATACTTGATACATAATGGAAAATCGTTGGAGGCGGTTTGGCATCGGGCGGTATTGGATCTTTTAGCGGCGGTCGCGTTGATTGATATGGGGCGGTTTGCGGGTCATATCATATCGTACAAGGCTGGGCATACGTTAGATTGCGATATGATCCGACTGCTTTATCAAAAGGATTTGCTGGAGGATATTTGATGGAAGCGACGATTCATGCATCGGCTGTTGTGGAAGAGGGTGCCGTACTGGATGCGGATGTGCAAGTTGGCCCGTTTAGTTATATTGCGGCTGGTGCGCGGGTAGGCGCGGGATGCCGGATTGGCCCGCAGGTGACGATTCATGGTTGTGTCACGCTTGGCGCGCGGTGCCATGTGCATGCGGGCGCGGTATTGGGGGATTTGCCGCAGGATTTGGGTTTTTCGGGGGATGCATCGTATGTAGCCATTGGCGATGATTGTGTCTTGCGAGAGGGCGTGACGATTCATCGTGGCACGAAGCCGGGCACGACAACGCGCATGGGCAACCGCTGTATGTTCATGGCCAATAGTCATGCGGCGCACAATGTACAGATGGGCGATGACGTCATTCTAGCTAATGGTGCTTTACTCGGAGGGTATGCCGAAGTGGGGTCACGTGTCTTTGTGAGCGGCAATGCGCTGGTGCATCAGTTTGTGCGGATTGGAGAAGGTGCGATGTTGGGCGGGGGGGCTGCGGTTTCCAAGGATGTACCTCCTTATTGCACGGTACGCCCGCTCAGTGCCAATCGGGTTTTGGGGTTGAATATTGTCGGGATGCGTCGGGCGGGGATCAGCGCCGCCGAGAGAACCACGATCAAGCGCTTGTTCAAGCTATTGTATGTAAGTGGTCAAAATGTATCCGATGCGAGAGAGGCGATGCAGCAAGAGAATATTGGGGATGTGGCGGCGGCCAAAACGTTTGTTGATTTTGTGCTGGCATCAGAGCGTGGCCTTTGCGGTTATGAGCGTAGTGTCGGTACAGATTGATGAGTGGGTTTGCATACGTTTCGCTCAGGGTAGAATGCTCGGGGTAATGTGAATCTTCAGATTGCTACGGCTGGATTGTCGGGTGCGTCCGATGAGAAATTGATTGAACAAGGTATTTGCCTCTGACCATTCGCCCACTTGTATGGTTTGTCCGTTGCGCACCATTACTTCCGTTTCAATGGATCGGAAGCGGTAGCTTTGGGCCGATCGGTCTGGTCCCTGTCCGCGAATTTCAGGCGTCATACGAATCAAGATGGTTTCGCCGTCGGGTTGTAGGGTGGGTTTGCATACGAGAAAGGCTCCGACATCCTGCCAGCGCGTGCCCACATGGATGCGAGAATGAAAGCGGCTGTAATCTGCGGTCCATTCGAGATAAGGCAAACGTTTGCCCACGCGTAATGTTGCATCATGTCCGCTGCGTGTCACGAGCATCTGCTGCGTGTCCTGTTCCGTGGTTTCGCTGCGGTGTTGGGCGCGGGGGCGTATGCGCCAGCGTGTACCCGAGGGATCGTGAGAGATTTCTCCTTCCAATGCTGCCGCATCCTCTTGTTCCTGGCGTTGTTCTGCAAAGCGAACCGAGAGTTGAATGTTTCGGGCTGTAGCAGCGGTTTGCGAAAAAGCTTCGCGCAAGGCTTTATGTTTCGCGGGGGAGGTTCTTACGAAAATACGTCCGCCTCGCGGGTCGGCGATGCTGCGCCCTTCTCCATCGAGTATCGTATCCACGACCTCTAGCATGACACGCATATCGTTTCCTGCGGTGCCGTAGACTTCCAGTTGGTAGTCGTGCGTAGCTCGTGCATAGCTACATAAAAAGAGGTATGCGCATAGTATGATGATCGTTTTCATAGGATTATGGTAACGCATGGCGAGGGTCAATGCCACTGTAATCCATGGTTCAATGCGCATCCATTCAACCTCGGACAGGGTTATGGCCTTGCGGATGCGGGGTTACGCTTTTGGGTCTGACGCTGTACGGCTTTCCGGTTGGGAGGTTTTTTTTCGCGTAAACAGCATGGTGGCATCGCCGATGCGTATGATGTCGTTATCCTGCAACATGCAGCGTGTTACGCGAACGCCATTCACGAAACAGCCATTCGTACTGTTCAGGTCTTCAAGAATTTCTTCGTCGTGCAGAAAAAAGATGCGCGCGTGCTGGCGTGATACGCTTGGGTCTGGAATACAGATATCTGCGTCAGCCTCCCGTCCGATGGAGTAATCCTTGCGTTCCAAGGGAATATTTCTGGGGGGCGTATTCGATCCCGTGCGAATCGTGATGCCCATTTGGGCATTGGCTTGTTGCGGTTCCTGCAGCTCAATCGGTAGTGTACGCGATAGAAGTGAGGCTTTATTGGAATTGGCTTTGCTTGCCGTTGGTTGTGTTGCATGAGCTTTCATGCTTTATATGGTATGACGATATACCGGTTGCGTCAATGGGGAGCTTTGGCGTTACAATACGCGGTCGAACACGGAGGCGGGGTCGCTGCTAGCGTTCGTATGGCCCGTTGTTTAGGGGGGTACGGTGTCGTGCTTGACATTGTTTGTCGTGTTTTGAATGCTATTTTTGTGCATAGTGATCTGGTTGCACGTGATTTTTGTTTGGCTGCTTGCGCGTATATGTACCCCTGTTTAGGTTGGTATAGCGAGAATGCTGCAATGTGTTTCTTAAACGGGGGGGATTCGTTTGATATGAAGATACGAGAGTCTGTTTATCGCGCTGTAGTGCTATTATTATTTTCGGGCGTTTGTGCGGTGCGGGCTGGTGATCAACCCCTGATCAACGTCAATTTCAATTCCTGGGTACCAGCGCACAATCCGGGACCTGGCATTGAGGATGCGAGTGCATTGGTCGGTCCTGCGGGAGGTTTAGGGACGTTTTGGAATCAGTTTGCATCCCACTCATCAACAAATACGATTTTTGATTCCGCGGGGGAAGCGACGACGGTAACGGTCAGCACGGATTTCACGGAAGGGCGCTATGATGGTACGGGCCCCTCTCTGCGGATGTTGCGGTCGACTTTGGTTGATCATGGTAGAGGGCAGGATCGAATGCTTACGATTTTGGGTTTGGAGCCAGGCGGTTCGTATCACATATGGATCGTAAGTCATCGGCATCAGTCGCCAACACGGGAGCGTCAAAAGGGTACTTGGACAGCCTTAAACAGTACGATTTCAGCGACTACGCAAGAGGTTGACGGCACCGATGGTGCCTTGAATGGGTCCAGCTTTGTGGCCGGTGTAAACTATGTATGGTTTGAGAATGTGGTAGCTGATGCGGAGGGGCAGATCAGATTTCGCGGCAAGGGTGCTGATATAGCGGGGGGTGCTGATGACGATTATCGGAATCATTTGAGTGGGTTACAGATCCAGGTTGCCGAGCCGGTAGAGTTGGGTCCGGTGGATGCGTTGGCTTCAAGTGTCGTTGCGGCGCAGGCGGAGGTAGAAGCGGGCGGGATTGCTTCCACCACGGTAACGGTCAGCTTGCGGGATGCGCAGGGGTTTCGCATACCGGGCGAAGAAGTGCAATTGTCTGATGCATCTGGCGTCGCGCAGATTGATTCGCCGTCGGTGATGATGACTGACGGGTTGGGTGAGGCGGTATTTACGGTACGTTCCGAGGAACCGGGCACGGCAACTTTTACTGCCACTGTTTTATCGGCGAACGATTTGGTGCTTTCGCAAGTGGCCCCGATTGTGTTTGTGGAATCGTTGCTTAGCGATATTTTCAGCGTGAACCTGTACGCATTCGGGCGTCAGCATGCGGGTGATACCTGGACACAGCCTGCGATCCGAGAAACGGTGCAGTTGAATTCGGGCGAGGTCGCGGGGGCGGGCGCATTTGCTACGGCTGGCTGGCAGAACATTCTGGCGCGTGTGGGTGAGACGTCGATCAGTTCGCGGCTTGGGCAGAGCGCGACGTTTGATCTGATTCGCCAGCGCAATGCGGGGCCGCATTATTGGACATCGACGCGTAATGCGGCCACGTTTGAGATACCGGATGCGAAGATGCTAGACGCAAAAAGCAATGGTACCTTTGATCCCGGCGATGGATCGCTACATTCTGTTTTTGCGGTTCGGGACATTCCATTTGCGGCCTATGATTTTGTGATCTACTTCGGGATCAGTCAGGCGCAGAGCGGGAATGGTCGGGGAACCATTCGCATCAAC
This sequence comes from PVC group bacterium, assembly GCA_003567005.1. Lineage (GTDB taxonomy): Bacteria > Verrucomicrobiota > Kiritimatiellia > UBA8416 > UBA8416 > T3Sed10-140. The sequence goes on from PXBF01000163.1 coordinate 16,073, forward strand.
GGGGGGGCTGCGCGTCGGTTCACGCTATTGACGACGGAGCCCGATGGTACGCTTGTGGAGATTACGGATGAGACGACACCGGGCAATTATCTGGTTTACCGAGGGTATGCGGATTCGACATTACACATAGAAATTCGGGGGGATGGTAGCAACCATCTGGGGCCTGCGGGTATCCAGATTGCCGAGGCAGATCGAGCCCGGCCGCCCTTGGAAATCACGGGCCTCACGTTTGATCCGGCCTTGCAGCAGGCGACGTTGACGTGGCGTTCGTTTCCAGGTGATGTGTATGGGGTATATTGGTCCGATGATTTGGGGGAATTTGCGCCTTTTATCAATCCGGTTGTAAACGCGCATCCCGAGGAGGCGGTAACGACGTACGGTCCGTTTGCGGTTCCGGTGCGCAATCCAGAACGAGGGATGTTCCGGATTGGGCCTGCCGATTCTGATCCGCCCAGGCTGGAGCGGGTGCGGGGGCACGATCGCACGATCCATCTCACATTTTCCGAGCCGATGATGCGGGACACGGCGAAGGATCCCTCCAACTACCTCATAGAATCGGAGGGAGGGGCGTCGGTGGCAATATCGTCGATTCAGTTTTATCCTTCACGTGAGACGGTTATGCTGACGACATCCGAGCCCTTGGCGCTCGACACGGTTTATACGGTGACGTTGCATCATTTGACTGATTTGGCAGGGTATGCATTGGAAGGGGACAGTGTCGCGATGTTCCGGACGTGGGACGACAATCCGGACGGGGTACGCGTTTTTATTCTTTCGGGGCAGTCGAATATGGTAGGGCGCGGTTCGCGCGAAAACGGGCATGGTGGTGTGGCTGGTGCGATTGGCAGTTTACGGTACTTGGCGATCCATGATACGGCAAACTATGGTCATTTGCTTTTGGATCCGGAAGAGTCTGCCACGAGTGCCTGGCGGGACCGTAGTGATGTGCAGCTCTGGTGGAACCGTGCAGCCAGCGGCGGTGCGCCGAACATTACGCAAGGCGATCTCGGGCCCGCGACGGCCCCGACGACCTTTGGTCCCGAGTATGGTTTTGGTTGGGTTGTAGGGGATCATTTTGATCAGCCGGTATTACTCATCAAAAGTTGTTGGGGTGGGCGTAGCTTGTTTGTGGACTTTCGTTCGCCGCGGGCAGTGGTTGCGCGCGGGGGTGATGTTGGACCGTACTACTACGAATTGCTTGCCCATGTTCGCCAGGCTCTTGATGATCTTGATAGTGCGTTTCCGGCATTTGCGGGGATGGGGTATCAGATTGCTGGCTTTGGTTGGCATCAGGGGTGGAATGATAGTTTACATACATCTCCGGCGGCCGAGTATGAAGCCAACATGGCGGATTTTATACGGGATCTTCGTGATGAACTTGGGCAGCCGGATTTGCCGGTTGTGATTGGTGCAACGGGGCACGGCGGTTTTAACCAGCCCGAGGCGCGCGCAACGGTTTTGGAGGGGCAGCTTGCGGTTGCGGACCCTGCGATCTATCCCGAATTTGCCGGGACGATACATACGGTTGATACGCGTCCGTTTTATCGCGATGGTTCGGTTTCGCCTGTGAATGACGGGAGTCATTGGAACAACAATGGCGAGACGTTTTTCCTGATTGGTGATGCGATGGGGCGTGAGATGTTAACATTACTGTTGTCGGAGTAGTTTTTTTGCGGGTGCCCTTTGCTGGCAACTCTGCCTGCCATAGCGAGCCTTACAAGATCCCACAGGAGTGGTTATCCTTTGTCGCATGCAAGGTGGGGGTTGGCGTTAAATAGATCGACAAAAGCGGGGTATTTTGCCATGGATATTTTATTCAAGCAGATAGAGGGAACAGGGAAAACGGGATGTTCATACAGAAAGGAAGCATGATGAAAAAGCGTATTATGGGTTTTGTTGGTTTGTTGGTTTGCATGGCGTCTTGGGTGATTGCGGGGTCGTTTGATGCTACTTTGGTGCCGCAAGATGCGCGTTGGGTCGCACATATGGATTTTGCGGCGATGCGTGCTTCCACGATTGGTCAGCATCTGATGCAGCAAGATGTCAATGAGGATGTCAAGCAGCAGTGGGAGCAGGCGGAAGAGATGTTTGGGATGGATTTGCGCGAGGATTTGCATGCCGTGACGATGTATGGTAGCGGCGTCGAACAGGATGATGTTGTGATCTGGTTTCGCGGTCGTTTGAATCCGGATGCGTTAACATCGCAGGTTGCCGAGCTGGATCAATACGAAAGTACGACGTATCAGGGCTATACGATACACAGTTGGGTTGATGCATCCGCAGAGGAAGCCGTTCGTGTTTACGGTGTGATTTTGGATGAGACGCGTGCGGTGATCGGGCCCCGTGCGGAGCACATTCAGCAGGCACTTGCGGTTGCGGCGGGGGATCAACCGCGTGTGACAGATGGTGGTATTTCTGTTTCAACGCTGGCAGGTGCAGGTGTGCTCGTAGCGGCCACGGCAGACTTCCGAGATGTTGATTTATCCCAAAACCCGATGTTGGCACAAGCGAATGTCAGTGCACGCTATTTTCGTATGGACATGCGCGAGCGGGATGGGACGTTAGGGGTACGTGTAGCCGTGCAGCAAGACTCTGAGCAAGAAGCCCAGCAAACGCAGGAAATGCTGAATGGTCTCAAAATGTCCAATGTCCAAATACAGGAGTCTCAACTTGATAATTGGAAATTGGACTTGGATATTCAATTCTCAAGTTTCACGCCCGCATCAGCTTGGCCGCCCAAGTGCCCAAACGAATCGGACCGTGTCACCAAGTCAGTTGAAGCGTGGTTCAATCAATTGGCGTGGGCTGTTCTTTTTTGTACACAGCGTACGCGTTCGCGTTCGCGGTAGCGTCGCGGGGTAATATTGAAAGCGCGTGTAAAGCGTAGATTAAAGTATTGGGCAGAATGAAAGCCTGCTATGGCGGCAATATCGGCGACGGGTATTTCGGTCGAGGAGAGCAATTCGCAGGCTTTGAGCAGGCGTTGGTGTAGAAATTCTTCGTTTGTGGTGCGGCCAATGGATGCGACCATGTGGCGGTCGAGGGTGCGGCGGGAAATGCCGCAGAAACGGGCGACATCGGTTGCGCCAATATTTTGCTCGTAATGGTCCCAGATATAGCGGAGGGCCCGTGCGGCGGCGAGGTCTTGTACAGCAACGATTTCCGTACTTCGTCGTGTGACGACTTCTCCTGGTGGTATGAGTAGAGGAGCGGTTGGCGCGGTGGGTGTACCGTTCATCATTTGTTGCAAGAGATGTGCGGCTTCTGCTCCTCTGTGTTCACATTGCAAGTCTACACTGGAAATGGAAACCGGGCTACATTCGCAGGCGAGAATATCATTACCTGCACCGAGGATGGCAACTTGTTCCGGTACTTCGAGTCCTGCCTCGAGGCACCAATGGCAGATCCTGACAGCTAATCGGTCATTGGTGCAAAAGATCGCCAGTGGGAGGGTGAGTTTGGCGAGGCGCTCCTTGAAAAAGGCCCCCTTTTGTTTGAGGTCAATCGGGTTGGCACTGAGCGAGGGAATTCTGGTGCATGAGGCGCCTGCCTCGCGCATTCGATCGCGAAAGGCAAGCGTATTGGGTGCGGAGCGCGTGCGTCGGAAGCCACTGATGGCGGCATTGCGATACCCGCGGGCGAGCAAGTATTCGGCAGCTTTACGTCCTACGGCATATTCATCTACCTGCACGCCGGGGATTTTTCCTGCGAGGAACCAGGAGTCGATATAGACACTGTTCGGAGTAGCGGCGTGCAGTTTGCGTGCCTGCTCGCGGTCTGGTTCACCCAAATACGTAATCAGGCCATCAGGTTGGCGTCCACTGGGAATGCGCAATTGCCAGTGTGAAAGATCCAACATTTCCCAGCCATGTTGGCGGCCCCATTCGATGGCACCCAGTATTGCGCGGGGCATCGGACGTTCTTTGGGGGACCCGGATAGGTTCATCGCGAATGCGACTAATGGTCGCCGACCACATTTTCGCACTCTCGATGGTTTCGTCATAACGAGGAACTCCGTGATTACGGGCATACGGTTCATCCTGCTTTTGCATAGCTAGGCTGGCTATATGCTATCCATACTGTCCAGATAATATAATAGTGGTTTCCAAAAAATGCAATTGCTCTTTTTGAATCGTGTATGGGATTTTAGATGAGTATTTGTGGTCTTATATAATTAGATAACCTACGGAGTGTGCAGCGTGCTTAGAGCTAGATTGATAGTGCTTTTGACGATGATGTGTGTTGCATGCGGGCTTTTACAAGCCGAGCCGGCGACACTGTTTAGCGTAAACCTATGGTCCCCGGGTCGCAATGAGGCCGACGAGTGGCAGCAAGAGTCTTGGCGGGATACGGTACGCATGGCTGGTAAGACCGCCGGTTATTGGGAAACTGACTTCTGGCAGGACCTTAATGTAAGCGTGATAGGAGAGGGTTCATCGGCTTCGATCACCAATACGGCAGGAGGTTCGGCCACCTTTACGATTATTACCAAGCGCAACCAGAGTCCGTACAACTGGACTACACTGCGAGATGGCACGACGGCGACGGATCCCTACGATGATCCTGCATACATGGCAGATGGAACGGCTACCTTGCTGGATGCGAAACTGGTAGGGACCGAGGTTAGTACAGGCTCGAATGTTGACACGAACTTCAATTCGTATGTCGAGATCAGCGGCTTGGAGATGGAGCAATATCATGTGGTGGTATACTTATCCATGAATCAGGCGCAGTTCGGAGGCGGAGGCAATGCGGGGCGTGGGTATATCAACTTCAATGAGACAGGCCTCACGGAGTGGTCTATCCCTTCTGGCCCTCCACCGACGAATTTAACGCAGATTGTTGAAGATGGGGGCGCTGGCAACTTTATTCTTTACGAGGATGTATCTGGCCCGTCTTTCAGGGTGCGAACCTATGGGCATGGTTTCAATCATGGGGGCATTGCAGGATTCCAGATACAAGAGGTGGTGTTGCCTCCCCGTGCAACGATGCTTTATTTATATTGAAGCGTGGTCGCGGTTAGCAGTGGCACTTGGGTGGGCTAGACAATGTTCGCATAGATGTCTAGATAGTATAATTATGATTTCTAAATATTGTAATCGTTCTTTTGGTATTGAGCGTGTCAGACTACGCAGTACTTTCAGTTTGCGCGTTGTTTTTTGCAGTCAGGCGATAGGGCGTCTGATCTGGTGAGATGGGGGATATGCATCAAGGAGAAGGAGTCGATATGAGTACTCGGAATTCTGTGTTACGAGCCAGCCTTGTGTTGGGTGTGGTTTTGCTATGGGTGGGCGTGGCCTGTGCAGAGCAATTGATTAATATCAATTTTCTCAAAACATTTCCGGATCCGCCTGAAGATCCCGAGCCGGAGAGTGAGCTTGTTGGTCCAGCAGGTGGTCTTGGGACGACTTGGAATCAATTTGCGGCACAATCATCTACGAATACAATTTTCGATTCCACAGGTGAGCCCACAACGGTAGAATTAACGAGCACGTTTCCCAGAGCGCGCAGCGATGGGACGGGGGCTTCGTTGCGGATGCTTCGCTCGACGATGCTCGATGATGCGAGAGGGGCAAATCGTTCGATTACGATCACGGGTTTGGAACCCGAGGAACGCTACCACATCTGGCTGGTTAGTCACCGACATCAGAATCCCGTGATGGAGCGCCAGTACGGCACTTGGACAGCCGACAATGATACGACATCGCCTAGTGTCCAAACGGTTGATGGTAGAGACGGTTCGTTGACGGGCTCGGAGTTTGTCGAGGGTGTCAACTATGCCCTTTTTGAAAATGTTCTTGCTGATGAGAATGGGCACATTGTTTTTCATGGTCAAGGGAACATTGTCGACGATGGGGATAATAACACCAACCATCGTATGCATTTAAACGGGCTTCAGATCCAAGAGAGCGGCGAACTCCTTGCGGGTCCCGTGGATGCGGATGTTTCAACGGTTGAGGTAAGTCTTTCCGAGGTAATTGCTAATGGTAATGCTTCGGCGACCGTTACGGTGACTTTGCGCGACGCGGAGGGGATCCCGGCAGCGGGCCGAGAAGTCATTCTGACGAATACGGCTGGTCCACAACAAGCTCTTATCGATCCGAGCACGGCCCAAATCACGAGTTCTTCTGGTGAGGCCACGTTCTCCGTCAGTTCCACCACGGTGGGGACGGAAGTGTTTACAGCGACGAAGGTAAACGCAGAAAACATCGTGATTACCCAGACTGCCAGCGTGACGTTTATTGAGGCGCGCAGGCTTTTCAGCGTGAACTTATTCGGCTACGGGCGGCAGAATGCCGGTGATCTTTGGTTGGAAGAAGAGGTGCGGTCGACAGTTCGGATAGACGGTGTTAAAGAGGCTGGCATCTGGAGCACAACGGCTTGGAACGACCTCGGGCCGTCAAGTTTTCCCTCGCACGGAACAGCAGGTAACGAGTGGTCGCCAAACCCGATTGTGCATACGATTACGGCAGAAGACGGAGTCACAACAGCTACGTTGACGACCATGAGAAGTCGCTCCCCGGGCGCTATCTACCTATGGTTGGATGCGCGGAATCCCGCTACATGGGACGACGGCAATGCATCACTGATGGACGGATTCATCATTGGCACGTTTGATCTTCGCGCGTCGCCTGAAAATCCGCAAGATAGGCGGGTGAAATTCGAGATTTCGGACATTCCTTTTGCGCATTATGAAATCATATTCTATTTTGGTCATAGTCAGGGGCAATGGAGCTTTGATGCACCGGGCGGAACGGCCAATTTGCGCTACAACGAACAGATCGATAGCGATCCCGAGGGGTTGACTGGCGGTATGCAGTTCCGGATTTCGCATCATCCGACGGACACAGCAAATGCAGAGCCGAGTGGTCATCTTCGCGAGATAGTCGAAGAGGGAGACACGGGCAATTACATCGTGCTGACGGACTTGAGTGGCCCCGTATTTCGCGGGGAAATTTGGGGACAGAGTATGGTTCATGCCGGACCAAGCGGCTTCCAGATTCAGGAGGTGGTGATGCCACCGAGTGGCACGATGATCACGATTCGTTAATCGTTTGGATGTTACGGGGTCGGGATTTTTATGTACATCCCGGCCCCGTTTTTTTTTATTGCGGGCGACGTTTCTGCTATGTTGCTGTCTGCTGATCCGTTGCTTCCATTGTCTGCGTTTTCTTTTTGCGCTTTTTTTGCGAGTGCCATCGCACGATCCTTACAAGATGCAGTATTTACATCATGCATCACTTTATTGCACGCGATCAGGCAGTGGTTTGAAAATCTCGTTCCCTTCCATCCAGAAAGGATATGAATGAAAACATGTATTTCCACATCAAGAATCAAGGTTTTGCTATTCAGCGTTTTGTTTTGTGCGGTTACGGGTGATGCCATGGCGTCTTCGGAACGCGATATTTTCAGCGTGAATTTCATTGCGTATGGTCGCCAGCATGAAGGGGACTTATGGATGGATGAGTCGATACGCCAAACCGTCAAGCTCACGTCGGGAGATGTTGCTGGTGCGGAGGGCTTTGCTACGGACGGGTGGCAGAATGTACCCGTTGCGCGCGAAAGCAGTGCCCTTAGGTCGACGCAGGGATCGGGTGCCAACTTGCAGATCTTGCGTTATCGCAATGGCAGTTCTTTTTACTCGGGGCGTGCGCGCAATCCCGAGACTTTCGAGGTTCCGAATGCGACCTTATTGGATGCCAAAATGCGCGGAACCTATGATCCGGGCGATGGTTCGCTGCATACTGTTTTCGCGATAACAGAGATTCCTTTCGCGGCTTATGACTTGGTTGTGTATCTGAGTGCTTCAGAAGCCCTGCGCGGCAATGGTCGCGGGACGTTGCGGATCAATGAGGGACATGAGCGTGCCTTCACGTTGCCGGCAAATGAGCCGGATGGAACGATGGAAGAGATCACTGACAGTGTCACGCCTGGCAACTACATGGTCGTGCGTGGCTTATCCGGCGCTACGTTGCATCTGGATATGCGTGGAGATGGTTTTAATCATCTAGGCGTTGCCGGCTTTCAAATTATGGAGGCGGATCGGGCGCGTCCCCCGCTTGAAATCACGGACATGCGTTATGACCCATCCACGCAACAAGCCATGTTGACCTGGCGGTCTTTTCCCGGTGATCAATATGGTATTTATTGGGTGGATGAAGATGAGGGGTTACCGGTATTCATCGATCCGATGGTAGCTGCGCATCCTGAAGCGAAGGTAACGACGTATGGCCCCTTTGATAGTCCGGTACGGCATCCAGACCGCGACACCTTCCGTGTTGGGCAACCCGACCCGTATCGTCCGGTGATCGAGCGTGTGTGGGGCAATAACCGCAAGGTGAGTCTGGCCTTTTCGAAACCGATGGCTCGGGAGGCTGCCTTGGATCCATCGAATTATATGGTTACGAAGCAAGGTGGTGATCAGGTTGCGATCGATTCCGTGCGTTTTTATCCCGGTCGCGATACGGTATTGTTGACGACGGATGCAGCGCTTGCGCTCAATGCTACTTATACGGTTGCGGTGCACAATCTGGTGGACTTGGCAGGCTATGCGCTAGAGGGGGACAGGGTTTTGTCGTTCCGCACTTGGGACGACAATCCCGACGGGGTGCAAGTCTTTATTCTTTCGGGGCAGTCGAATATGGTTGGTCGTGGTTCGCGTGAAAACGGACATGGGGGTGTTGCGGGTGGTATTGGCAGTCTGCGATACATGGCGGTTACCGATCCGGAACGTTTCGGCCGTTTGCTGGTTGATCCTGATGATCCGGAGAATAGTCCCTGGCTGGATCGCGAGGATGTACGTATGTGGTGGAGCCGGGCCGATATTGGCGCGAACCCCAATCCACTCAAGGGCTATATTGGTCCTGACACTACACCGACAACGTTTGGTCCCGAGTATGGTTTTGGCTGGGCTGTGGGCGATCATTTTGAACAACCCGTTCTGCTCGTCAAGAGTTGTTGGGGAGGCAAGAGCTTGTTCCGGGATTTTCGTTCGCCTCGCGCGGTAGCATCGCGTGGTGGCGAAGTGGGGCCGTATTATATGGAATTGATTGCCCAGGTTCGGTATGTGCTCGACAACCTGGAGACGGCGTTTCCGGCATTTGCCGGGATGGGATACCAGATTGCCGGTTTTGGTTGGCATCAAGGCTGGAATGACAGTTTGAACGAGCCACATGCAGCCGAGTATGAGGCCAACATGGTCGATTTCATACGGGACATACGCGATGCGTTTGGTCAACCGGATCTGCCGATTTCCATTGGGGCCACAGGTCACGGGGGGTTCGATCAAACTCCGAATCGTGCCACCGTATTAGCGGCACAGCTTGCGGTGGCAGATCCGCAGCGGCATCCTGCTTTTGCGGGCACTGTATTTACGGCTGACACGCGGCCCTTCTGGCGCGAGGTCTCGGTTTCGCCGCGGGATGACGGCAGCCATTGGAATCATAATGGCGAGTCATTCTTCCTGATTGGTTATTCTATGGGTCGGGGGATGGTGCAGATGCTCGAGCGGTGAGGCGGCGGGGTTTGAGCTAAAGGCCGGGGCTAGTCTGTAACTTTATTGTTTTTGGTAGATACTATGCAGGGCGAACCAGCCATGTCCTACGAAGCCTTGGGCAAAGTAGGATCCCCGGTGAGCCGTGACCGTAGAGGGGGGCATGCTCAGCGCATGGAAAGACCTGCGCCTGACCATGAAAAAAGATGCGCTAGCTGCGGACACCGGCTCGCCGGGGACGCCTCGCCCTGCCAAAAGTTTCTTCTCCGCATCAGCTTGGCCGCCCAAGTGCAGTCCCTAACCTGTACCTTGATTTTGCAACACAAGTTCTTGTGGTTTTGTTTTTTTTGCCAACACAATATGCTCGAACTATTCGGAACACGATTAAGGGCGATCCCGACCTCTTGAGAGTCGGGACGGATTACCGTGATAGGTATAAGTGTGGGCTGAAGTGTAGGTTTACGTGTGTTGGATAAGCATGCAGATACCGGCTATTGTGAGAGATATCATTCGGGGGGGTGTCCTGATAGTATAATGATGATTTCTAAAGATTGTAATCGTTCTTTTGGTATTGAGCGTGTCAGACTACGCAGTACTTTCTGTTTGCGCGTTGTTTTTTTGCAGTCAGGCGATAGGGCGTCTGGTCTGGTGCAATGGGGGATATGCAACTAGGAGAAGGAGCCGATATGGCTACTCGGAATTCTGTATTACGAGCCGCCGCTGTGTTGGGGGCTGTTTTATTTTGGGTGGGCGTGGCCCGTGCAGAGCCATTGATCAACATCAATTTCAATTCCTGGACCCCAACACATGGAGATCCGGGGCCTGGGATTGAGGCGGAGAGCGAGTTGGTAGGTCCTGGTGGTGGACTGGGCACGACTTGGAACCAGTACGCTGCTCCTTCAACCTCTGGCATCGTGTTGGATTCCACTGGGGCAGATACAGACATCGAGGTCGCCACGAATTTTACGGAAGGCCGCTACTACGATTCGATAGGAAGTATGGAGTTGGCGATCTTGCGGAGCAGTCTCAGAGATTTTGGTCGTGAAGCGTCTCGTACGGTTACGATTACGGGTTTGGAGCCCAGCACGCATTATCATGTCTGGCTTCCCATGTACCAACGTTTTCCAAACGCTGTTATAGCAGAGCGCACGAGAGGGACCTGGAGCACATCGAACCCGACGACAGCTCCAAGTCCGCAGGTTATAGATGGCACCGAAGGCGACATGGAATACTCAACGTTTGTGGCGGGTGTTAACTATTTGTTTTTTTCACATGTGTTGTCGAGCCCCGATGGTTCCATTGTGTTTAATGGCCAGGGGGCACCGGGGGATGAGGACTCTCCTGATGGTTACCGGATCCATTTGAGCGGCCTGCAACTTTTAGAGAGTGGCGCACCGCTTGGTGGGCCTGTGAGCCCGACAGCGTCAACCGTAGAAGCCTCGCCTTCAGAGATTCTGGCGAATGGTATTGCAACATCGACCATTACCGTGACACTACTGGACGAGAATCAGATCCCAATCGCCGGGAAGGATGTGACATTAGCGAATACGGCTGGTCCGCAGCAAGCTACGATTACACCGGCGACAGCCGTTACGACGGATTTATCGGGCATGGCTACTTTTGCGGTCAGCTCGACCACAGTCGGGACGGAGGTTTTTACGGCGACGAATGTAACCGATGACAACATGGTAATCACGCAGACTGCCGCTGTGGAATTCATGGTGCCGAGGGGGCTTTTCAGTGTGAACATCTTTGGTTACGGACGGCAGAATGAAGGCGACCCTTGGTTGGAAGAAGAGGTGCGTTCGACGGTTCGCATGGACGGTGTGAAAGAGGGTGGCATCTGGAGCACGACGGCATGGGATGATATTGGGCCTTCAGGTTTTCCCGGCACGGGTACGACTCCGATGGTTCAGACGATTACGGCCGAAAATGGGGCGCAAGCCACATTAACGGTCACGCGCGGCCGGCATGGTGGGGGCTCGGTTTATCGAGGGACTTCTGCGCGTGCGCCAGAGACGTGGGACGACGGGAATGCAAGCATGCAGGAAGGGCACCTTGTAGGCACGTTTCATCCTGACGAAGGGGACTGGCGGGTGAAATTCGAGATTTCGGATATTCCTTTTGCGCATTATGAGGCTGTATTCTACTTTGGTCACAATGAAGCGCAGTGGAGATGGAATGCAGACGTCGGCGGAACGGCCAATATGCGATTCAACGAGCAGATCGACAGTGATCCCGAGGGGGAGACCGGTGGAATACAGTTCGTGATTTCTTATCATCCTACCACCGGCGCGCGAGCTGAGCCGGCAGGCCACCTTCGCCCGATTGAAGAACAGGGTGATATAGGGAATTATTTTGTGATCACGGACTTAAGTGGCCCCGTATTTCGCGGTGAGATATGGGGAGAGAGCCGGAACCACGCGGGACCAAGCGGTTTCCAGATTCAGGAGGTGGTGCTGCCGCCCAGTTGCACGGTAATCATCATTCGTTAATGGTTTGATGGGTTTGGCGTTACGGGGTCGGGATGGTGCAGATGCTCGAGCGGTGAGGTGGTGTTTGAGATAAAGGCCGAGGCTAGACTGTAGCTTCATCGTTAGCACACTTACTCGCCTGCACTTAATCCCCTACACTTACTCGATATCATGAGCACTGACTTTCGAATAAGTGTAAGCGAGTAAGTGTGTCGGATTAAGTGTAACGAGTTTCTCCCTCGCATGATCTTGGGCCCAAGTGCCTGTTAACTTCATTATCTGTTTCCGCTAGCACCACATTATCGTTCCTTTTCGGGGTAAGGATTACGGGCGACGATTACGGGTTACCGTGATAGGTATAAGAGATGGCTGAAGCGAGAGGAGTAGGTGTAAAAGGAGTAAGAGTGTGGTTAAGAGTAGGCTTTAGGTGTGTTGGGGAGGCGTGAAAATTACTAGGTGCAGCGGATGACGATGATTTGTAGGCAGGATAACAGGAAAGAGGGGAAAGAGATGATACGGAATGTGGGCATGATGGTATGCGTGATGCTGATCGGTTCTGCTGTTGCAGATGCTGCGTCCTTGCGGTTTAGCCGGCATTTTGGTGATGGCATGGTTTTGCAACGGGATCAACCCGTGACAATACGCGGCATTGCCATTCCGGAGCAAGAAGTGGTTGTCCGTTTTGGGGCGCAAGAGCAGCGTGCAATGGCTGGCGCGCAGGGGGACTGGGAGGTGACCCTTGATCCGATGGCGGCAGACCGTACCGGCCAGGCATTGATCGGCCAGGTTGTCGGGGTTGATACGGATCCTGTCGTGTTGCAGGATGTTGTGGTAGGCGATGTTTTTCTGGTGGGGCGGCAGACTACCATTGATATATCGCTGGGTCGTGATGCGGAAGGGCGTGCCACGGCTGCCGCGCATCCGATCAATCCATATTTTCGGGCCATTTCCATTCAAACGATTCCATCAGGAGAACCGCAGTCTGACTTAGCGCGGGACGCGACGACAGGCTGGGGTATTGTGGATGCGGATATGGCTGCGCGCTTGTCTGCAGCAGCCTATCATCTTGGTCAAAAGCTTATAGCGGCTGTCGATGTGCCCATTGGTATTATGGATGTAAATCTGGGGCCGCATTTTCCGGTTGCCTGGCTGAGCCGGGACCAATTTTTGCGGACGGGCGATTACTTTGATGCGGACCAATTTGCAAGTCTTGATATCGAGCATCATGTGGAGCATAACGAGGAGCGGTATCTCCAATATACCAGTGGCGAAAAGCAGGCAGAATGGGACGAGCGCCACGAGGTTGCCGCTGCGCGTGCTGCTGATATGGGCCTTCCCGCGCCCACCCGGTTTGTGGCAACGAATCCTGTCCAAGATCCGCATTATCCGGCGGCGGGTTATCATGCGGTTCTGCATCCATTGCGCGGATTGGCCTTGAAAGGGCTGTTGTTGCAGCAAGGAAATGACTATCCGTACCTCATGTATGAGCGCCTGGTGCGAGATGGTACGATACTGGATCGTGCTGCGCTGGGGTTGGCTTGGCGCGAGACCAATACCCTGCGCCGGCGTGGCATTTTGTTGCAACCGGTGACGACGCCGCGTCTGGTGCCGGCATGGCGGGCAGCCTTGGGGAATGCCCGTTTGCCCGTGGGGCTGATTGTGCCGTCGGGATCCGAGCTGGCAACAGCGGCCATTTTGCGTGGCGAGATGCGTGAGTTGCAGCGTCGCGTTGCAGACGAACATGATGCTGTCGGTTTGATTATGCCGGGGATGGAGAGCATTCCATTCAGTGCGCAGCCTGCCGATGAGGAGCTGTTGGCAGCGCGGAGTTTTCGCTGGTTGCTGCACGAAGTCTATGGGCAGGATGCGGTGATTGCGAGTGGTCCGCGGTTGGAGCGCCTGGAGACTGCATATGCCACGGCACAGCTATTTTTTCAGCCCGGCACAGCCGATGGTTTGTCGGCTCTGCCGGGGGGGCTCGATTTGTTCGAGGCTGCCGGGGCGGATGGTATTTTTCATCCTGCGGAGGCGCGGATAGATGGGGAGACGGTGCGGATTGAGAGTGATCACGTAAATCGAATTGTGCATGTGCGTTACAACTGGGGTGGCAACCCTTCTCCTGGTTTGGTGAATGCAGCCGATTTGCCAGCGATTCCGTTTCGCACGGACATGCATCGGTACCCGGAGGCGGTCATGCATACGGAGGATGATTTGCCCATGGAGTACACGACACCCGCCAGCGAATGGGAAGATGGCGATGTGGCCATTATCAGTGGTTCGTTGGATGCACGGAATTGGACGACTGGTGAAGGATGGCTGGGGGCGACGGGCCTGCGTGTCGGGCCCTTTGGTCCGAATATGAGTGTACTGCAGGTTTTGCCGGATTCTCCCGCGGAAGGAAAGATTTTTCCGGGCGATTTGATTTATGCGGTGAATGACAGGCTTTTGGGTGATGATCCTCTTCGGAGGGTATCGTATGCCTTGACGCAAGCGGAGAGTGAAGCGGGTGGGGGTGTGATTCGTTTTGGGTTGCGGCGTGCGGGGCGCAATCAGACGGTTGCCTTGGAGCTTGAAGTATTGGGGACCTATAGTCCGACGGCACCCTATGACTGTCCGAAGACGGACCGGATTGTTGCCAATCTCGAAGCCTTTCTTGCGGCGCGCGATGGAGAGATCCCGAATCGGGGCGGACCGGGAGGCTTTCTGGGAACGGATGCACTCTTTTTATTAGCTGCGGGAACCCCGGAACACCAAGGGTTGGTACGACGCGTGATCTATGCGCGGATGGCAGCGGTAGATCTTGATACGCCGATCGACCCGATGCAACCCAACCATCCGCAAGGGTGGTTTCTCGGAGCCAATGCCTTGCTGGCATCCGAATATTATCTGGCGACGGGTGATCGCAATGTCCTGCCTTACTTGGCGTGGTGGTGCGATTACCTTGCGATGGCACAGGTAAAGGAAGAGGAATATACCCTTGCGGGGCCGCCTGCCTTACCGGGGCAAGCGGGTGGTTGGCGACACAACTGGCATGGCGGACAGCATTACGGTTTGCTTCCTGCCATTGGATTGCCTGCCATGTTGGGATTGCATCTTGCTCGCGAGGCAGGCGTAGATATCGACGAGAAAGCGTATGATCGGGGTATTGCGTTTTTGCGTCATAATGGTGTTGAGGTAGGGTCGGTCTTCTATGGGTGGCAGTCCGAGCCGGTCACAACGCCCACATATTTTACGCCAGCCGATTTGAAAGCGGGTATGCTTTCGAGCAATAATGGTGCGATTTCGATGGCAGCCATTCTTTTTGACCTGAAGGGTGAAGAGCGCGTGGCGCATCTTTGTTCGTTTATTTCCACGTTTGCGTACAATAACACGCATATTGCGCATGGTGGCAATTTCTGGTCCAATTTCTGGACGCCGTTGGGTGCGAATATGCATGGGCGTGATGCCTTTATTCACTTCATGCAGGGGCATCGTTGGTACCGTGAGCTCAATCGCTTGTCAAATCACAGTTACTATCAAGGGAATACCGCCACGGTTGGAGCCGGCCAGATGCTGGCCTTGTTGGTGCCACGTCAACGGTTGCGGATTCTCGGTGCGCCGGCATCGGTTTTCAGTGCCAATCCGGTTGCCGTGTTGGAGCCGGCGCTCGAGGCGTATTACCAACGCGATTATCGTGTTGCCTTGGAACGGGCAGAGGCGGTATTGGCGGATGGTTCGCTTTCGGTGCATGCACGCACGCAGGCGCGTCAGCTTCGCGATGCTGCACGCGATATGCAGGCGAGTATTGCGCATGACCTGGACAAAGTCGAGGGGTTGCTTGCTGCGGGGAAATGGTATGAAGCGCGTCTTGACTTGCCGCAGCTGGAGGGTGTGATGGCCGCTGATGACCCGCGGCTGCAAGCCGTGCAGGATCGGCTTGCCGATCCGGCTGCGGAGTCGGTCCTTGCAGCGGACCGCACGCGTTATGAAGCGCATCAACGCGCCTTGCGTTTCACCTCGGATCCTCCTTCGGCGGATGCCGAGGAAGAAGAGCGCTGGCGTCCGCTTCTAACCGAGTTGGCATTAGATGGCAACACGCGTGCGGCGGACAAGGATGCCGCTGGCGAAGCAACGGCCTGGCGTCTGCGTATTCTCGAGGGGATGTCGCAGGCACCTGCGGATTGGTTCGAGCCTGCATATGATGATAGCGATTGGATGGAAACGGAGTTGCCTATCTCGTGGCATATCAACCACACCGCATTGGCACGGGCCACATTTGATGTTGAAGACAAGGATGCACTGGAAGCATTGCGGTTACGGATGTGGGTTTTCCGTCAGCAAGATATTGCGATTTATCTCAATGGGACGCTGATTGCCAAGGTCAACCAGGCTTCTAATAATCAGTGGTTAGAGCATCCGCTAACGGATGGAGCCCTGGCGGCCTTGCGTAACGGCAAGAATACGGTTGCGGTTACCACCCGCAACAACTGGCGCTGGGGAACATACTTCCGGCATTACGAGACAGATTTTGACAGCAGTGTGTTAAATGGTGGTGTTTCGGTATTGATTGACGGTAAAGCGGCTGCAGCATCGCAATGAGGAGGTGTATGATGCAAAAGGGACATGTGTTTTGGTTATGGGTATGCATGATGCTTCCGGTATGCGCGAGTTTTGCGGCTGACGAGGACTGGTATCATCCGCCATCCTGGGATGCGGCTGTGCCCGATTCGCTTGATTGGGAAGAAGGGTTTTCGCCACCTTCCGATGCGCATCGCGCCGGTCTGGGGATACGTCGCTTATTTGGTGTGGGGCTTGACGAGGTAAGCGGGATTTATCCGATCTACATCTTGGAGTCCTTACGCGGTGTTCTGGCTAACAATCCGCTTGTTGAAGGTGACTTGATCGTTGCGGTAGAAGGGGAGCCACTGGGTGAGAATCCGGTGCGTCAGTTCAGGGATGTTGTGCGTCGGGAGAATGAGGCGTCCGGGGTGGTTTGGGTACGGCGTTGGCGAGATGGCGAGATGACGGACCAAATGCTGGATTTAGGTACGCAGCCGCTTGATATGACGCGGGGTGCAACGCATAATCCTGATCAGGAGGATTGGGCGTTAGGCGCGACGGGTGCACATGGTTGGATTTGGTCGATTCCGCATCGTACTACGGAGGGATCCCGCCAGATCTATGTGACGGTCGTGGAAGAAGGGGCACCTGCTGACGGTGTGTTGCAAGTGGGGGATGTGATACTTGGCACGTTTGGAGAACTTTTCTCCCATGATGCACGCAGGGAATTTGCTGAAGCGTTGATCGAGGCTGAAACGGAAGAGCAAGAGGGGCAATTGCCGCTTGTTGTCTGGCGCGATGGCCGAACAGGGACGGTTACCATCGAGCTTGCCGTTATGGGACATTATGTTGACACGGCGCCGTATCGTTGTCCCAAGAGTGCTCGCATTATGGTAGGGGCGCTTCAGTACATTCATGACGGCAAGGATTTGATTCAACAGAATCGTGGTATCCCTCGCCACGTTGACATGCTGGCGTTGCTGGCTACGGGGCGATCACAGTTCATGCCCGTTTTGCGAGCGCATGCACAGGATTTGGTTGAACAAGCCCAAGATCTTGCATTCAGACTGGCCCGCGAGTCTTGGCACTGGGGGTATGCCAACCTCTTTCTGACGGAATACTACCTTGTGACGGGCGATGAGACGGTTTTGCCAGCCATTGCGGAATATACGACCAAAATGGCGCTAGGCCAGAGTCAGGTTGGTACGTGGGGGCATAGTATGTCGGTGCCTTTTTCGTTCACGGATGGTCCCCGGTATGGGATTGCGCCCGGTTATGGCGCCATGAATCAATCCTCGTTGGTCTGTTTGATATCCATGATTCTGGCTCGTGAGTGTGGCGTTGACGATCCACGGGTAGATGCGGCCATCGATCGCGGTGCGCGTTTTTTCCGGTACTATGTAGACAAGGGGACGGTTCCTTATGGTGATCATGCTCCCGGTACAGGGGATCACGACGACAATGGCAAGAATTCCCTGGCAGCCGTGATGTTCGATCTGTTGGGCGACGAGGAGGCTGCGACCTATTTTACGCTCATGACGTTGGCATCCTTTGATGAGCGTGAATTCGGGCATACGGGTAATTACTGGAGTTTTTTGTGGGGCCCACTGGGTGCGGTGCGGGGGGGGCGTGCAGCCGCTTCGGCTTTCATGCACCGGCTGTGGTGGTTTTTTGACCTTGAGCGGCGATGGGAAGGCAATTTCGAATACCAAGGCAAGCCGGGCATGGCCAATCGGGCGGGCTCCGAGCATCAGTACAAGGGCTGGGATTGCACCGGGGCGCGCAGTTTGGCATATAGTCTGCCGCTAGAGAAACTGCGTATCACGGGGCGTGGCGCAGGCGCGATAGGGACCCTGCCACCGGATCTATTGGAAGAGGCGATGGCTGCGGGGGCGCTTTCCTTGCCGCGGGTATCCGAACTTCCGACGGAATCCCTGCTGGAGCTGCTTGGCAATTGGTCGCCGATCGTGCGCCGTCGAGCCGCCAAGACATTACAGGATCGTTCTGATCATGTCGTATCCGATTTGATCGGGATGCTCGATAGTCGTAACCGGTATGCCCGTTATGGTGCGGCCGAGGGATTGCGTCATGCAGGGCGTGCTTCGCGGGCAGCGGCAGATGCCTTGATCGAGAAGGGGCTGCAGTCAGACGATCCGACCTTGCGTTATTATGCGATGCATGCGTTTACGCTGCCGGATCGAGAGATGGGGCTTTTAGAGGTGGCCTATCGGGCCGTGCCGCATCTGTTGGAGATGGCCACAGCGGTTGATTCCGACGATCCCCTCGGGCGCACCCAACAAGATGTGGGGGCTGTATTATTCGCTCAGCGCGGGCGGGACCGGCAGTCGATTTTTGCGCGCGGACAAGGGCTTGAAGCGGTCGAGCGAGAGAAGCTCATTCCTGCCATTCGTACGCTACTGGAAACGCCCAATGGTTGGATTCGTAGCGGTGTATCCGCGTCTTATGATCGATTAACACGTGAGGATCTCGAAAAGCTCTGGGAAGATATTTTCGAAGCGACGTGGGAACTGGCGCCTAGTGGCATCATGTTTGCGTCGGAGGTACGGATGAATGGACTTCGCCTCATGGCGGAGCATCGGATTGCAGAGGGGCTCACGGCAGCGGTTGCGTTTTTGCGTAATCAAAAGCAGCACGGTAGCGAGCGTCGAACAAAAGAAGTGGTGGATCTTATTGTGAAGCACTATGGGGGGCATGCCAAAGCCTATATTCCGGAGATGGAGCGCATTGTGCAATATTTTGAAGAGGAAGAGCAGTTTTTCCCGGCGCATTTGACGGAGCAGAAGGTGGCAGACGTGCGTGCAGGGATTCAGCAGATCCGGGATGCAGAAGAGCCAAGCGATGCGCTTGTGCGCATGGCCGAATGGCATCCGTGATTGTGTAGATGGGAATGCTTTGATAGAATAACCAATCGTTTGATGTAGGTCGTGCAAGGAGTAGGAACAGCGGAAAGGCAAAAGGGATGAAGAACAGGTTATTGCGAAGATTGTACATGTTTTGTGGGGTGAGCCTAGGCCTTTTCTTGGTGTGTGGAGCGTATGGGGGTGCGCTTCGGCTGTCTTCTCTTTATACCGATCAGATGGTTCTGCAGCGCGATGCTAGCGTGACGATCCGCGGGCGTGGTGAGCCAGAAGCGGTGGTCACGGTTGTGTTTGGTGCACAAGAGCGCGCGGGGAACGTTGATGCGGATGGTCGCTGGGAGGTTGTGCTGGACCCGCTACCTGCCAGTGCGGAAGGTCAGACGCTATGGGTGCGAACGTCGGCCTCCGATCAGGACATTCAATTGGAGGATGTTTTGGTTGGGGATGTCTGGCTTGTTGGGCAACAGACGTGGGCAGATGCAACGCTTGCACGCACAGCGGAAGGGCGTGCTGCGGCTTCTGCATTTGAACCGACAGGGACGTTTCGGGTACTGCGGATAACGACGGAGCCAGCGATGGAGCCGCGCGATGATATTGCGTCGGATTCGATTTCCGGTTGGTTCCCCGTCGATCAGGACCAAGCCTTGCGCCTATCGGGTGCAGCATTTCATGTAGGGCGTGGTTTGGATCAGGCATTGGATGTACCCATTGGTATTATCGATCTTGACATGGGGCCTTATTTTGCCATGGGCTGGCTCAGTGACCGTGCACTTGCTGATGGGGCCGCTCGCTATCCAGACCACTTGGATATCGTGCATCTCCCGTCGCACATGCGCCAGCGTGCCGAGGAGCGCATCAGTAGTCAGGCAAAGGCGGATTTGGAGCAATATTACGCAGAACATGTAGAGGAGGCACAAGCCCGCGGTCGTACCGCGCGCCCCAAGCCCTCGCTGGGACTGCACCCGCTGCGTAACCCGATGTTTCCTTCGGCTGGTTATAATGCCGTCATTCATCCGCTACGTGGGATGGGGTTGCGCGGCATTCTGTTGCAGCTTGGCCATGATTATCCATTTATTGCGTACGGCGAATTGGCACGTAAGGGCAAGGCCCAGGAGCAGGTAGAGCTGGATGCGGCCTGGCAGGAAAACTATATGATTATTCACCGTGGGTTTCGTGTTACGCCTGTGACGCTACCCTATGTTCCGAGAGATTGGCGCCGTGCTTTTGGGCGTACCGACTTACCCATTGGGTTGATTCTTCCGCCGAGTTCCGATTTGGATGTTTATGCCGAACATAACCGGGAGGTGCGCGAACTACAGCGTCGCACAGCCGAGCGGGTGCCGGGGTTGGGATTGATCCTTCCGGGGATGGAAAATATTCCATTCAGCGGGCAGCCTGCAGATGATGCGTTGGTCGCCAAGCGGAGTTTGCACTGGATGTTGGGGGATGTGTACGGGGAGCCGGATCTGCCAGCGACGGGGCCATTGCTCGATCGTATTGAGACGCATTTCTCGCGGGCGCAAGTATATTTTCGAGAGGGGACGGCAGAGGGGTTGATGGCGCATGAAGGCGCACTGGATCATTTCGAGGTTGCGGGCGCAGACAGCGTATTTTCTCCGGCCCAGGCGCGCATTGATGGTACGACTATCGTGCTGGAAAGTGATACCGTACCCATGGTGTCGTTTGTTCGTTATAACTGGAATGAGCGGCCAGACGCGGGGCTTGTGAATGCGGCGGGTCTTCCTGCGTTACCCTTTTCGACGGATGCGAGTTGGTCCTTTTCTTCGATCATACCGCCTGAGAGTCCTGAGCTTCCGCAAGAGTATCTCACGACGGCCGACCAGTGGGGGGAAAGTGATATTGCCTTGATTAATGCGCAGGCGAGCAACCTGCCTACTGGCGATAGCCAACCCATACCGTCACGTCCGGGACCGCTTGGTATTCGCGCGTTTCCGTTTGGTCCGAACATTTCGGTATTGTCGGTAGACCCGGATTCGCCTGCCGACGGAATTATACAGCCTGGCGATTTGATTTATGCGGCGAACGGATCGCCGTTTGGCGATGATACCTATCGCGAGCTTGCAGAAGCGATTACCGAGAGCGAGACGGCACGTAGGGACGGTCGCCTGCAACTAGGGATACGTCGTGAGGGCCAGTTGATGGATGTGGAGTTGCAGCTCGAGGTAATGGGGGACTATAGTTCCAGCACACCTTATTTCTGCGTCAAGACGGAGCGTATCGTCCGTCGGGCGGAGGAAGCTGCTACGCGGCTCAGCCGTCCAGAGTCGTTTGACGCGCCGGCGGAAACGCCCGATGGATTTCTACACACGGATCTTCATTTCTTGTTGGCGACGGGTACGCCAGAAGTACAAGGGTTGGCGCGGCGTGGCATGTACGCGTTGATGGATCGTATGGACCCGTCGCAGAGACCTGCGGTTGGCGAAGGATTCAATAATTGGCGTGTATCCTATAACGCCCTTGTCCTGGGGGAATATTATCATGCTACTGGTGATGCCAATGTGCTGCCTTATCTGGAAAAGCAATTGGCTCGGCTCAGCTTGTCGCAGCTCAAGCCCGAGGATGAGACGGAAGGTCCATTCGAGGCCGCGCAGACAGATGAGGTCATTGGTGGTTGGCGTCACGGCTATCCGACGGCTCCTGACCGCTGGCAGTCGGGTTATGGCCTTTTGCCGCACATTGGTATGGCTGCCGTGATGAGTATGATTTATGCGCAGGAGGCAGGGTTAGAGATTGATACGCTCGCCTACGAGCGTGGACTGACGCACTTACACAAGGGCAGGGCAGAGAACGCATTCATCATGTATGCGTATGGAAATTTACGTCGTGAGGCCCCCCCGCCGATTGATCCGGCGCGCGAGGCGGAGGGTATGCTTAGTACGGATAACGGGAAACTCGGTAATGCGGCTGCGCTCTTTCGTCTGGTGGAGGATTGGAATACCGTGGATGTCTGTGCCCGTCAAAGCGTATATGCGTTCAATAATACGCGCGGCGGACATGGCGGGATGTTCTTCAACAATTACTGGACACCGATTGGTGCGGCTGCGGCAGGGGAAAAGGGGTATCAGCATTTCATGCGGAACCAGATCTGGTGGCGCGAGCTATTTCGTCGGCATGATGGCCAGTTCGAGCAAGCGGGGCGTGGTGGCGTAGGTGTAGCCTACGGGATTCATTATCTGGCGCCACGCGAGCGTTTGCGGATGCTGGGTGCGCCGCAGACCGCATTTGGTCCGCACGCGCCGGATTATCTGGCGCCTGCTCTTGCGGCGCATCGTGCACGCGACTATGCGCGGGCCGAGGAACTCGTGCTGGCCTACAAGGAAGAACATATCTTGCCGCCGGATGACATTCCGGTGGTGGCGCATTTTTTGGAGACGATGCGGATTTTACAGGCGAGCATCGAGCACGATTTTGCGCTGGTTGCCAGACAGTTGGATGAGGGGCGCTACTATCATGCGAGTTTGGAGCTGCCGCAACTGCAAGGAGTCGTGGCAGCAGACGATCCACGGTTGCAAGATCTGGTTGCCGTGCTTGCATCCCCGGAGGGGCAGGCGCGTGTGCAGGAGCAGCGGCAAGCGATTGCGGCAGCAGAGCGTGCACAGGAGGAGGCACTTCGTGCAGAGGAAAAGGATGAAAGTATCTGGGTTTCCCTGCTAGAACCAGGGGAGGAAGAGGCCGCAGACCGTTGGAAGATGCGATTGACGGAGCATATCCGTCAGGCACCGGAGGGCTGGTATCGTACGGACTTCGATGATGGGGAGTGGGATCAAGCCAGTCTGCCTATTTCCTGGGCGATGTATCACACTCCGTTATTTCGGACGCGTTTTCAGGTCGATGACCCTGCTGCCTTTGAGGCGCTACGTATTCGTGGCATTTTCTTCCAGCAGATGAACGTGGTGATATACCTAAACGGTGAACTGGTGGCGAAAGTGGATGAAATTGGTCGCGGGGCGAGCGAGATCGTGGCGCCGCTTACGGATCTCGCCCGGGAACAGTTGCGTCAGGGTGAGAATACGCTGGCCATCAGCTCGCGGCATCGTCGTCGGTGGGGGCCTTTGCGCGGTACCTATACACAAGTCGAGCATGGCGGATTCCGCATCGATGTAGAGGGGCAGATCAGCGAGGAGTAACATATTGACAATTCCAGGGTTGGAAATGCCAATTCCTTTTTTTTGGGTACTGTAAGAGCATGAGAGTATGCAGTCTTTTATACAGCATTTATTATGGGCGGATCGGATGAAACAGGCATGGTTTTCCATGCGTTGTTTGCGTTTAGTGATGCAGGTATCTGTGTTGATCGGTAGTGTGATGGCGCAGCACATCTGGGCTGCGCCGCCGGATTTGACGGCGGGGGAGGAACCACACAATGATGTAACCATTAACCTGGGGCCAACGGGGATGCGCGGTTATGTGTATCATCGTGTCGAAGGGGGGAGAGGTGGTACCAGTGCGGAAAGCCGGCAGATTCTGGTTACATCGGTTGCATCGGGTTCGCCTGCGTCTGGGCGTTTGGCTGCTAACGACGTCATTCTTGGCGCGGATGGTTCAGGAGCAGAACCGATACCTTTTTCGTCGGACGCGCGCCGCGCGTTTGCCTTGGCCATTGCGGATGCGGAGGCGCGTGATCCTGCGGAGTTAAAGCTGTTGCGCTGGCGCAATGGTACGACGACAACGCAAACGATCACGTTGCAGCATCTGGGGGCGTATGCCGAAACGGCGCCGTACGATTGCGCAAAGTCGGCGCAGATTCTGTCTGTCGGGCTCGATCGATCCTTTCAGCATGAATTGCAGGGGACGCCTGGCGATCGCCGCAGTCGGTTTAATTTCATTACGTTGCTGCTGTCCGATAACTCTGATCATCAAGCACGGTTGCGGGATGTTGCGCGTGGTCTGGTTCCGAATGCAACAACTCGGGCGCAGATGATGGCGGATGTGCCCGATGAGACGGGGATGATTACGTGGGAGCGCGGTTACGTGTTGGTATTCCTCGCGGAATATTACCTGGCAACGGGGGATACATATGTTTTGCCAGGTATCGAAGCGTATGCGGTCAATATCGCCAAGAATCAGAGTCATTATGGTACGGTTGGTCATCGTTTTGCTGATTGGAACCTGGATGGTACGCCCAATGGTCCGCTTGGTGGGGTTTATGGCGCGGTCAATCAAACCGGTCTTACGCTCTTCCAGGGCTTAGTGTTGGCTAAGGAGTGCGGGCTGCAAAACCCTGAGTTGGCACCTGCGATTACGCGCATGAGTACATTCTTTAGTTATTATAGTGGAAAATCCTGCATTCCATATGGTGAACACGCACCGGGTGGAACATTGCATGAAAATAATGGCACGAGTGGCCAAACCGCACTAGCGTTATCGCGTGTGCCCGGGCGTGAGGAGGAAGCGCGTTTCTTTGCCAAGATGGCTACGGCGGGTGCAGAAAACCGCGAGCAAGGTCATACGGGGCCTTGGTGGAATTATTTCTGGGCACCGTTGGGGGCAAATGTTGGTGGAGAGGAAGCTGCTGCGGCCTATTTCAGTCAGATTTCGTGGCATCTTGATCTTGCGCGTACCTGGCAAGGGGACTTTGTTTATGACAACTTAAATGGTGAGGGTCCCGACAGCGGTAGCCTTTATCATGGTTTCCGGATGTCGACAGCGGCGCTGATGACCTATGGTTTGCCGTTACGTAAACTCTATATTGGTGGTCGGAACCAGAATCCGGATAGCCTGCTGGATCTTGATGCGGTGGCCGAGGCAATCGAGGCGATTGCGTATGATGCTAGCGCGCGCACGATGGAAGAGCTCTTTGCGGATCTTGAAAGTTGGTCGCCCAAGGTAACGCAATTGGCGGCGGAAGAGATTTCGGCGCGTGGTGTGAATGGGGCGCAGCTTGATGCGCTACATGCGATTGCTATGGATACTGACCTTGATGCGAGTGCACGTGCCGGAGTCTGCGAGGCGTTGCGGGTAATCCGGAGCAATTCGTCTGCTGCTGTGCTGGCTGGGCTTTTGACGGATGCGGATGCCTTTGTTCGATTTCGTGCTGCGGAAGCATTGCGGTATTTGCACGATAATGCACGGCAATCGGTTCTGGATACCATACTGGATGCGACTATTACCACGGCGAAACCGGCGTTTCCCCTCGATGATGAGGATCCCTTGCAATTTGCGCATGGTAATCTTGCCATGTTATTGTTCTACCATCACAGCGCCTATGGTCCGCAGGGGATTCTGTGGAGGCGCTGGGACGCGCTGGAGAATCAAGGGCTTATTGATCGCGACAAGCTGTATCCCGCGATCCGAGCGGTTGCCGCAACACCGGTTGGTCTTGCCCGTAGTACGTTGAATTGGCATTTAGAGCGAAGGCTCACGTATGAAGATATTCTGGCTGTATCTGGTGCGATACTGGATGCGGTTCGGTTTCGGAGTCCTGCTGATAGGATGTTCAGTGGCGGCGTTCGTGAAGGTGGTGTGCGTGCTTTGCATAAGCATAACATCGCCGAAGGGGTTCCGGCCTGCATGGCCTATCTGGCAGATGAGGTCGGGGGGCGCCGGCGTGGTCCCATTGCGCTTCTCGGTGATTATTTTGGTGGTTCGGTGCATACGGTTGTTCCTGATCCGGGCACAGTGCCCTTTCTGGAATCGTATCTGGATGACTGGGAAGTGGGCGATGATGCCCAGACGGCGCTCGACAGAATAGCTGCTGATACGGACCCGGTGATATTGGATCCGCTCAAGCAGATTGAATCTGTATCGGTAGATGATCCTGTGATGACGCGGCATACAACCATTTTGCGTGTGAATGGCCATGATCATGCACGCGGGGACAGCAGCTTTGCCTGGACGAAGCTGGAGGGGCCTGGTCATGTTGCATTCGGTGAGGAGACGGTGGTCTTTTGTGAAGAAGGGGTTCATTCAGAGTCTGCGACCGTGCTGTATGCGACCGTTCCAGGTGAATACTTGCTGGAAGTTACGATGTCGGATTCGCGCGGATTCACGGAGGTATCGGATACAGTTGCCGTGACGGTCGCTGTGCAGGGTGCAGCGGGAGGGGAGCTCAGCTATGCGGATGGCCATTTTATCCATACCTTTCGAGAAGGGGGCGACACTGCGTTGATCGTGCCGGATGGCATGGAACTGGAAGTAGATGTACTCGTAGTTGGTGGTGGCGGTGGTGGCGGTAGTTCGACGGATTTTAGCAATGGTGGTGCTGCAGGCGGTGGTGCGGGCGGACTTGTGTATGAAACGCAAAGGGTCGTTTCGGGGGAGACGGTGGTAGATGTTGGTGTAGGTGGTGCCGGCGCACCGCAAGGAAACCAGACCGGTATGGATGGCGGTGATTCGCGTTTCGGGTCGATCACGGCTCTCGGTGGTGGTGGCGGTGGTGGCGGTCATCGAGAGGGGCGTGATGGTGGGTCGGGCGGTGGCAGTCGCGGAAGTCCTGCTGGTCTGGGTTTGCAGTCGGACTCGGATGCAGGTGGGTATGGACATGATGGTGCGGAGTGGAGAGCCAATGCGGGGGATGCGGCTGGTGGTGGTGGCGGTGCCGGTAGTGCGGCTCCGTCGATAGATGATTTTGCTGTGGGCGGATCCGGTGGTGACGGCCGTCTGTTTTCTATCAGCGGGGATGCGGTTTTTTATGCGGCTGGTGGTGGTGGCGGTGCGGCGCAAAGCGGCATCATGGGTGTCGGTGGTTCGGGGATCGGCGGGAACGGAGCCAATGATGAGACGGCTCCTACGGCAGGTAGGGCGCATACTGGTAGTGGCGGTGGCGGCGGCAATAACAATTGGCGTGGAGCGGCGGGTGGTTCGGGTGTGGTGATTGTGCGTTATGCGGCACCTCCGGATTATGCGTTAACGATTTTCAATGGATCAGGTAGTGGTATACATAGTGCAGGCGCAATGGTTGCCATTACGGCGGACCCGGCTCCGGAGGGGCAAGTGTTTTTGGGGTGGACGGGTGATACAGAAGGCATTGCGCATGTGTATAGTCCGCAAACGACACTGACGATGCCGGCGGGCCCAGCGGTAGTGACGGCGATGTATGGCTATGAGGAGATTCCCTTTATAGAAACGTTCGAGGCGCTTGAGCTGGGGTCCTTGCATGATCAAAGAAGCTGGATTGCCCAGGATGTTGTGGTGCAGAACGAGATTTCCCTGGGTACGGGCAATCAGGCCGCCAAAGTGGATCAGGATCAAGGGTTTCTGCAACGCGTTTTCAGGGATGAGCGGACAGAAGTCTGGACAGAGTTGCATGTTCTTGTGGAGCCGATGGCTGCTGGGAATACACCGATTCCTATGGAGGATGCGACCGTATTCTTTTATGTGGGGCCTGATTATGAAGTGATGCTGTATGATGCCAAGGCGTTGGTTTCGACTGGTGTGACAGTTGCCGAAGATGCATGGGTTCGCTTCACCGTTTACAGTGATTATGATGCATCGACTTGGGATCTGTATGTCGATGGCGTTCGCATCGGTACGTTTTCTTTTTATGATACACAACTCACGAGCTACACGATTCTGGAAGTGAAAGGTGGTGCAGGAACGTATGTGGATGATATTGCCATCACCCTGGACCCTCCCGATTGGAGGGCATTGCTACACACATTGACGGTGAACCACGGTATCGGCAGTGGCTTGTATGCAGAGGGTGCAATAGTCGATATTGTGGCTGATACAGCCCCCGATGGTAAGACGTTTGACATTTGGACGGGTGATGTTGCCGGTGTTGCGGACATACATAGCGCATCGACCACGCTGACGATGCCAGCCACGGCGGTCACGGTTACGGCGACGTACCGGGATGTTATCCCACCGATTGACGATTTACGCGAGCATGCCTTGGATCATCAGGATCCGCAGGCCAGCATGGAAGCAGGTATGCTTGTGTATCGTCATTTGCTTCGCACGGACGATCCATGGCTTGTGTATCAAGTTCAGACCCGAGAGAGTTTGCTATGGGGTGACTGGTTGGATCTGGACGTTTTGCCGCATGGCACCAATGTTATAGGTACCGTCTTCGATGAGGTGATTTATCACATCCCGATGGATGAGGATATGCACTTCTTCCGATTGCGCATCACTCGTCCAAGCGGCCCGTGAATACGTTATGATTCGGCAATACCTTGCCAGGTGACGATCGGTACATAGCCGGCTTCCAGTCCTTTTGGTGGCTCCACAATCAGGGCGGGATCGATTTCTGCCAATGTGCCATGTTCTGGTGGCGGGAGGTATTCGTCATCCTTGTGCCACTGCCGGTGTAGCCTTTCGACTTTGGACTGTAGTTCTTCGCGTTCTGCATCAGACAAGTCTGCGTTTAGAAGAGCAGGCTGATCGGCGAACCGATACCAATAATATACGACGGTTGAGCCATCACCGGGTTTGGCTTCAAATGGGCCCGCTGCGGGGCCTGGTTTTTTCCAACAACTATCGGGGTCCTCGGGCGTGACATACGGCGGCATGGGTTGCGCAGGTTTCGGTGTGAATTCCATTTCTGTCAAGCCCGTCTCAGCAGGTACCCTTTCTGGTTGCACGGGTGTCCAATGTAATTTTCCCTCGGCATTGGTGGTGAGCTTGTAATACTCGGGCAATGTGACGAGGGGACCTTCGCGTTTGACCCATTTCGTATTCCAACGGTATTCAAAATCTTTCTCTCCGCGCGGAACGGCCGTAACGATGTTCTGCCAATCCAAGGGAATTCTTTTTTCTCTTGGTGTGTTTCCATCATCAATAGACCAGTTTGATGCTTGTTCCGTCATGAAGGAAAACACATGTGAATTCTCGCAATCGATTTTTCCATTTGCAGGGGAGCCGTCATCCTCCAGCCAGGTCTGTACTTGGTCCCAGAGTGCTTTTTTGCTGTATGCTCTGACTTGATGCAGTACGACAGATGCGTCTTGTTCATCGACCGGGAATCGGGTGCGCGCAATTTTTGCATAGGTCTCGCCCTTGTTGTCGGTGGCCTGCATGGCAGGAATATGCTGCGTTTCCATGGCCACAGGTCGATTGGTTACGGTTGGGCGTGTATCGAGAAATTTGCCCGCCAGCGATGGGTCTTCCTCGGCTACGTGGGAAAAGAAGTATGGTGTGAAAAATGCGACGGGTCCCTTGAAATTAGCTGTATTTAAGAAGAGCGTCCAACAGTTACCGCCCGTCGGAATGGGTTTCCCGCCCGTGGTGGCTTTGGGTTGGATCAGGGGTAGCGGCAAGTAGCCGTATCCCCACAATTCGCCGCAGGTTCCCTGTTTCACATTTAAGCCATCGGGAGGCCAAAGTACGCATGGGCTAAGTTGTGCAACACCATAGTGTCCTGCTGGATGGTTCCAATCGCGTCCCTTTCCTGCTCCGGGGCCATTGGCCCATGCCACGAAATTCAAGGCGACGCCGCCCATAATGAATTTTGGTGTTATCGTCGGATACTGGGTGTCGCGCCACCAGCCAAGTCCGCCTTCAATATCGGAGTATAGCCGCTTCGTAGGCGGAGGGTCATCGGGTTGCCCAAACATCCAGGTTCCAAAGAGGCCGGTTTGAAATTGCGAACCAGGATAGGATTCTACGAGGGGCCATGCGGCCACATACATGGAGTATCCTGCATTGAAGGATTCGGGGGCCGGCTGGTACTGCATTTTGAGATATCCTACAACTTGGGCGTTTTCGCGTGTGTCTGTATTTGTGGGTGTATTGTCTGACATATAATCCTCCTTGCATTCCATGTACTACCTTGTTTCATTGTGTTCGCTGTTAAAGGATTGTCGAGCCTCTTTTGCAGGTATTTTGCAGGAATGTTGCTTACCCGGCTTTGGGGAGCGGTATTATCGTGTTCAATTTTAACATAGCGCAAAACGTGGTATGTGGGTATGCTCATCGCTTTGGGATATAAGTCACGAAAAGCTGTTCGAGAATCATAGCGAGTGGGACGTTTATGGGGGACACGAAACAACTGGATTTTTCGCATCTTGCCGGGCTGTATGTGTGGGCTGCGGAGCAATATGGGGATATGCCTGCGTTCGGTTACCGTGTAGATGCAAAAAAATGGCAACCGCTTACCTTTGCGGGTCTGGCGGAGCGGGGGCGGCATCTGGCGACTGGCCTGATTGACTTGGGGCTTGTAGAGCGGGGGCATCTCGGGCTTTTTTCCGACAATCGTGTGGAATGGATTTTGTCGGATTGCGCGACGCATTTTGCAGGGGCGGCAAATGTTCCGCGTGGTAGTGATGTGACGGACAAAGAGCTGGCTTTTATCCTGGTGCATGCTGGCATTCGGTTGGCCATTGTCGAGGATGTGACGATGGAACAACGGGTACACGAGATTGCATCCGAAAAAGAACTGTCGGTTTATACCATCGTGATGGAGGGAGAGCCGAAGGCGAAAGCGTCCTGTTCGATGTCGGCGGTAGAGGAACGTGGAAAACGTTTACTTGCAGATGGGGACCAAGCGGTTGCGCAGCGAATGGAGAGACTCAAGCCGGAGCATCTGTTTACGTTGATTTATACATCGGGCACCACTGGACGTCCCAAGGGTGTGATGTTGACGCATGCGAACATGGTTTCGCAGATTCGTAATATTCCGCTGCATCTTACCTGGCGGGATCGGGTACTTTCCTTATTGCCGGTATGGCATATTTATGAACGTGTTTTCGAGATGATTACGATACATGCCGGTGCCTGCACGTATTACTCGAACCCGCGGCTCCTGGCAAGGGACTTGTTGGCGGTGGAGCCCTCGTTCATGGGGTCGGCTCCGCGTTTATGGGAGACATTGCATGACCGCATCCTCAAAAATGTGGCTCATTCGCACCCCGTCCGGCGGGGTCTTTTCCATATTGCCCATTGGTTGAGTCGGCATTATCACCGTTCGCTGTTTTACTTGAAAGGGTATGATTATCGCACGCATCCGCCGGTTGCCTGGAAACGCAACCTAGGATGTGTCTGGTATGGTCTGTGCTGGTTCCTATTACTGCCTTGGTACGGTTTTTTCAATGTGGCGGTGTTGGAACGCATCCGTCAGGTTGCCGGTGGTTCGATGAAAGCCACGATTTCGGGGGGCGGTGCGCTGCCGGAGCATATCGATCGATTTTTCAACAATATGGGGATTACCGTGCTGGAAGGGTATGGTTTGACAGAAACCTCGCCCGTATTGGCCGTACGTACCTTGACCCATCGCGTGATCGGTACGGTGGGGCCACTTATTCCGGAAACCGAAATCCGGATTGTGGATGTGGATAGTGGCGACATTCTTTATCCGGATGCGAAGGATGAGAATGCGGGGCGGATGCGCAAAGGCGAAATTCAGGTGCGGGGTCCGCAGGTGATGAAAGGCTATTATAGAGATTCGACAATGACGGGTATGGTTTTGTCGGAGGATGGTTGGTTTCGTACGGGGGATCTTGGGTTGATCAATGGTAATGATTGTCTGAAAGTGTTGGGTCGTAGCAAGGAGACGATCGTACTTTCGAGCGGGGAGAATGTGGAACCGGGTCCCATTGAAAGTCTGTTGCGGCAAAGCCCCTTGATTGATAACTGCATGGTGGTGGGGCAAGACGAGCGTCACTTGGGGGTATTGGTGGTTCCGGCAGAGGATGCAGATGAAACAGATCCCAAGCCGGATACAACCATTTCCGATGAACAATTAGAGGCAGAAGTCCGGCAGTTGATTTCCGGGGAGAATGGTTTCAGGCCCTATGAGCGCATTCGTGTGCTGCGGAAGCTGCCGGAGCCCTTCGAGGTGGGAAAAGAGATTACCAATCTCTTCAAGTTGCGGCGTCATGTAATTGAAGAGAAGTACCGTGATCTTATAGATGAAATGTTCAACACCCAAAGGAAATAATGGAAATAGAACGTGAATTGCTGAGTGTTGTGCATCAGGCACTGCTTGCCATCATGATTCTGATTATCATGTTTGGTATGGGGGCCAGTCTGACGCTGAAGGAATTCCGGTTGGTGCTGGAACGACCGCGCGGTGTGTTGATCGGGTTTCTTTCGCAGTTTGGTCTTATGCCGCTCTTGGCATTTGGACTCGCCAAGCTGCTGGATTTGCCGCCGGCTTTGGCGGTGGCCATTGTATTGATCGGGTGTTTGCCGGGGGGGTCGACTTCGAATATGTTTGCCTATTTTGCCAGAGGGTCGGTTGCGCTCAGCATCAGTATGACGGCGGCTTCAACGCTGATGGCCTTGTTTATGATGCCCCTGCTACTGAATTTCTATGCCGGTGGCTTTGCGGAGCAGGTGGCGGCTTCTGCGGCTGCGGGGGGAAAGGATACTACCTTTGTGATTCCGTATTTGAATATCATTTATTCCCTGCTGCTGGTTTTGATTCCCGTGGGTGCAGGCATGATACTCAAGAAGATATCCCCGGGATGGGCCAAGGCGGCAGAAGATACGGCTTCCTTCATGGGGATTATCGTGATTCTGTTTTTGATGGGAGCCGTGATCATTCGTCATGGTGGTCTTTTTCTGCGTACACCGGCTACTATTTATTTGGCAAGTATCGGGATTGGCGCATCCGGCTTTTTGTTCGGGTATGGCATGTCTACCCTTTTCCGATTGCCCCCGAGATATAGCCGTACCATTTCATTGGAGACGGGTATTCAGAATGGCCCGATTGCCTTGGCGGTGATTCTCCTTAGCTTCACGGGTCCTTACCTGAACCAGATGTTGTGGTTGGCGATTCTGTACTCGGCATTCATCGTGATGACCTCCTCGTTCATCACGCTTTTCTACCGTCGTATCGGTACCTATGATTGGGAAGTGTACCGTAATGAATGCGTTCACCGCCGCCTCTTCGGCGATGATTATGTCGCACCGATACCTGTTCAGGATGCTGAGCGTCATGCTGAGTAGGAAGGGATATATATAAAAAAGGAGATAAAGAGGTTTTTGTGATGAAGTCGTATTTGTTATTACCATTGGCGCTATTTGCTGGTTTGGTAATCGGCGGGCTTGGGCCGCGCGCGGAATTACGGGAGCTCCGAACAGAAGCGGAGCAGATGCGTCGGATTGTGCAGTCCGGTGATCGTGTTGGCGCAGGGGGCAGTCGTGTGGGGAGCCTGTTGGGGCTCGAGGAGGGGCAACGTCGCCGTTCGCATTCTATGGAACGGCAGCCGGGCGATGGTGCAGTGCGTGAACCCGATCAAGCAACCGCGCAAGAGGAAGTGGCAGAAACGTCGCAGGTGCAGCGTGTGGATCAAGTAGCCGATGTTACGGAACCTGATACGTCTGTCCCGGGGGACTGGGATCTGGATGCGGCCATTGAGCTTTGGCAGACGCGGGTGGAGATCGCCAAATCCACATTTGTATCCAATGCACGCTTGAATGATGTGCAGTCTTTGCAATTTGAGACTGCATTGGCCGCCATGAATATTCGAATCGGGGCTACCATTGATGCGTTTGCAGCTTCCATACGCGATGCTGATGTTGTGCAACCTGAGGTAGGGATCCGGATGGTACATGCAATAACGGAAGCGATGGTGATCACGTATGATGAAATGAATGAAGAGTTGCCGGATGGTTGGCGGCAGAGAGCAGGCGAGCGTTTCAGTCTCACGGATTTTATTGATCCGGAGGTAGCGCGGCCGTTGATCGGCATCGAAGACAGGCTCCGTTTTTAATGATGTTGTCTTTTTCCAAAATTGGGTTTGTTGCGCGCGCTGAGTTGCATGATGCACTTCGGAGCAGGCGTTTTGTGCTGATGCTCGCACTTTATATTCTGGGGGCGGGGGGGGCTTGCTTCGGGCTTATAACGGCATTGCATCGTGTAGAGGTAGAGCTGTCCAATGCGTTGGGTTTAACGGCAGCGGCTAGCCCCGGAGCGGTGGCTGATGCTTTGTGGCAATCGGTTACCTTCCAGCGGATGGTGCGTGAACTTGTGGGCAACGAGCAGGTGGGGCAAGAACTTTTAGGAGTGGCCCCGATAGCCTTGATTTATGGTTGGCTGGCATTTACGTTTACCCCGATTTTGATTCTGCTTTCCACACCGAGTCGGATTGCCGAGGAAGTCGCATCCGGCTACGCACGCTTCAGCGTGGTTCGTGTTACGCGAACGGAATGGTGTTTGGGCAAGTATCTGGGCCAGGCGCTGGAAGTGATGATACCGCTACTGTTGAGTGCCGTGAGCGCGTGGGGCGTTGCCCGTTTTCGTCTGCAAAGTCTGGCAGGTGCGGATGTAATAGGTGCCATGCTCATGTATGGTCTGAAGGTGTGGGTCTATTGCATGGCTTTTGTGGGGTTGGGGTTGGGGGTGTCTCAGGTGTGCCGGTCTCCAAATCAAGCGGTTGTGCTTGCGTTGTTGCTCTGGACGGGACTTTCGATTATACGCGGTGCGAGTCAGTGGGTATCCGCACCGATATGGAAGCAGGTTTTGGATAGCGTTTCCGTGTTCGCACCGGCCACGCAGCGTCTCGATATGTGGCGCACGAATCCGGTATATTATGTTCCTGCCATGATTTATAGTATTACGTTGGGGCTCGTGTATTTTTCGCTGGGCCATTGGTGTTTTTTACGAAAAGATTTGTAACAGTTTGGAGAGACATTGCATATACCCCATGTTCTTCGATTATCAGGTGTGGTTAAAAGATTTGGCCGTTGCCGTGCGTTGGATGGGTTGAGTCTGGAAGTGCCTGCGGGTGTCGCCATGGGACTGGTGGGTAGCAATGGTGCTGGGAAGACGACCTCGTTTGCCGTGATTGCCGGTTATGAGCGGCTTCATGCCGGAACGATTGATCTGTTTGGAGAAGGTCCCTTTGATCCGGGTAGGCATGCCGGTCGAGTAGCCGTCATGCCGCAGGATGCCATTTTCCCTTCCTATGCCAGCGTGCGGGGGGTACTGACCTACTTCGCACGATTGCAGGGGATTTCGCCTTCGCACATAGAGAAGGCTGTTTCAACCGTACTCGATTGGGTTCATCTTTCAGATCGGGCGGCGGCACAAATTCGCACCCTTTCGCATGGCATGCGCCGTCGTGTCGTTATTGCGCAGGCATTTCTTGGTGAGCCTGCACTCGTTATGCTGGATGAACCAATGAGTGGTTTGGATCCACGTGAGGTTGCAAATATGCGGCAATTGCTAAAAGAAAGACCTGGTAGTCAAACCATAATCATTAGCTCGCATAACTTGCACGAGATCGAGCGGATTTGTGACCACGTTGCGTTTATTCGGAAGGGTAAACTCGTACGCCAAACCAAAGTGAGTGATGTTACCGGACGGCACCATGTTGTTTCCTATCACATTGCAATGGATGCCGTTGTCGATTTGGCGCCCTTGGGACGGCAAATGCCAGAGGCTGTCTTTGAAATGGCGCATCCAGGTAAGCTGGTCTGCCGGTTTGCGGGTAGCACACTTTCCTTGCAAGATGTTAATTCGAGGGTATTGGCGTATTTGATCCAGAGACATATCCCCGTATTTGAGGTCACGCGAGGCGATGCGCTCGAGTCCGTCTACATCGGGGATAACACCCTGTAATTGTCCCTAACGTGATGTGTTAAATGTGATGAATATCATCGTACAGTGGAAAATATTTGTTGCGGGGGAACTCTTGACGCGGGGGGGTGGGTGTGGCATTTTGTTTCGATGCGTGCAGAATGTGAAAAAACAAGTGGTGTCTTGGGGCGATTGCGTGTGTTCGGGAAAGTCCAGATACGTGCATCCGTTGGGTTCATTTGTTTGCTAACGGTTGTCTGGTGTGTGCTGCAGGAATCGTATTCGTGGCAGAATGTCTTGCTCGGGTTGGCCGTTGCGGCATTTACACTGACATTTACCAATGTTTTCGTGTTGAAAGGGGACTACAGTAAACGCTATGCGATTCGTCCTTTGATGCTGTTGTGGTATTTGTTGGTGTTGGTCTGGAAGATTTATGACGCCGGATTTCATGCAATGGCCAAGATTCTGACCGGCGGTGTGAATGTGAATGTAGTGGAAGTTCAGACGAAGCTGGATAATCCATTTTATATCGCGTTATTGGGGAACTCGATCACGCTGACGCCGGGAACCGTGACGATGGAAACGGATGGCCAGCGGCTGAAAGTGATCTGGATTGATGCGCATACCCGTGATCCAGAAATTGCGGGTAAGGAAATCAAGGGGGGCTTTGAGAATTTGTTGGAAAAGGCGGCGGTACGCGAGACATAGGAAGAGGTTGGTATGCAATTTCTGGTAATAACACTGGTGGTGCTTGCGTTGCTGTTGCTGGCAAGTCTGGCACGGGTAGTGATCGGTCCCACGGTGTGGGATCGGCTGCTGGGCATGAATTTGATTACCACCAAGATTGTGATGGCCATTGCGGTTATGGCCGTACTGATGGATCGCACCTTTCTCGTTGATGTTGCCATTGTGTATGCGCTGCTGGGGTTCATCGCGAGTATCTTGATTGCCCGCTACATCGAGAAGAAGGGGGAGGTATGACGGAGGTACTGGGGCAGATTCTGATTGGTGCGGGTCTCGTCTTTTGCATGATTGGCATCTACAGCATCCTCTTTTATCAGGATTTCTATGCACGCGTTGTCATTACCAGCAAAGTGGATACCATGGGGATGATCACGCTGCTATTTGGTGTGATGCTCGTGAGCGGCTCATGGGTGGTGACGCTCAAGGTATTGGCATTGATGATTTTTGACATGATGACGGGCCCGTTGGCAACAACCGGTATTGCGCGTTCGGCCTTCAAGTGCGGATACCGTATCAAGCGGGAGTTTGGCGATGATTGAGACGATCTTGCTTGGTATCTTGCTTTTGTTGGCCGTGTTGGCGTTGCGATCGGAGAATTTGCGCTATGCCGTCATTTACTTCAGTGTGTTTTCACTGATTTGTTCGGTGTTGTATCTCTACTATCAGGCACCGGATGTGGCCATTGCCGAAGCCGTAATGGGGAGCGGTTTGATTACCTTGCTGTATCTCACGGCATTGCGCCGCTATAAAGTGTATAGCATCTGCTTCACCAACACCGATGTGGCCACGGTGACAGATCAGGATATTCTTAAAGGCGCACGGCGTGGGGAACTGATACGTGATATCGAGGATTTTTGTTTGACGCGCGAGCTGGACCCGCAGGTTACCTTTACGCCGCAAAAGGTTTTGGACATTCTCAAAAGCGGGCAGCATGACTTGATCATTCACCAGTCCGGTGATCACACGACTGTGCTCGGAAACCGGGATAATGTTATTCTGGATGGATTGGAGACC
>PXBF01000128.1 GCA_003567005.1 PVC group bacterium
ATCACGCTTCAAAAGTGTACTATTTGAAGGTTCTCGCAGGGCGCTATGGACGCTGGCCTCGTATATCGACCTTAATGCCGTACGCGCTGGCATTGTGTCGGACCCGCAGGATTATCGTTTTTGTGGCTATGGCGAGGCAATCGCCGGAGTGAAGATTGCCCGCGAGGGACTTATCCGCGTAATACAATCGCCAGATGGCAAAAGGGCAAACTGGGAACGCCTGGCAAAGCATTACCGGCACTTGCTGTATCAGCGGGGCACAAAAGACCCCGAGCGCAATCGTGGCGGAATTGATGCCGAGCGGGTCAAAGAGGTACTGGCAAACGGTGGACAACTAAGCATACGCGAAGTACTGCATTGCCGCGTACGGTACTTCTCCGACGGTATGATTCTGGGCTCATGCGTGTTTGTGGATGAAGCATTTCACCGCTACCGCGGTAACTTCGGAGTCAGACGCCAGACAGGTGCTAGAATCATGCGATGCGTCAGGCCGAATCGGCTATTCACGGCAAGGCGTTTACAGCGCGATCCCGTGACACCTCCGATTGTGTGCTGACTAACTGCACTACCCTAAACACTGAAAAGCCGGACGTTCGCTTCGGTGTCGCAGCATGCTGCCGAAAACAGTCGTTTAGCCCAATCTCTGTCTGCAGACAACGGTATGCGCGGCACCTAACTATCAGCCACAGAAATGCGCAGCACCGGTCAACCGCCCTTTCAGCAATAAAACAACAACGCATCTACACAATCAGCAACAACATCAAGCGAATCGCGACAAATGCCAGCTTATATTGTCTGTCCCCATTTAACCTAACCCTCCCCTGCCCCGAACACGTGATCAAGCTCGTGTGTATCGATCGCCAGCTTTGCCTATAACTTCATTCACGCCCTCTTCTATCCACCCTCCATTCCAGTGATGTTTCATATCCGGGTGCGGCAGGAAGATATGCTCGAGTCCAACGCACGACAGTTTATGGGAAAGCTTACACATCTCATCATGAAAGCCGCTGCCGGAGATCAGCACGAGCCGGTGATTAAGCGGCATGACCGACTTGAACTGCTCGCAGGTACACGACGGGAGATCCTCCTGCCATGCCGCATCGTCCTTGTAAAATGGCGCGGTCCCCCACGGCGGAAGGGTGTCACGAGCCACCGGCGCATCAAAAATGATGGTTCCTGTGACGAGGTCAGGCATCCGGCGTGCAATATTCCAGGCACCAAGTCCTGACTTGCTGAATCCAACGATAATAACGGACGAGACGTTCCATGATCGAATCTGCGCCATTGCTTCGTCCTGAACAGGCCTGTTGTACCAGACAAGTGACGGATATTCCACCTGCCTGACGGCAAGATCCGGAAACGAAGATAGATGTCCGGGAATCTCCCCGTAATTCCGATTGCCCGGCTCCACGGCCGGCAGAATAACAAGAATCGGCGACTGCTTTGGCATTAGATCTCTCTTTGCATTGTCGGGGGGAATCGGATCCAGTGTAGATCCACGTGGCCAGCCGGATCGCCAGCCGTATCCGTTAGGGCGAAGAAGCCGATCTTGGTACCAATCCAGCCTCCGGCGGTGGCGGTGAACGTTTCGCCGGCACGCGTAAAGGATTCGCCATCCAAGTTGTAAAAGAACCGGCAGCATCCGCCTTTGTCGACCTCGATCCGGAAGATTATGGCGTGAGTTGCGACGGCAGCGACGTGCTGCTCGATTTCGTGATCGCCCTTGTTCGCATTCTGACAATTCACAACGCGGACATGCGGTTGCCCATCCTGCTGTTTGAGCGCGATGTACTGATAGCTCTTTCCCATGACGATAAAGCCGGCCTCGTCGCCATCTTTTTGGGGGTGCAGCACAATCTTTGCGGTGGCGGCAAATGTTTCGGCTGGAAATTTTTGCAACAGTAAGCTCGGTACCCGTCCGCTCCAGATGTTGGCACCGTCGGCAGGCCGGGGTTGCATGTGCAGTCGATAATAGCCACCTGGCACGCCAGCGCTTCCGAATGACGGTTTGGGATTGCCATGCCATTGCCATTGCAGACCTGGTTTTCCGCTTGCGAAGGTATCACTATCGGCAGGCGTGATCAGGCGGGTTGGACCATCGACGGCGGGCTTGCGGTGTGTGTGTAAGGGGTTGCCGACGCCATTGCCGTCGAGATCAACGCCCATGAGCGGCCAGCCGCCTTCCCAGCGCACCGGATTGAGGTGCACCACGCGCCCGAAGGCACCTCTGTCCTGGAAATGGATGAACCAATGCTCGCCCTTCGGGGTATCGATCCAAGCCCCCTGATGGGGACCATTGATGTCGGTTGGGCCTTGCTCGAGAACGCGCTTGTGTTCGTAGGGGCCGAACACATGTTTTGCGCGCAATGCCAGTTGCCATCCGTCCTTCACACCGCCAGCGGGAGCCAGAATGTAGTACATACCATCGCGCTTATGAAACTTGGCACCTTCGACCGTGTAATTCCCGGAATCGAGTCCGTTGAAAACGACCACTTCCTCACCAACCATCGCGGATAAGTCCGGCGCCATTTCCTGGACGACCAGGATGGAGTGCCTCCCCGCGCGGCTATTCGCGAACGCATGCGCGAGGTATATTTTGCCATCATCATCCCACAGGGGCGTAGTGTCGATGAAGCCCCGTCCTTGTTTCACCATATATGGTTTGCTCCAGGGACCTTCTATGGTTTTGCTTTTCGTGTAATAAACACCAAAATCGGGATCACCCCAGAAAACGAAGAAATAGCCGTCGTGATGCCGCAGGCACGGCGCGTATACACCGTTACCGTGTTGCGCTTTGTCGTACACTTCCGTTGGCTCCATGACGGGTAGCGCATGAGCGATCAGCTCCCAGTTGACCAAATCCATCGAGCGTAAAAGGGGCAGACCGGGGACACAGTGAAAGGAGGACGCGGTCATGTAATACACATCGCCAACCCGGATTACGTCCGGATCAGAGTAATCCGCGTGAATAATCGGGTTCGTGTAGGTACCGTCGCCGTTGTCGGGTACCCATACTTCTGAAGCTTGTGCAACCGCATTACTATCACAATTCGTCGTTGTTGGGTTATTATGCATCATTTGATCATGCGCCATCTGGTCTGCTCCCTTTATCAGTTTTTCGTGCGGGTTTATCTCATTCGTTTTGGTACTCATACAGTGTGTATACACACATCGAGGTCGCTACGCAAGTCGCGGGCCCGATATGACCTGCTATTCGCGCTCGCAGGTGATGGCTTGTGAGATATGCGGGCTAGAACGTTCCTTCAAAGGGGAAAGGGGACACACTATGTGAGAAAGTTTTTCTGGAAATCGGGCGTGCTCGTTTCTTCAGGTATATGTAAGGACTATGGGGGACCTGCTAACCGGAGGTATCGACATGCGTGTGGCTCGTGTTCTTGGTGAGGGAGAAGCGTTTTATCATACTATCAGTCGAGTAAATGGGGACGGGCAATCTGACCATATTTGGTTTGGTGTCCGGCGATGATGTGGCTTTATGTTGTCTCAGAAGGTGAGGCAGTGCGTGGCGAATGCTGCGGACGCTTGTCCGGGAGGCTTGCACGCCTGCTCGAGTGCGAAAAAGCTGGTGTCTGGCCGTTCTCGGGCAGAGCCCGGCCATCACCGCTGCGAATGCCCGGCGTTTCAGGGATTGACTGTGCGGATGGTCAGCACACAGCAGGCGGGGTCACGGGGGCAAGCTGTAAACGCCGCGCCGTGAACAGCCCATGCCATGAGGCTGATTGCATCTTTCTGGCTCCCGTGCGGCGTTTTACACCGAAGTTACCTCGGTGGACGTGAAAGGCTTCGTCCACGAAGACGCGCGACCCCAGAATCATGCCGTCGGAGAAGTATCGCACGCGACAAAGCAGCACCTCGCGCATGGTCAATCGCCCGCCAGTTGCAAGTACCTCTTTGACTCTCTCGATATCAATGCCGCCGCGATTACGGTCGGGCTCCTTGACGCCCCGCTGATAAAGCAAATGCCGGTAATGTTTCCCAAGTCGTTCCCAGTTTGCCATCGTACCATCCGGCGATTGCATCACGCGAATAAGCCCTTGGCGGGCAATCTTCACACCAGCGATTGCCTCGCCATAGCCACAGAAACGATAATTCTGCGGATCTGATACAATGCCGGCGCGCACGGCATTGAGATCAATATAGGAGGCCAGCGCCCATAGTGCCCTGCGCGAACCTTCGAACAGGACACTTTTGAATCGCGATTCCCAGAGCGTTCCTTGCCGCTCATGTCGGCGGTTGTAGGACATCGTAAAGCGTTGCTTGAGCGTTTTGACAAACTCCGAGAGGTTGTACATCCGGCACGTATAGCGTGCTTTCAATGCTTCGGCTTCTGTGTCCCTGCCATTTGCTCGTAGATCGGCCAGTTCGGTTGCTATTTGTTCCACTGCGGCGTTCTCGTACAGATAATGCAATCGCTTGATCAGCTCGCTGTCTGTCAACGGTTCGGGTTCGGGGACACGCAGACAGACGTGCCAGTGGTTTGAGAGGCAAGCCCACGTCAACACCTGGCACCCTGAGAACGCCTCTACCGCACGCATGATCCGGCGAAAACGCTCCTTTTCCGTGTCATCGAGAAGCAGCCGCCGGTCTACGATCCTGCTCAATATGTGGTAAAATGCTTCGCCTTCCCCGAGAATTCGTGCAACACGCATTCCAATACCTCCAGTTTATCAGGGACCCCAATGATCCCTACATATA
>PXBF01000053.1 GCA_003567005.1 PVC group bacterium
CGGGCCCGCGACTTGCGTGTCGACCTCCATGTGTTTCTACACACTGTCGCCCGCCACACTGCGCCGCGAACCCGCTATGACGCACGCTTCACACTCTCGCTACGAAGTTTGTGAGATATGCTAGACTGTACCAGATTCAGCCACATGTTATCATTGTTCAGAGGTTTTTGCAAAACGCTGGTATTGTCTTTGCTGGTGTTATAGGCTTTCCCTTTCGTTTCGAAGCATGAAGGTATGCATTTTTGTGTTGGGAGTCTTTTATGGATGTAGGGCAAAAGTTGCAGGGACGTTCCCTGCTGCAGATTACGGATTTAACGGATGATGAATTACTGTATTTGCTGGATTTGGCTGATGTGCTGAAGCAGGAGAAGGGTACTGGGGATTCACCGCGTCGTTTACGAGGTAAGAATCTTGCCCTGATTTTCGAGAAGATGTCTACGCGTACCCGTTGTGCTTGTGCGGTTGCGGCATCAGATGAAGGGGGACACACCGAATTCTTAACAACGCAAGATATTCACTTAGGAAAGAAAGAGTCTGTGGCGGATACTGCGCGCGTGTTGGGTCGTATGTTTGATGGCATTCTTTTTCGTGGATACAAGCAGGAAACGGTTTCCCTTTTGGCGCGTCATGCGGGGGTTCCAGTGTGGAACGGATTAACGGACGACCACCACCCGACGCAGGCGATGGCGGATTTGATGACGGTACGGGAGCATTTTGGCCGTTTGGGTGGCGTGAAGCTGGTGTATGTTGGGGATGGCCGCAACAATGTGGCAACATCACTGATGCTTGCATGTGCCATGGTGGGGATGCATTTTGTTAATGCAACACCTGCTGCTCTTGCTCCTGACGATGCGTTGGTGCGCTGGTGTGCAGATCGAGCCCGGCAACATGGTGGCTCATCAAAGGTTGAGTCAGATCCGTCGATTGCGGTCGCAGATGCCAATGTCGTCTATACGGACGTTTGGGTGTCCATGGGGGAAGAGCAACAGCAGGCTGAAAGGTTAAACCTTTTACAACCGTATCAAGTGAATACGGCACTCATGGAAAAAACGGGCCACATGGATGATGGACAACTTATTTTCTTGCATTGTTTGCCGGCGTTTCATGATCACAACACGGAAGTGACGCTAGATACCGGTGCTTTGGAAGTGACAGATGCCGTTTTCGAAGGTTCTTTTTCGCGTGTCTTTGATCAGGCAGAAAATAAAATGCACACGATGAAGTCTTTGTTTGTGGCCACGGCAGGCAATTGATGCTTTTTGGTGGTTGCGCAAATTGAGGTCGATGTATGAGGAAACTTGCAGAAATAGACTGGGAAACGTTTCATTCATTGCCGGTGCATGAGAAGGCCTCGTACTTTGGAAATGACCAGCGTGAGCAGCATGTGATTCTGGCGCAACAATTCCGTCGTGCGCGGTTGGATGCGCTAGGGGCGTTGGCGACGCGGATCCGGCGGATTGCCAAAACACATGCGGGAAATGATTTTTTGCAAGGTACGCTATCGCATAAACGGGCGATGTTGTTTTTTTCACAACCGAGTACACGTACCTTTTTGTCTTTTTGTGCTGCATGTGAGATTCTGGGGTTGAAGATGGGGGAGGTTCGTAATCCATCCACCTCGAGTGAGTTCAAGGGTGAGTCTCGGGATGACTCGGTACGTACGTTTAGTTCGTATTTTGACTTGATCATCATGCGTAGTGAGATCGGTGGCCTTGCTGAGCGGGTTGCTTGGTTATTATCCAACTCGGAGCGTCCTGTTCCTGTTATCAATGCCGGATCGGGAAAGGATCAACATCCCACCCAGGCCCTATTGGATATTTACACGTTGCAGCGCAGTTTCGAGTCGTGTGGTGGTATAGATGGGAAACGTATTGTTTTTGCTGGCGACCTGAAACGAGGGCGAACGGTTCGTTCGCTTGCCGTGCTGTTGACGCAGTATGAAGGAGTAGAGCAGTGTTTTGTAGCACCAGATGACTTGCAAATTGGCGAAGATATTTTGAAGCTGCTACGCGAGCGAGGCATTACCTATTCGTTGCGGGATGATTTACGCCCGGAGTTGGCGTCTGCCGATGCTGTCTATATGACGCGGGTTCAGGATGAGTGGGACGTAGCGGATGGCGCGACACATGCGTTTGATGCGGCACGCTATCGGATTGGAGCAGATGAGGTTTTGCTCATGAAACCGGATGCTGCCATTTTGCATCCGCTGCCGCGGCGGGATGAAATATCTCCTGCCG
The DNA here is from genome assembly GCA_003567005.1 of PVC group bacterium. Classification (GTDB taxonomy): domain Bacteria; phylum Verrucomicrobiota; class Kiritimatiellia; order UBA8416; family UBA8416; genus T3Sed10-140. Next base: position 2,238 of record PXBF01000053.1, read on the forward strand.
TTGATCATGATACGAGGGCGGTTTACTGGCGTCAGATGCGAAATGGTATGTGGATTCGTGCGGCCTTGATTGCTTCGTTGTTTGGTGTAGAGGACGAAATTTTGGGGTATGCAGGAGATTAGCTTTGTTATCGGGTATGCAAGTTTTCCGAAATTTTTGTAGTGCACTTTTGCTAATGGGTTTGCTTTGCATAGGTGGCATGGGTTGTGCTGGTCCGCGCGGCGGGCCGGTAGATGCTGGTCCGCTGTATCGTTCCGGTCCAGATTTTGAGGGAAATGAAGGGGTTCAAGTGGCGGGGCCATTCGTGGAACATCGCCAGTCTCCTGATGGTAAGCGCTTTACGGCAGTCCGGCCTTTCTGGTCGCATACTTCTCACGATGAACGGGCTCGTTCGGTGACGGATGTGATGTGGCCTTTGGGGGCTTTTATTTCTCGTGAAGATGAGTTGCATTGGCGATTGTTTCCAGCCTTTGGGCATGACTTTGACACGGGTTCAACTCCATCTCGTCACCGTTGGTCCATTTTCCCGTTTGTTTTTGGTGGACGTGATGCGGCAGATGTACCTTACTTTGCCTTTTTTCCCTTTGGAGGGAGGGTACATGAAATCCTAGGGCGAGATCGTGTCTGGTTCGTGCTTTTTCCTTTATATGCGCGCAGTTATCAAGGCGAGAATGAGACGACTTCGGTGCTTTGGCCTATCTATTCGCGGACAACAGGCGGGGCTCTTTCGCGTTGGCGGATATGGCCGCTGTATGGCTATTCGTATAATCCTGATCGATGGACGAAACGCTTTGTGTTATGGCCTTTCTGGACTTCTGTGGATTATCATTATCCGGATGTTGATGGGGGCGGATTTATCCTGTTCCCGTTTTACGGGCAAGTGAACTTGCCGGATCGTCAATCTCGTATGTTGTTGCCGCCTTTTTTCAAGGTGGAGTGGGGCGAAATGGATCACTTTGCCTTCAATGCCCCATGGCCGATTTTGCAGTATGTGGATAGTCCGGATCATGAGCGTTTTTATCTTTTCCCGCTTGGCGGGCGTCGTCGCCGTGGTCATGACCGCAGTTGGTTTGCATTATGGCCTGTGCTGTCTGGTCAACGTACAGAGCGTCCGCGCGAGATCATGACGCGCTTTCGCCTTTTGCCGTTTTGGTATCATGAGCATGTTCGTAAGCGTGAAACAGAGCAGGTAGCTTCGGATCACGGTACGGAGGAAGAGGGAAAGGAGAGTATTTCGCGTTATGCACGCCTTTGGCCCTTGGGGTTATACCGGCGTGAGGCGGAGCACAGCCTCCTGCGGTTTCCTGATTTGTGGCCGTTGCGGCAGACTCCGGGTATTGAGCGCAATTGGGCTCCTATATGGACATTGTTCCGACGTGAACGCTCTGCGGATCGGCGTTTGTCGGAGCTATTGTGGGGGCTGGTTCGCTGGGAGCAGTCCACGGATCAGCATGACTTGCGTGTTTTTCCGCTGTTACATTCACAAGCAGAAGAGGATGTGCGCAGTTGGCGTTTTCTGTATGGTTTGGTTGGATATGAGCGGGATGATTTGCAAAGAACCTATCAGTTATTGTACTTTCTGCGTATTCGTCGCGATATCGAGCCCGAATCGGGATCGGACGGTTGAGAGGGGATCAGGTGATATATGATAACCAGAGAGCCAGAGTTCTTTCCTGCGCCCAAGAATTGGTTTGGTCGTTTGGGGCGTGGATGCGTCTTTTCGTTCCGGGAAACAGGTAGGGCTACTTTTCTTTTGTTTTCTGCTTTGTTTTCGATGCGCACGATGTTTTCTAGGCGCGCGCGCAAGGAAATTCTGACCCAGATGTTTGTGTTTGGTATCAAGAGTCTTGGTGTCATCACGGTGGTGGCGTTATTTACGGGGATGATTCTTGCTTTACAGACGGGTTTGGAGTTACGGCGATTTAGCCAAGAGGAATTTATTGGTACAGCGGTAATGGTTTCGATGTTGCGCGAGATGGGTCCCTTCATGACGGGATTGATTCTAGCGGCTTGTGTGGGGTCTGCTATTGCTGCTCAAATTGGTACGATGGTGGTATCGGAAGAGGTTGCCGCTCTGGAGATTATGTCTATTGATCCCGTTCGTTTTGTGGTAATGCCCCGCTTGGTTGCGATGATGATTATGACTCCTTTGCTGGCTTTCTACACGTGTGTAATGGGTGTGATTGGTGGGGGAATTGTCGGTTCTACTCAACTTGGGGTGGCTTGGTCGACATATTTTGACAATGCCACGCGGTGGGCCGAAGTGAAGGATTTAGCAGTTGGTTTACTGAAGGCCTTTCTTTTTGGTATTATTATCACGACGGTAGCTTGTCACCAAGGTTTTGCTACCACGCAGGGAGCCGTAGGCGTTGGTTACGCTACCCGCAAATCGGTCATTGTTTCCTTTCTGTTAATCTTGATCGTAGGATATTTTGTGACACGACTCTTTTATGTATAATGCAAGGGAAACCAAAACATGTGAGGAGAGATGATCATGGATAGCGAATCCCAAAGCCCATTAAGTGTAGTTGTAATCGGGGCCTCGGGCGATTTGGCAAGAAAGAAGATATATCCTTCCCTTTTTGCCCTGTATTGTCAGGACCGCTTGCCAGAAGAATTTCGTATTTTTGGTTTTTCGCGTACGGCATATTCTGATGTGGCATTTCGTGAGGTGCTGGAAAAGCATTTAACATGTCGTTATGCTCCGGGGGAGTCTTGCAAGGTTCTGATGCAGGCATTTTTGGAGCGCTGTTATTATGTTCCAGGTCAATACGGGGATCGTGATGCGTATCTGGATCTGTATGGCAGAATGCATGAGGTCGAACAAAGTCGAGAAGTGAACCGGTTGTATTATTTGTCGATACCGCCTTCGATTTTTCTTGATGTCGCGCATGCGCTGGGGGGCGCAGGGTTGGTGCAGTGCGGCATCAGTTCTCCTTGGTCGCGGGTTGTTATTGAAAAACCCTTCGGCAGTGACCGGGCGAGTTCAGATGAGTTGGTACGCGGGATGGCAGGTGTTTTCCGGGAAGCGCAAACATTCCGAATTGACCATTATCTGGGCAAGGAGGTACTGCAAAACCTGATGGTTTTGCGGTTTGCCAATCTCGTGTTTGAGCCATTATGGAATAATCATTATATCGAAAGTGTGCAGATCTCCTGGAAAGAGAATCTGAGCGTTGCAGGCCGAGCCGGCTACTTTAATGATTACGGTATCATTCGCGATGTGATGCAGAATCATTTACTGGAGATTTTGGCGCTTACCGCAATGGAGCCCTGTTCAAAGCTTGATGCGGGGCATATCTGCAATGAGAAGATCCGTGTATTGCGTAGCATTCGTCCGTTGACGTTGGACAAGATGTCTTTGGGGCAATATACGGGGGCGAAGGTGTCGGATCAGGCTGTTCCGGGGTATTTGGAGGAAGAGAATGTGCCTGCGGATTCTCGGACCCCAACGTATGCAGCGGCTGTTTTGGAGGTTGATAATGATCGTTGGCGCGGTGTCCCATTTATGATCGTGGCAGGGAAGGGGTTAGATAGCCGTAAAACAGAGATTCGGATTCGTTTTCGACCGGTTGCAGAGAGTATGTTTTCCGGTTTGATGGAGGGGTCTGGTCCTAATGAATTGGTGATTCGTGTGCAACCTGACGAGGGCATCTATTTACGGGTACTCGCGAAGGTTCCGGGTAGCCCCATGCGTTTAAAGCAGACCGAGCTGGATTTACAGTATCATCGTGTTTTTGACGAATTGATTCCTGATGCCTATGAGAGTTTGATTCTCGATGCTTTACGCGGTGACAAGAGTTTGTTTATTCGCAAGGATGAGTTGGCCGCTGCTTGGGATATTTTTACACCGGTGTTACATGCATGGGATGCATCTGACGAAAAGCCGGAGTCGTATCCATTTGGTAGTGTATGCACAGATGGTGCACGTGCTTTGGCAGAGCGCTATGGTTTATCTGCTGACGCGCTTTAGGAGTAAGAATATATATGGAATATAGAGAATTTGAGAGTAAAGTGGCGCTGGAGTCTGCGGGGTTGGATTTGTTGGAGGGTGCCTTTCATGCAGGCGATCCCTCCGCTCGTGCGATCATGTTAACGGGGGGAAGCACACCCTTTGGCGTATACAAAGCGCTATCGAAAAAAGGGATTAAAGCGGATCCAGGCGTGCATGTCTATTTGAGTGATGAGCGATATGTGCCCTTAGAGACGGGGGATAGTAATTTCGGTCGTATGAGCGAGATGCTGGATGCGCTGGATGTAAAGCATCGCTATGCTGTTGATAGTGCGGTTCCCCCCGCCATTGCCGCGTCCCGGTATGCTAATGATCTTCAACATTTGCTTGATCGGAAAATAAAGCTGCCTCTGGGGATCTTAGGGCTTGGTGCCGATGGTCATGTTGCAGCATTATTTCATGCAGAGCAAATAGATCGTGCGCAAGGTCATCTGGCGGTAGCCGTGAACCGGCCGGATGGTATGGTTGGCATTAGCCTTACGCCAGAGATGTTATGCAGGGTGGAACGCTTGGTTTTTTGGGTTTGTGGACCATCCAAAGCGGATGCCGTTGATGCCTTCTTGCATCGTCCGACAGAAATTCCCGCTGGGCTAGCGTTGGCAGATGCACGACATATTGAGATATGGTATAGTCCACAGGAGTAGAGGCGAGCATGACCCCCATTTCCATATTCCTTGTGGCTATGGGGCATACGCAAAGGTTTCGAGGTTCGCATAACATAAGGAGTACATGATGGAAAAGAGTGAATGTGCAATGTCGACGACGCATAAGGGGCATTTGTGTGTATTAGCTTCAGAGGAAAAGTTTGATGAGATCCGCTCGCTGGTCACCAAACCGCGTTTTTTATGTTTTAACTGTGGCCGTGTCGCAGATGAGGCAGAAAATCTTTGTAATCCGATGCCATTGGAACGCTAACGCATGCATCGTGTCGCGCTACGCCATTGCCATCCATATTCCGGTGGGCATGGTTTGTGGCGTTTGAGGCTTTTCGCGTGCAGGGAGATTAAACACATTGGTACGCCTTTGGGGAGATATTTGTCCGTTACCGGGAGATGATGTTTTGTTTGCGTTAGAAGAGTTGTATCCAAGGGATCGTGTGTCGTGCATGGAATAGAGAACAATGATCTTGTTCACATGGTCGAGGGGCAGGTCACGCCTGAAGGCAGCCCAGAGATGCGTTGTGGTATGTATGCTATAGTGGGGCGTGCCAATGTAGGAAAATCCTCCTTGATGAACGCGCTACTGGCAGACAAGGTAAGTATCGTGAGTCCTGTTGCCCAGACCACACGCAATCGTATTCGCGGGATTTTGTCGGAACGGCGTGGCCAATTGGTATTTTTGGACACACCAGGTGTATTTAAGGCGCAGCATGATTTGGGGCGCATCATGAACAAAGCCGCCCGAGCTTCCATTGATGGTGTAGATGGTATTCTTCTCGTGTTGGATCCTTCCACAGCGCTGCGCGATGAGGATCTTGGATGGATGCGAAAATTGGTGCAGCGAGAGCAGGACGTGCATATTGTGCTAAATAAAAAAGATTTAGCATGGACAGAAGAAGCGCAATGCTTTGACGCGTGGCATGAAGTATGTGAGCAGAAGGAGGGTACCGCTTCCGTAAGCTGGCATCGCGTTTCCGCGCGCACGGGTGAAGGCGTAGCAGAGCTTCTGGATGCCCTGTTTGCTTCCGTGCCAGAGGGACCACCGCTGTTTCCCGAGGATATTGTATCTGATTTTCCTCGCCAATTGGCCATTGCAGATGTGATTCGAGAGAAATACTTTCATGTACTGCGAGATGAGGTGCCGCATGATCTCGCTGTGCGGATTGCTTCGTTGGAAGAGGATCCTGATGGTACATGGAATGTGCATGCTGATCTTCTGGTGAACCGTTCCTCGCAAAAAGGTATTGTGATTGGAGAGAAAGGACGGCTTTTGCGGAAGGTGAAACGTAGTGCCATTCATGAAATTGGTGAAATGTATGGTGTGCGTGTAGACTTACATTTATGGGTGAAAGTAGAGAAGAAGTGGTCGCGTAATTTCTGGATTCTTCGGCAGTTGGGATATGATTAGAGAGGATTCGTTGTGGATTGGGTTCGGTCAATGATACGTTGGGCATTGGTTGGTGTGCTTTTCCTGGTCGGGTGCTTGGCTCCCTGGTTTTTTGGGACTTGGGAGATGTGGTGGTTTTGGCCTTTTACGGCAGTGTTGGCTATGGGGTGCGTGCTGGCTGGTATAGCATTATTTCTCGGTGAAGGCCGTTTTCCTTCGCGGGCTGTTTGGTGTTTGGTTCTGTGTTTGCCTTTTTGTGTGTATATCTTGCTTCGTTGGTGGTTGGGTGATGTTGTATATCTGGATGCCGAACGCGCTGTGCTGTTGCATCTAACCGGTGTATTTGTTGCTGCATTGGTGGTGTTCTGGTTACGGGACTTTCAATTGCCTTGGTTGTTTTGGGGACTCTTCGGCAGTTTATTGGCCATGGCGGTATATGGCATCTTGAACCATTGGGTGGCGGAAAGTCGGCATGTTCTTTGGGCACCGCGCTATGAGCAATACGCAGGTCGTGCTACGGGTCCTTATTTTTGTCCGAATCATTTTGCGGGTGCCATGGAATTATTGATTTTCATGGGGTTGGGGCTTTTGTTGGATCGGGCTAGCTGTGTGCGCAACCGTTGGATGGGTGGATTGGCCGTTGTTCTGGGGTGCATGGGGGCCGTTATGAGTTTGTCGCGTGGATCGGGGCTGACGCTTGTGGTTGTCTTTGTGCTACTGATGATCGTTGGGTTTTATCAGTGGCCGGTTTCGGTACGTTATGGGTGGCGTGCTGTTTTTGTTTTTGGCGGTCTTTTCGTTGTGATAAGCGCGATTGCTTTGGCACATGGATATCGTGATCGTTATGTTACGTATGGCGGTTTGCGCTATGTTTCTTCAGAACAGGAGGAAAAGGTTGTTGCGCAGGTGACCACGCGTCTTTTACGGACATCGCGGGGGCGGATGTTTACAGGCGCTTGGCTGGCATGGCAAACCGCACCTTGGCTAGGCACGGGGCCAGGCATGCATCGCAATCTCTGGCCAGCTTTTGCGCATTCCGGTGATGGGGATCGTGAGGCAGGTGTCTGGCCAAGTTTGGTAAATGACGATTTTCACTCGTATGAAGTGCACAGTGACTGGCTGGAGTTGTTGCAGGAGCAGGGCATTGTAGGGACTCTTTTGTTTTTGATTGGGTGTATTGCTGTTCTCGTTTTGTTTTTTCGGGCTTTCAGGCGTACCGCGCAGCATTGGAAGGTACATGAACTGGATTATCTGGAAAATCCTCCCGAAGGTTTTTATTTGATCCTTGCTGGGTTTTTGTCGATTGGGGGAATGGCGGTGCATTCTCTTGGCGATTTCAATTTACAAATGCCGGGTACGGTATGGATGCTGGCGATTCTGGTCGGTCTCGGGATCCGTGCCAGTATTGCCGTGGATTGAGATTATTCTCGTTTTATAGAGGCGAGGGATTTTCGCAGCAGGCTGTAGTGTTGCAGGTTCTCATATGGCATAATACCAGCGAGAGCGGAGGCTTTTACACGAATGCCGCTTTCCTCAAAAATGGAAGCGGGGTTGAGTCCTCCAATCACAATCATGCCAGCGCGCCCAGTGGATACGGGGATGCCGCGCAAGGGGCGACTGCGGCGTGCAATCTCGAAAATGCCACCCAAGCCGACCTTATCCAGTTTGTGGCTGAGCGTAAGAGCCATTGGTCTGCTATCGGCGGGGATTTCGCGAAAGCTTGCGCCGATGGCACCTGTTCCGGTGGTGATGGCTCCGATATAATTTGTCATGCCACTACGAATGAATACTTCCAGGGGATCTACGGTGGTACCGTCGTACTGAATGATATGGGAAAAGCCGCGTGGCTTACCTTCCTTTAATTCTAAAATGCCGCCGAATCGTGCATGTGATGGTATGCCATGTTTGAGGAGTACGCCATTGAGGGTTACGCTACAAACCGTTACGAGGCCTACATGTCCATCGGGTACGACGGTTTGCCCACAAGGGGTGCCCGATGATAAAAGTGCCGCCAGCGTACCCATGGCATATCCGTATTTAAAGACTCTTTCGACTTTATCGAGGCAATTCTCGAAGTCTTGCAGGCTAACAAAGATGGTGTTCACCACGACGGTACCAACACCTGTTTCGAGGTCAAAGGTCATGGCATAGGTCATTTGATCGATTTTGGCTGAGAGAAATCCGGTTTTGTCAAAAGCGGCATGGTTGTCAACTTTGGTTTTCCCTTTAGGGGTGATCATGCGTCCTTTTCTGCCGGTATTGGTCGTAAGCCCTTCATGGTCCATTTGTTTTAGATAATGGCGAACGGTCCGGTCACTCATGACGTTGCCATCATCATTGAGCATGTCGGCGATGTCGGCACTGTTGACGGGGTGCGGTTGTCCTTGAAGAATTTCGAGGATATCCATGATATGTTGTTCGGTTTTGTTCATGGTTGCATTGTCGGGACATATAGGAACGGGTGCAAGTGTAGAAATGTTACATTGGCAAGTTTGAATTCGCAATTGCACTACAGGTTAATCGTGGTAGCATAACGGACTGTTATGGATGTACAGTAATGGTTATGCGAAGAGAGACTAGCCAAACAGAGAGGTTTTGGTGGGCACATGGCTTGGGAATATTCTGAAAAGACCAAACAACTATTTATGGATGCCGTGCAGGGGAAGCCAGGTACGCATTTGGGAGAGATTGAGAATCCTGATGGCATTGGGGAGCATGGATCGATTGCGTGTGGTGACGCGATGCGGTTTACCTTTCGTGTGGAACGAGATCCGCGCGACCCGTTACGGGACCGCATTACGGAGGCGCGTTATTTGACGTTTGGGTGTACGTCAGCGATTGCAGCATCCGAGGCTTTATGCACGATTATTGAACAGGAGTCGCGTACCCCCATTGAGGCGTTACAGATTCAAAATGATGATATCGTGGCTTTCTTAGATGGTTTGCCCGAGCAGAAGATTCATTGTTCGGTCATGGGGGCGGAGGCGCTTGAAGCAGCCGTGTATAATTGGGCGCAAAAGCGCGGGGTGGATTTGTCATCTTTGGGCATTGATTTGCATGAAGAGGATGAAGATGAGGGTAGAATTGTTTGCAAGTGTTTTTCTTTGAGTGAGCCTTACATTCGTCGCAAGATCAAGGAATTGGATTTGCGTACGATTGCTGACATAACCCATGCGATCAAAGCAGGGGGGGCCTGCATGTCCTGTCATCACAAGCCGGGTGGTTTACAAGATCTTTTAGATGATATATGGGGGCCTCAGGAGGGCGTGACGCGCAGTGCTGCGGCGGCAGAACCACCCTTGGCGGACGAGCGGGGCGGAGGTGAACCGCTGACGGCGTTTCAATTGATGCGGCGTGTTGATGGTGTGATGCGTGATGCGATTTTGCCGATGCTTCGAGCGGATGGGGGCGATGCTGAAATTGTAGACATCAAAGACATGACGGTTTATTTACGTTTACAGGGTGCTTGTGCTGGGTGTGCGGGAGCCGCCACCACATTAAAGCTCTTGGTGGAGCGCACGTTAAAGGAGCAGGTTGATGAACGGTTACGGGTTATCGCCGTTGGGGTGTAGTGCACCTGCGCCTTTTTTGATTAAACCGGAGTAGGGGAAATCATGATTTATCTTGATAATAATGCCACAACAGCAGTGGCACCGGAAGTGGTTGCCAGCATGCAACCCTATTTGACAACCGCCTATTTCAATCCGAGTTCAGCTTATGAGGCTTCACGCGGTCCGGCTCATGCGATTGCGTCTGCCCGTGGGAAAGTTGCATCTTTTTTGGGCGGTGTGCGTCCAGATGAAGTGTTGTTTACGGGGTGTGCAACGGAAAGTAACAATGCTGCGATTTTCGGTGTGATGCGTGCGAATCCGGGACGACGACATATTGTGACGACGGCTGTAGAGCATCCATCCGTACTGGAGGTTTGCAAGGAAGCAGAGCGGGAGGGAGCCCGGGTTTCCTTTATTGGAGTGAACCATAAGGGGGAGTTGGATGTGGATGCGTTCGTGAAAGTCCTGCAGCCTGATACCTTGCTGGTGTCGATTATGCATGGGAATAATGAAACAGGCGTTGTCTTTCCTGTGGCGGATCTCGCACGTATCGTGAAGGAGACGAATCCCGATATTATCTTTCATACGGATGCGACACAATCTGCCGGTAAGCTTCGATTGGATTTGAACGATCAACTTTCGTGTGTGGATCTGTTATCTTTTTCAGGGCACAAATTACATGGACCTAAGGGGGTGGGCGCACTTTTTGTTCGTCGTGGTACAAGGATTCGGCCATTCATGTGTGGCGGACATCAAGAGGGTGGGCGCCGTGCCGGCACGGAAAATGTTGGCCACATTGTTGCTTTGGCGGAAGCGTGCAAATTAGCTGAAGCCTATATGGAATCTGAAAATGCCATCGTATGCTTACGCGATCATCTGGAAAAGGCATTGTGCGAGAGGATCCCTTGGATGGAGGTAAATGGTGCGGGGACTGACCGGTTACCGAATACCTTGAATTTGGCCTGTCATTGCATTGAAGGCGAGTCCATCTTGTATCAATTAGATGCGGCTGGGATTTGTGCTTCGAGTGGTTCTGCGTGCACCTCCGGATCTTTGGAGCCTTCGCATGTTTTGAAGGCAATGGATATACCCTTTATGGCCATGCATGGATCTGTTCGCTTTAGTTTGAGTCGATTTACAACGGCAGAAGAGATTGATACTGTAATCGAAATATTTCCTGGTATCGTGGAACGATTACGCAGGATATCCCCATACTGGGATACTGCTGCACATGCACCGCGGGGGTGATCATGCAGATTGTAAGGGTAGAGACAACGGTAGAGAACCTAGAAGCTGCGAAGCGGTTGTCGGGTTTGGTTTTGGGGGCTCGTCTGGCTGCTTGTATACAGTTTGAATCGATCACGAGCCATTATCGTTGGGAGGGACAAGTCGTTGGAGATGATGAAGTCCGTGTGACGTTAAAGACGACTTTATCTGCGCGTTCATCCCTGTTTTCCTTTTTGGAGGAGCGTCATTCCTACGATGTGCCGGAAATTGTGGCCAGCGTCGTGGAAGTCAGTGCATCCTATGGTGCATGGGTTGAAGCGGAGGTGGCGCATGACGGAACGTGAGTCGGTTGATACCGCATCCGCCTCGGGTGTGGGACGTGTCGAAACGAAGATAGCGCGTATTTCGCTTCCAGCAGATGGCTTCAAGCTTTCGTGTGGTGGCGTGTTGCCTGCATTGGAAATTGCCTATGAGAGTTATGGTGAGCTGAATGCGCGCAAAGACAATGTGGTTTTTATTTGTACTGCTTTGACGGGCGATGCCCATGCTGCTGGATACCATACGAGTCCGGAGCAGGATCTGGGCTGGTGGGATGCGATGATTGGGCCGGGGCGCGGCATTGATACACGTTACTATCATGTCATTTGCGCAAACATTCTGGGTGGATGTAAAGGCACTACGGGGCCAGCATCGGTCAATCCTGAAACGGGGAGACCCTATGGCGCCTGTTTTCCGGTTATACATGTTGCCGACATTGTCGACGCACATTGTTTGCTGTTGAAGCACTTAGGCATCTCGCACTTAGCTGCTCTCATTGGGGGTTCTTTTGGCGGTATGCAAGTATTAGAGTGGCTTGTGCGGTATCCGGATATGGCGGCACATGCGATATGTATCGCCACGGCGGCCAGTCTATCTGCACAAGCACTGGCCTTTGACAGTTTGGCGCATACGATGATAACGCAAGATCCCGGTTGGTGTGATGGTGATTACTACGACCAAAGCATGGGGCCAGCAGCGGGGTTGGCGCATGCCCGTCAATTGGGGCATATCACATATCTTTCTCAAGAGATCATGATGTCGAAATTTGGAAGAGAACAGCGCGATCAGATCCATGCAGATTTATCGACTGCACGTATCCCTGAATTTCAGGTGGCGAGTTATCTTGATTATCAAGGGCGTAAATTTGTAAGTCGATTTGATGCGAACTCTTATTTGCGTGTGATGACGGCCATGGATCATTTTGATTTAAAAACCCGTAGTTTGGGGGGATTGGAAGAGGTTCTCCGTGCGGTGAAAGCTAAGGTGTTGGTTGTGGCCGTGACAAGTGATTGGTTGTTTCCGCCGGCGCAATCGAAAGAGCTTGCACATGCGTTGCTGCGTGCTCGCAAGGCGGTATCCTATTGTGAATTAGATGTTCCTTACGGACACGATGCTTTTTTGGTTGATATCGATAATCTGGTATCGGCTGTAAGGGCCTTTTTGCCATGGATTGCAGATGAGGAAGATAGGTCTCGAGATGCGATGATGCCCCGCGATACTCCTGATTTCATGCGGCAATCATTGCCCGATATGATTCGGCGTGGCGCTCGTGTCCTTGATGTAGGGTGTGGGAATGGTGATTTGCTGACAGAGCTCTCGCAGTCCTGTGCGATTGTCGGCTCGGGGGTTGATATTGATTTTTCGCAAGTTGTGGAGGTAATGAATCGTGGACATGCCGTGGTGCAGGCAGATATTGATGACGAACTGGCTTTGATTCCTGATGATGCTTATGATTATGCCGTACTTAGCGAAACGTTACAGGTTGTTCGACATCCCCGCACCGTCATGGCGTCCTTGCTGCGAGTTGCACCAGAATGCATTGTGACATTTCCGAATTTTGCGAATTACCAAGTGGTGGGACAACTTTTGCTTCGCGGGCGCATGCCAGTGGGTAGTGCTTTGCCCTTTTCCTGGTATGAGACGCCCAATATTCATTTGTTTACCCTCTTGGATTTTGAATCGCTCTGTGCGGAAGAAGGTTGGTGTATTGAAGATCGAGTGTACGTGTATGATGATCCATTGGGCAAGTTTTTAGGGAGGCTTGGATTGCCCAATCGGGGCGCCGCGCGTGTGATCATGCGTGTTACGCGGTAGAAGATGCAAATACGAGGAGATGGCTGCTATGGATGCTGCAAAACTGGATGCTGTTGCAGAAACGTTGTTTGCGCGCGAGAGTTGCCCGGGAATCACGGGCGCGCAGAACCGTGACGGTTTAATGGTGGCTGGGCAGAAGTCGGTCATCCGTGTCTTAGATGCGTTTATCAGTGTTTTATTCCCGGGGTGTTATTTAACGCATGAGGTCGGTGGTTCTGATTTGGGAGCGCGCGCACGAGCTGTTTTAGGTGATGCAGCCTATGCGTTGCGAGAGCAAGTTCGGATGGCATTTGAATATGCCTGCGTCTTGGAGAGCTGCGCATCGGATTGTCGCCATTGCGATCAGCATGCTGAGCGTGTTGTTTGCTCTTTTCTAGACCGTTTACCTGCGATATTGCAAATTCTACAGGACGATGTGCAAGCTGCCTACGAGGGGGATCCGGCGGCTAAATCGACGATGGAAGTGGTGATGAGTTACCCTGGTGTGTATGCTGTCATTGTTCACCGGATTGCGCATGCGCTCTATCGGGCAGAAGTGCCTCTGATTCCCCGCATGATGTCGGAATATGCGCATTCGAAGACGGGTATTGATATTCATCCGGGGGCGCAGATTGGTTCTGGATTTTTTATTGACCACGGTACCGGTGTTGTGATCGGGGAAACGTGTGTAATCGGGAAACGGGTGAAGTTGTATCAAGGGGTTACCTTGGGTGCATTGAGTTTTGAGAAGGATGCACAAGGGCGTTTGGTTAAGGGAATCAAAAGGCATCCCGATGTTGAAGATCATGTTGTTGTATATGCCGGGGCGACGATTCTTGGCGGGAAAACAAGAATTGGCAAAGGCGCTGTGATTGGGGGGAATGTTTGGCTTACCCATTCGGTTCCGGCAGGCGCAAAAGTTTACAATCATCAACCGAATCCGTTGATCCGGGAGGTAGATGGTTCCTGGAAAACATCAGATGGTCCCTGGCAAAGTGCAGGCGATGGCATCTGATAAACGTGGGGTAAAGATGAATAAAGGGCGATTTATTTTATTGGGGGGGATGATTTCTTGCGGGGTGTTCGCAACAGGGATTATTCGGGCAGGTGAGCGTACCATTGAACGGGAACCGTTGGTTGTAGAGGCGCAGCCTGTGATGGTTACGTCCTATGGCAGCGGGGCAACGGGGATCGGAGAAGTCTTGCAGCAGATCCTGGAGGTGGATCTGCAAACCCAAGGAGTTCCTGGCGGACAGGCGGACCTGTCGATTCAGGGAAGTCCTTTCAGTGGAGCGGGGATCGCCTTGCAGGGGCTAGCCTTGCCGCATGCCCAAACCGAACACTTTCATGCCGAATTGCCTTTTGCGGTAGAGTGGTTTGGGGCACCCACGGTTTTGACGGGGTTTGATCAGTCTTTGGGCAGCAGTGGGTTTCTGGTGGGGACGCTTGATATGGGTATATTGCCCATTTCAACAAGACGTTTATTGCATGTAGGCATTTCCGAATACAACAGCATTTGGGGGCAACTGCTTGTACAGGAACGATTGGATATGGGGGATCAAGCAGTTGGTGTGGGGGCATTTGCGGGTGCCGCCGATGTGAATCGTGTCGATTTTCCGGATAATGATGTCGAAGTGCGCCGTGCAGGTGCCCAGATGCAATGGGGCAATCGTGATGGGGATCAAATTGATTTGTTATTTGGACGGCAAGAAAAGACACTCGGTGTACGCGGTTATTATGGCGTAAATCCAGATTGGCCGGGGGAAGAAGAGATTACGGATACGATGATTTATTTAGGTGGGCATCGTACGCGCAGTACGGGCCGTGTCCGGGCAGGGACTTACTATCGATCTTTTACAGATGATTATCGCTTGTTCTGGACATTGCCGGGCACATTCGAGAACAATCACAAATTGGATGTCTGGGGCGGGATGCTTGATGGACGCTGGTTGCCCACAGAGACATACTGGGTCGATTGGCGGGTTTCGGGGCAAGATGAGCGTATACGCAGCTCGGCTTTGGGGTACTTTAACCGGCGGCATGCCGCGTTTAGTGCGATTCCCGGGTATCGTATGGGGCCATGGCAATATCAACTGGGCGGGCGCTTTGAGGTGTTTGAAGATGACTCGAACCCAGTGTTGCCGCAGGCGGCGCTAACGTATTTTGCATCCAGAGGCGTATCTGTACAATTGGCGTATAGCGAGAGTGTGCGTCAACCGTCTTACACAGAATTGAATTACGAATCACCTGCCAGTTTGGGAAATGAGGGCTTGGGCAATCAGGAGGCGAGCACGACCCAGTTGACCGTTCGTGGTCCCTTGCCTGAGGACATCGAGTGGAAGGCACGTGTCTTTTACCGTGAAAGCAGCGATACCGTGGACTGGATTCGGCGTGATGATGCTTCTGAACGTTGGGAAGCAGAAAATATCGGGACGGTCCGTACGGTTGGATGGGAAGCTGGCGGGCGTTGGCAACACGCAAGTGGGAGTTCCGTAGGGTTGTACTATCTTGGGTTGGATCAATCGGACAAACCTGCGGTTTATGCCAGTCGTTATGCTTTGGACTATGCGTCGCACATGTTGCGTCTGTCCGGGCGCGCAGCATTGGGGGAACGCCTCACATTGGGTTATGATCAGATGCTGCGTCAACAGCAATCGAATCGTATACGTGAAGGGGGTCGCAATCAAAATGATGGTCGTTTGCAGGCTACATATCAACTGCGTCGTTATCCTGAAGTTCTGTTCACACTTGCGGTTGATAATGTTTGGGATGATGATTACCAGACGTTTCCGGGGCAAGACACGTTTGCATCGCGTCGGGTTTCGGGTGGCATGCGCGTAGAGTGGTAGCGGTTAGAACTCGGAAAGCATCTCGGAGAAGATTTGGTGATAGACAGGCGCATCGGTGAATAAGACGTTTTTGCGGTTCCCGACGGCGATCAGAATCACCAAGTCGGCATTTTCGTCCGGTTCGCTTCTTGGCCTTCTATCGAATATGCCGGCGTTCACAAATGCCTGAAAGTAAGCTAGTGTGCGCGCGGGCGAAAGCACGACGTAATCCCGCCGCCAATCACTCCAATCAGGTGAACTTGACTCTTGCCAGAAGCCGCTACGTACTCTTTCACTGCGTCCGGCCGTCAATTGCAAATACCCGCTTCCGGTAAGGTCCAAGCGCAGTGTTTCAGGGCGATCAGCACCATGTGGTATGTGGGATCGAATGATTTGCATATAATCTAATGCAGAAGAACGAACGACGAAACGATCTTCGCGCATACTTGCACATCCTGACAATACTCCTGTCGTTATCGCCAGTAGCACAGGCAGCAGCCATCTTTTGCTCTTTGAAAACAAGTATCTTTTTGGAATATACATATCTTCGCATTATCGTATCGTATCGTTGTAGCGATGTCAGCATCGAACTCTTGCATTGGAGTGAAATCATCTTGTTGCTTGGGGGCGAATGTGCCTAATATAGTAGTTACCTTCATGGATAGAGGGGGCGATACGGTTTCGACGTGCTGGTTGAAGCTTAGATTGCGTGTCGAGGATGTCTGGTTGGCCTCGTAAAAAATCCGGGCAAAACAATACATGCTGATACAGAATTAGCACTCGCTGC
>PXBF01000004.1 GCA_003567005.1 PVC group bacterium
AGACCGAGTTGCTCTGCGAATCCGGAAGAGACTTCTCCGCAAGCAAGAATCACGGCATCGAATTGCTGTTTGAGTTCTTCGAGAGAAATGTTGGCACCGATTACTATGCCTGTGTTCACCTGTAGACCGAGTTTTGTGATTTGCTGGATTTCGGTGTCCAGCACGGCGGGGGGAAGCATGTCTTTTAGATCGGCAGACTGCAACGCGCCTCCAAGGGTGGATTGTTTTTCGAAGAGCGTGCAGGCAGTTCCGGATTGCATGAGTTCGTAGGCAGCAGCCAGACCGGCGGGACCGCCGCCGACAATCGCGACGGGATATCCGCTTGGCTCGGCGATATCCGGTTGGTAGGGGGTAGGGGAAGCGAGATCAATGTCTGCCACAAAACGTTTGAGCATACAGATGCCGACGGAGGCATCCTGTGCGCCCCGCCGACATACTTTTTCGCAGGGTGCCGGACAGACTCTTCCGAGTGTGGCAGGCAGTGCGATATGCCGCTTGACGATATGTGCGGCTGCGTGCCAGTTGCCTTGGGTAATCTGCCGCAGCATGGCAGGAATGTCCATGCCTGCCGCGCAGGCGCGGCGGCAGGGGCCCTCGCAATCGCCAAGGTGATCGCCGAGCAATAGTTCAAGCGCCATCCGGCGGGATTCCACGACGGCATCGCTTTCGGTTTCTATCTGCATGCCATCTTCCACCAGCGTCGAGCAAGCGGGAAGCAGCGTGTTGGTTTGGCGGTTCTCTACCATGCAGAGCATGCAAGAGGTGACATGCTCCAGTCCCTCTTTCCAGCAGAGCGTAGGCACATCGATCCCGAGTTGTTTTGCTGCGGTTAGCAGGGTGGTGTCCTGCGGCACGGTCAATTGCTGGCTGTTCATGGTTAGGGTTGGCATCGTAAAAAATCTCTCTTAATCAGGGACGGGCGTCTCGTCTTCTTTCCCGGCAGGCAAGGTAGAAGCTTGTGCTACTCTTATGCCACCCGATGTTATCACAATTGCGCTGGATGGGCACGTTCTTCTGCAGGCATCACAGCGTATGCATTCCCCGTCGTCGATAACATGCTTTTCATAGGGGGTTAGGGGAATGGCATCGGCCGGGCATATCTGCGCGCATTTGGTGCAGCCGATACAGTCGTCGGTCACTTCGTAGGCGATGAGTGCCTTGCACTGTCCTGCCGGGCAGGTGCCAGCAATGTGTGCTTCGTACTCATCACGAAAATATCGCAGCGTGGTCAGGATGGGATTCGGTGCACTTTTGCCTAGTCCGCAAAGGCTACCTTGCTTAACAGCAGCGGCGAGATGTTCGAGATCGTTGAGGTCAGAGGTTTTGCCTTTGCCGGCACAGATACGTTCCAACAATTCCAGCATGCGTTTGGTCCCGATACGGCAGAAGGTGCATTTGCCGCAGGATTCATGTTGGGTAAAAGCGAGAAAGTAGCGGGCAATTTCGACCATGCAATCGGTTTCGTCCAGTGCAACGAGTCCACCCGATCCCATCATGGCGCCGGATTCGAGCAATGCTTCGTAATCAATCGGGGTATCGGCCAATCGCTCGGGAATGCATCCGCCGGAGGGGCCTCCAATCTGTACGGCTTTGAGACGATGTCCATCGGCAATGCCGCCCCCGATATCCTCAATCAACTGGCGGATCGTAATGCCCATCGGTACTTCGATCATCCCGCCGCGTCGGATTTTGCCCGCCAGTGCAAACACTTTGGTGCCTTTGCTTTGGTGGGTTCCGATGGCAGCAAATGCTTCCGGGCCTTCCCGCAGGATCCATGGTACGAGGGCAATCGTTTCAGCATTGTTAACCAATGTAGGATTTTCGTGTAGGCCTCGATCTGATGGCCAGGGTGGACGCAGCCGGGGCATACCGCGTTTGCCTTCGATCGAGGCGATCAGGGCGGTCTCCTCACCGCACACAAAAGCGCCGGCACCTTCCATTACGTGCAGATCGAATGCAAAGCCGGAGCCGCATATATTTGTGCCGAGCCAGCCTGCTGCACGGCATGCCTCGATTGCGGTATTGATACGATCAATCGCCAAAGGATATTCGGAGCGGATATAAAGTACGCCTTGCGAAGCACCGACAGCGAAACCGGCAATCACCATGCCTTCGATGATGCGGTAGGGGTAGGATTCCAGCAGCATGCGATCCATGAAGGCCCCGGGGTCTCCTTCGTCGCCATTACAAACGACATATTTTTGTTTGCTTTGCGCATTTGCCACCGCGCGCCATTTCTGTCCGGTGGGGTAACCCCCGCCGCCCCGTCCGCGCAAACCACTTGCGTCAATCTGATCGATTAGATGCAGTGGACGCCCTTCCTGTAACACGCGCTGCAGTGCCTCGAATCCTTTGTTCTTGCAATATGCCTCCAGATTGACCGGATCGAACTGCCCGCAGCAAGCGGTGGCGATATGTACCTGCGGATCCAGGTAAGAGTTGATTTCAGGGTCACGCATATTGGCATCGAAGCGACGCGGTCCTATCCAGGCATCATCCGTGTAAAGCTTTTCCAGATGGCGGCTCACGACATAGCGCCAGCGATCGCGCCAACGCGGTGGTGGAAAATGTTTATGGAGAATGGTGGGGATATCTTCGACGCGAACTTTTGTGTAGAGAGTGGGTTGCTGGTCGGGCAGGGCCACTTCGAGCAGCGGTTCTTCATATGTCAGGCCGATACAGCTCACGGGCTGTACCCGTGCGGGTATCCGCAGTGCTGTGACTTGTTGTTGGAGTGCGGACTCGACCGTGGCTGCTCCACTGGCCACGCAGCAGGATCCCATGCATACGCGAATATCGCCGCGGATTTGTCCTGCCGGAAGCTCGACAAAATCCTTATTACTCTTTCCGCCTTGTCCGCGTTTGAGAAAGTCATCGAGAATGTCACCTACATTATCGGTGGTTGCAAAGCCATAGATCACATCGTCTACTTGAACGGCAGGTGCCAGCGAGCAGCAGCCGAGGCAATTGACTTCCTGGACTGTGAATTGGTTGTCGTTATCGGTGTCGGTACCTTCGGTCAGTTGCAAATGGCGGCGGAAGGCATCGGTGATACGGCTGGCACCTTTTACATGACAAGCGGTGCCCACGCAGACATTCACGAAGTGCCGTCCTGCGGGTTCATGGCGAAACTGCGAATAGAAGGAGGACACGCCGACGATATCGGCCTTGGTGATTTGCGAATGCGCGGCGATATAGTGCAATGCAGGCTCGGGTAGGTAGTTATAGTGCGTTTGTATGCCCTGCAGCACGGCAATGACATTCTCGCGTTGGCGACCTTTCTCATCAAGGATGCGGTCGAGCACGGCTGGGTCGGCGGGCGCATGTGGTGCCTTTTGCATCATGGGCCTCCGATGCAGAATAAATGTTTTTCACCGCGTATGTATATGCGCGTATCCACAAATGCCGGTGTGCTGACACTGGGTTCGCCCAGAGGCGATTCCGCGATCAGCTCGAAGTTTTCGCTAGCCTTAAAAATACGTGTTACCCCATCTGACGTAACCCAGTAGATTCGGTCTTCGACCAGCACTGGAGAGCCGTATCCCCCCGTATCAAAATCCTGTTCCCAGACTACTGATCCATCGGTTACATCCACACAGGAAAATACGCCGAAGCTTGTGGGCAGGAACAAAAAGCGGTCCGTGGCCACAGGACTGGCCGCGTCCGGTAATTCGAGCTGGCTTGTTTCCCAGTGTGTTTCGCCAGTGGAAGCATCAAGGGAAACGGCTTGCGCATAGATGTTGGCGGCAAACACGCGACCATTGGCATAGGTTGGTGATGAGCCGACTTCGCCGCTGAGCACATTGTTACTCCAACGTTCTTCGCCGGTTAATGCATCATATGCTGCAACCATTGGGGCAGCAGCGAGGATGAGGAGCATGCGATCCTCAACCTCAATAAGAATGGGTGATGCCCAGGAAATGTCGGAAGTTCTTGGTCGATTCCAGCGTGTGCGGCCAGTTTCCAACTCCAATGCTTTTAACTGTGATCCCCCGAAATGGTCGAATTGCACAAACACCATGTCGTTGAAGATCAGCAGCGAGGAGGAATGCCCATAGTGATTATCCGGGGTTCCAAGATGACGTGCCCACAAGCGGCGTCCGTCAAAATCGTGGGCGACAATCACACCGGTTGCAAAAATGGCAACGACCCTATCTCCATCGACAGCCACCGAAGGAGCTGCATAGCCGGTGTCGTCTGCGACAGCGGGCGGTTCATCGGGTGTGCCGGGAACGTCTTCAGCGTCAGCCGTCCATAGCAACTCCCCGGTATCGGCATCATAGCAATAGATCTCGCGAATGTTCGCATCTGCACCCGTAAGAAAAACACGGTTTTTCCAAACGACCGGCGAGCTGAATCCACGGCGCGGCACTTCGGCTTTCCATAGGATGCCTTCGCCTGCGTTGCCGTCCCATGTGGTGGGCGGATCAGCACCATGTGCGCTACCCAATCCTCCGAGCCCACGGAATGTGGGCCAGTTTTCTTTGAAGGCGGCTGGCCAGCCTACGCTCTCGTCCGGTTCTTCTACGGCAGGGGGGGCGGGGTCTACGGCATCATCCAAGGCAGCGGCAGTGAGAGACGGCTGTCTGACGCTTGCATGCTGTACGGTTACAAGGTACAGGCCCCAAATGGCC
>PXBF01000153.1 GCA_003567005.1 PVC group bacterium
CTGTCCTTCAGCATCCTCGTATACGAGGCGTACATGCGTACTACTTCCATCGGGTGCGGTACCCCGCGACAACTCCATCACCACATCAAACGTAGCTCCTCCACTAACCGGTATATCCAGATCCTGCCACATAACAGAACCCGTAAATCCACCGCCCACATGCAGGTCGGCAATCCCGGCTTGGCCAAAAACCATGCTCCGCACGGCCTGCTCGGCCAACGCCCAACCCGCTCCGTCAGGCTCCTCAAACGAGGGATTCGTCAAAAGCTCAGTGTCTAAACGTAAAAGCTGTAGATACGGGTAGCCACCGTTCACGCTGCCGTCCGTATCAGCCGCCCAAATTGTTGCAAAATCCCAGTCGACGTAGGTACCGACAGCATACGGATACGTCATCTGCACCGTGGTGCGACCCTCGCCACCAGCACTTACCGGCATTTCGCTGGTGATAGTATCCCAGTAGCTGCCTAGCACAGCACCTTCATTGAACCCAACCAACCCACCTACATCATTGGTGCCTTCGACCCGGCCAATGGAATATGAGTTTTCAATGATACCTGTACCCGAAATCAGATCTCCAGTCTGCCAGTCCGTCGCAATTTCATTTCTTCCAACCAGACCACCAACCTCAAGATCTCCAAAAACAGGGCTCTTGGCGTATGAATCATATATAAATCCGCCATTGATCCCGACCAATCCGCCGATTCCAGTACTGGGGAGATCCGGACCGACACGACCGTCCACCTCTCCTGTGGCGTAGGACTCCTCGATAACACCGCGATTATAGGCGACAAGCCCACCCATTGAGTTCTGGAACACCCATTGGCCCTCATCTGCGGTTCCGACAATGCCGGTTGCGTAGGAACGTCGGATCGTCCCGTGATTCTCGCTCACTAAACCACCGGCACCAAAGCGCACTGCACGAACCTCTCCACTGGCATGGCTGTCTTCAATCAAACCACCCTCTGCATTTATGAAGACCAACCCGCCACTAATATCCATCGCAGATACGTTGCCCGATGCAGAACTATCGGTGATGACTCCTGCATTCTCTCCAACAAGACCGCCCGCCCTGTGCCACTCACGAACATCGCAAGACGAATGACAATTTTCAACCCTTCCGTTGTTAATATAAACGAGAGAAGCTCCAGACATTTCACTTTCACTAGTAAGGCTAATATTCTTAAGAACACCATCTGTACCCACTTCCCAGAAAAGAGCGAACGAGTTTTCCATCAGCATTATGGTGTAACCACCTCCGTCATACACCCCATTGAAAACATCGTCACTGTAAGGTGCGCCGATCTCTATTGTTTCAGAAGCCGTGATGTCATTGATCTGGAGATAATGTGCCGTCAGGCTTGCTCCCACATTACCAAGATGCTCTGCACGCCCTATAATAAACGGATGGTCTTTCGAGCCGAAGCCAAAGGCAAAATAACTACCCTCGATGAACGGGTAGCCATTATTGATCTGACCTACCTCCGACCAGACCTCCTCAAAGTCCCAACCGAAAAACGTATCGTCATAAGGGGAGGTCATTTGCTCAGTCGTACGCCCTTCGCCGCCGCTACTGGTTTCCTTTCCGCTCGTTTCGGTATTCCAATAGCTCTGCAATATCCAGCCCGTATCCATAAAACGATCACCAACCAGTCCGCCCGCGTTGCCTCCGGCTTCCACGCTAACCAAACCAGTAGAATAACAGCGCTCGATCTGGCTATTCAACATAGCACCAACCAGACCACCGGCATTATCGGCTCCATCCACCGATCCCTGCGCAAAACTATCAAATAGATCGGCCCCACCAATTAATTCTCCGACGAGACCACCCACATTGTCACCACCCGAAACAGCTCCCAAGGCATACGATTGGTACACGCCACCCGAAAAGGACCGTCCGACCAATCCCCCAACGTCCTTTTCCCCTTCAACCGTTCCCGCAGCGCGAGAGTTCTCAATCTGACCTTCATTCGCGCCTGCCAAACCGCCAACTCGTTCCTGTCCTATCACATCCCCGGTAGCATAGGAGTCTTTAATCTCTCCGATATTGTTGCCAACCAAACCCCCGGCACCAGAACTCGGGTGCTCAGGATTACCCACACCATTCACATCGCCACTGGCGTAAGAGGATTCGATCATACCGTCACCGATATTATCTCCTACGAGACCGCCAATCCCATTGAAGTAGTCATTCTCCTCCACATTGTAAAAGCTGACCATCCCGGAGGCATAGCTACGACGAATCGTGCCCTCGTTCTCTCCAACCAGACCACCCGCACTATGCATCTCCGCCTGCACGTCGCCAGTAGCAAATGAATGTTCGATCAGATCGAAGTTCCCGCCGACTAATCCCCCAACACCCGCACCTCCCTGCAAGGAACCGGATGCAGAAGACGCACGAATCGTTCCGGCATTAAAGCCAACCAACCCGCCAACCATTTCATAGGCATCAACAACCTGCGTCGTGGCATGACAATTTTCAATCAGCCCCCAGTTGTCTCCGGCCAATGGCGCACTGTACATATACCCGCCGCTGATCTCGCCGCCTTCGAGCTTGATATCGCGCAATACACCATCTTCCGCGATCGTATCGAAAAGGCCGCCCCAAGGGAGCATGGTCCAGTGACCTTCGGCATACGCATGGTCGATAGTAAGGGAAATAATGCGGAATCCGTTGCCCTCATACACCCCGCTAAAAGGTGCCGTGCCCCCTTCCCTGCCTGCATCCGTACCGATCGGTGCCCAGCCAGCCCCTTCATTCCAAGGCGCAACCCCAAGGTCAATGTCTGCAACCTGCACAAAATTCGATCCTGTAAAATCCCGAACCGCATGCAGGTGCTCGGGCGTTGCAACTTGCCACGGATCTTCAGGCGAGCCATCGCCACCCGCAAACCCATGGGCAAGAGGGACAGTCAAAAGGCATGTGGCCAAACCAAGAAAACATACGAACAAACGACAGTGAGACATACTTTGATTAGGCATGGTTATCCTCTTTTCTTTGTATGAGCCTTGGCTCATACTTCTTTTACAGAAAACGCCAAATAGGATGCCACCACCATCTTCTCTGGCATACAACAAAGTGTAATTCCCCCAAAAAACAGCACAAGCGTAATCAAAAACAAAATTTGCACTAACAATGAAAACGTATTGTCAGCAAACCACGCAGCTACCAAACACGGACAAGAAAACAGCGTACAGCATCAAGGTGCAAGCAGGCATGGCAGAAGCAAATGAACGGCCCTTTTCCTTTCTTATATACAATCTTAGAAACCGGAAGTAATTATGGTTCGCAAGCCAAGAAAACGATCCGCACGGTCTGGATCGCTCAAGCGCATGTCATACGATCTGCCTGAATAGAGAACGAATGCATAGTTGTTCCAACTCCCCGATGCAACAGGGCGATTGAATTCGTTTCCTGGTTCCCAACACCATTCGCTAACATTTCCTGCGATATCATAGAGTCCGTAACCGTTCGCTGCAAACGCACCCACCGGAGAGGTAAAAGGTTCAACGCCATCGTCATAATCCGGATGATGTCCGCGGGTCGGGCTGACGTCATATTCACCGCCCAATGCATCACTGAAATAGTTTGCATCGCTATGCGTGATCTCATCCCCCCAGGGGAATACCTTGCCCACCAGCCCGCCTCGTGCTGCATATTGATACTGATCCAAGGTCGGTAACCGATAGCCATCAGCATCGGGATTCTGGGTTATCTCGGTATGATTATCAGGTTTCCCGGTGCGGTAGATGGGTTGCCCCGGCGCAGCATACACCGGCGTACGTCCCTCACGCTCACTGCGGGCATTACACCACTTAAGCGCATCATACCAGTTGACCGTTTGCACCGGATGATCCGGTGCCTTGCCCGATCCCATATTTTCAAAATCATACGTATTCACTCCACGGTTATTATGAGTCGCCCAATCATACACAACATCCCACAATGCTTTGGTAACCGGATATTGATCCATGTAAAACGAATCGACCGTCACGCTGTACGCACCATTATGCAGCGGATCTTCACCCTCGTTCGTACCGCCGGGAATCAGCACCATACCGGATAGTATTTCACCATCGGTTATTTCAAAATCCCCACGATCCGACCAAACCACACGTCCGCCGGCAGCATTCCACGCCCCAACCCACCAGGCATAATCACCCGCGGACAACGCTCCCAGATCAACCGTCGTGTCTTGCGTCCACTCATCATGCACCACCGTCCCGCCACGCATCACAGAAACGCGAAACCACTCCGCACGCGCCGATTCATATTCCAGCGTAACCGGCGAAACGGTAGCGCCGACAGGTGCCAAAAGAGTCGGCTGCACCGGTGCGGGATCAGGCGTAGAGAATCTACCCGGCCCCGACCAAGGCCCAAAACCATCCGGTCCCCATGGATGCAGCCACCATGTGAAGTTGCCCTCCGGATGCCCCCTAAGTTCCACCTCGGCCGTACCCGTGCCCGAAAACGCATGCCAACCGTCATGCCAGGTCCCTGCACCCGCTTGGCCGACCCACAAACGATACCACGTCGCGTTCTCATCCTGCTCCCAGCGATAGGTCAGGTCGTGACCAGCCTGTGCACCATCCGGATCAAG
>PXBF01000016.1 GCA_003567005.1 PVC group bacterium
CAATATGTTTGAACGTCCAACATCGAACATTCAACGCCGAACATCGAATGAAATGCTTCCGTAATTGGACGTTGAATGTTGGACGTTCGATGTTCGATGTTCACATTCGCCCAAGTTTCAATATGCATCATCTGCGGGCATTACCGTGGGGCCGGGGCTCTTATGAGAAGCGAAAAGGCCTATAAATGGGGGCGTGATTTTGGTTATGGATTGCGTTATGGTGAACCTTCTTTGATACAGTTTACAAGGGGGTGTATGGGATGGCGAATCAGCGACCGGATTGGGATCCGTACTTCATGAGTATTGCGCATGTTGTAAAGACGCGCAGTAGTTGTTCGCGTCGGCAAGTTGCGGCTGTGATTGTAAAAGATCGGCGCGTGATCTCGACGGGCTATAACGGTACGCCCCGCGGTGTTCCGAATTGCAATGAGGGGGGCTGTCCGCGTTGTGCGAGTGATGCACCATCTGGAACGGGTCTGGGAGAGTGTATCTGCTGTCATGCAGAGGAAAATGCCATCACGCAGGCAGCTTTGCATGGCATTTCAGTGGCGGATGGCATGATGTATGTCACGATCAGCCCCTGTTTAACGTGTGCGCGGATGATCATCAATGCGGGGATTCGTGAAGTTGTGTTTGAGGGGGATTATACCTTTACCGAGCAGACCAAGGCCCTGCTGGATGCGGCTGGTGTGTTGTGCCGGAGACTTGGGATGGGCTAGAATAGCTCGGGTTGTTCGTGGGGGGGCTTTTTCGTGGGAGCCTTGTTTTGGGCGTTTTCTGTTTTTGTCGTGGTTTGCTGGAGCAATTGCAGAAATGCTTGTTCATCGAGAATGTTGATGCCGAGTTCGTGTGCTTTTTCCACTTTGCTGCCAGGGTTCTCGCCTGCCACCAGGAAGTCCGTTTTGCCGGAGACTGATCCTGTGACATGACCGCCTAGCGCTTCGATAGCGGCGGCCGCATCGGGGCGTGTCATGGATGATAATGTACCCGTCAATACGAAAGTCTGGTTTTGTAGTGGCGAATCACCCGCACTGTCAGCTTGGCGTGAAGCAGGCTTGATTCCCAATGCTTGCATTTCTTCCAGAATGTGCTTTCCGCGATCGGTTGTAAAAAACCGGATGATTTGGTCGGCAACATCGCGTTTGATGCGTGTCAGGATTTTCAGTTGCCGTAAACCGTCGCGGCCCTTTTTTTCGGTGCGTTTTTCAATTTGGTCTCCTTCTTCTAAACGCGCAGCTACCGTTGTGATGTCTTCGATGATTTGATTATATTTTTGCGTGCGTTCCTGTTTGGTTAAGGAGGTGCCCTCGGGAGGGACAGACCGTGCACGGGGGTTCCATGCTATGGCCATTTCCTGCAGTTCCGCGAGTTGCGCAATGTCGCGCAACAGCGGGGATGTTGCGATTTCCTGCATGGAGTTGTGTACATGTGCTACATCGCGAGCTGCCGTTTTTCCAATGCCGGGAATACCGAGGGCATGTAGCCACCGATCCAAAGGGGCTTGTTTGCTCGCTTCGAGCGCATCGACTAGCCTGGTGGCATTTTTCGCGCCTAGCTGCCGACGCTGGTTTGGCTCTGCGGATAGGTTGAGTTCAGCGTAGGTTGGCGTGTCGATGCGATATAAATCAAATGGTGAATGGGCGAGCTTATTGCGGACGAGGGCCTCAGCCACGACGGAACCACAGGCCTCGATATCTAGGCAGGCGCGTGAGGCAAAGTGCAAGATCCAGCGGACGGCGAGGGCGGGGCATTGCATGTTCTCGCATCGCGTGGCGACTTCGCCTTCGAGTCGCACGACGGTTTCGCCACAATCCGGGCAGGTTTTGGGCATTTGGAAGGAACGGGTGTTGGCGGGACGTAGTTCCTTGATGACGCGGATCACTGCGGGAATGACTTCGCCAGCCTTTTCGATCATGACCGTGTCTCCGATACGAATGTCTTTGCGGGCTATTTCATCGGCATTATGGAGGGTCGCGCGTCGGATTTCCGATCCAGACAAAAGGACGGGTTCCAGTTCTGCGACGGGCGTGAGAACGCCGGTGCGCCCCACTTGAATCGTAATGTCGGTGATGCGAGTCTTTGCCTGCTCGGCCGCATATTTATAGGCACGGGCCCAGCGTGGACTGCGTGCCGTAAAGCCCAGTTCTTTTTGTAGGCGGAAGTTGTTGACCTTTATAACCGCCCCGTCGATTTCGAACGGAAAGCTTGTGCGTTGTTGTTCCAGTGTTTCGATGGCCTGCACAACGGCATCCGGTGTTCGGCAATGCTCGATGTACTGCGCGGTTGGCAGTTTCCATTCCTGTAGCTGTTGCATAAGCTGTTCTTGCGTTTCGCAGGTCCAGCCAATGCATTCTCCGGTACCGTACAGGGCTGCTGCGAGGGGTCGCTTGGCCACCAGACGTGCGTCCAAAAGTTTCAAAGAGCCTGCAGTAGCATTACGTGGGTTTTTAAAGGGTTGCATACCATTGCGTTCTTGCTCTGCAGTCAGTTTGGCAAATCCTTTTTTGGGCATATAAATTTCGCCACGAAATTCCAGCACGTCTGCCTCAGTTGGAATTTTGTGCGGGATGTTGCGAATCGTTTTGATGTTGGCGGTGATGTCATCGCCCATTTGCCCGTCGCCGCGGGTGATGCCTTGGGAGAGAGAGCCGTTTTCATAGCGCAGGCTGATTGCCACTCCATCGATTTTCGGTTCCAGCGTGAAGTCGATATCCTGTGCGCCGCACAGTTTGTGCAGGGAGCGCATCCAATCGGTGATTTCCTTGATCTCGTACGTGTTATCGAGGCTCATCATGGGGACGGCATGCCGGACGGATTGGAAGGATTTGAGAGGTGTGCCCCCAACGCATTGGGTGGGGGAATCCGCGGTGACAAGTTCCGGGTGTGCTTGCTCTAGCTCTCGTAGTTGCCGAAAGAGTTCATCGTATTCGCGATCGGTGATTTCAGGACTTGCTTCCACATAATAGCGTTGGTCATGGTATCTGATTTGATCGCGAAGCTTTTGGATTTGTCGGGTTGCATCCATTCTAGGTTTGCATCTATGGTTGTATCAATTGGTCAGTACGGGTTTGCGCGAAATCTTCGACGACAGCTTGGAGCGGACCCATCTGGGAGGCTCGCTGCAGGGCTGTCTCGTAATCCGCACCTTGCAGCGCGATTAGCACTTCTGCATAGGGTGCGTAGGGGTTAGTGGTTTCGCGAAGCAGCCGCATCTGATCTTCGTAGTTCAGCAAGGAAATACGGAAGGAAAGGGGCCGCATGATCGTGCCGGTTCCCGTTTGTATGTGGCGTAGCGCCTCCACCGTGTCATTATCGATACTCTCTATTTCAACTGAAATGGTTTCTCCCCCTATTTCGAGCTCGGTAGGACGCTGCGTGTAGCGATGTAAGGCGCTCGCGATCATGGCTGTCGGCATGTTGTGGGGCTGAAGGTACTCTGAAATCAGATCTCGCCGCAAGCTACTCGTCAATTGCTGTTTATTCTGTTCCCAGAAGGAGATAGCTCCCTCGTAGTCCCGCTGCACTAATAAGGTAAGCAGGTCTTTTTTGACCTGTTCGCTGCGCAGAAGAGGAGGTTCTGTCGTTCGGTCATCCGTTACCACTGCGTCATCCGTGTCCTCCTCGTGATCGTCACGTGCTTCCTCATCAGCAGGCGGGTCCGCGACAGTCGGATCGGTTTCGATGGGTTCATCACGGCGGGGTGGGGGGTCATCGGGAGAAAGCTGATAGCTGTCATCGAGCGTGTTAATCATGGGTTGTAGCAGTAGGAACCAGAGTAGCAGGACTACAGTCGCAAAGCTTCCTATGTTGAGCGTATGCTGCACCCAGCCAGGCACCTTCGGGGCAGGGCGGCGGGGCACAATTTTTGGCGTTGGATTGTGGTGTTTTTTTATTTTGATAACTTTCTTGTTTCCTGTGGGGATCATGCCTGCCCGCGCGATCGTGCTTTGGCGGTCATTGGGTAGTTTGATCATCATCATGCGTCCTTCTGCCAATTTGACGGCATCATGATACACTACGTTCCAGTCGGCGAAGCGATCTTCAGGATTCTTCATCATCAGTCTGGCGATAAACTGGCAATAGGAGAGCGGGATGTGTGGGTCGATATCTTGCGGCCAGGGGAGTTGCTTGTTGATTTGTGCATCGAGAACTTCTTCTGGCGATAAACCGGCAAAAGGGACCCGCCCGGTGAGCATGTGATACAGCGTTGCGCCAAGGCTGTACATATCTGATAAGGGAGATACTTGCGCTATGCCTTGCGCTTGCTCTGGTGACATGTAATTGGGTGTGCCCACGATTATGGTGCCATCAGGGTCTTCGGTCTCGATGTCGGCCCTGCGCGCAAGCCCGAGATCGGCAAGTTTAACGCTGCCATCCTCCTCGATGATAATGTTATCGGGCTTTATATCTCGATGAATCATGCCTGCTGTTTGCCAAGCGTCTCCCAATGCATCCGCAATGGCGGCTACAATTTGCATTGCTTCGCGCGGTGCCATTTTTTGGTTTTCTTTCAGGTGCTGGGCAACGGTATTGCCAGCCACATACTCGAGTACAATGTAAGCGGTATTTTCGAGTCGTCCCGTGTCGTACACCTGTATGATGTGGCGACTTCTTAGCTGGGCGACGGAGTGTGCCTCAGCAACAAAGGCATCGGCCTCATCCATTTGCGTCCACAGGTCTGGATGTAGGACTTTGATGGCAACATCACGATCCAAGGAATCTTGTCGGGCGCGCCAAACGGTGGACGTAGAACCCGCACCGATTTTTTCCAGAATGCTATAACCGGGAATTTCAAAATCTTCTGCCAATGCTCTCTCCTGACCTGCCTTGCGGCATATTGTACCGATGGCGTGTAACTGCTTTACCTTGAATCCATGTTATAGCGTAAGGGCTGCCGAATCACAATGAGATATTGCATGCAGCATGATCCTTTATGGGAACGAGTCTATCGATTGAGCGACCTGCTTATTCTGACGGAGCCATCCGTCTGGGCAATCTGTTATATTGGTTTGTTAGATCAAGTGATCCTATGGCTGCTTCGGTATGCCCTGCCATGATGGCATTCCGGCTTCTGTTTTTTGGGGGTGGTTGTGCTACTTACGTTTCTTCTTGTGCCAATATCGTGTTTATTTGATATGAGACAATCTGGCTCCATGCGGGTTGGTGTTACAGTGGGTTTTTGTGCCATTATGCTCCGATATGGGCTGTTATAAGGCCTGTAGGCGTGATGGTATAGATATTGCTTTGATCCTGTAAACGGAGGTGGAATTATGGATTTACAAAAATTAACACAGAAAGCCCAAGAGGCGATTCAACAAGCGCATGCTGTTGCCTTACGGAAGCGCCATCAGGAAGTGGATGGTGAGCATGTGCTATTGGCGTTATTGCAGAAAGAGGACGGACTTGTGCCCCTTCTGTTAGAGCGCTTGGGTGTAAGCGCAAGCATCGTATGTGCGCGATTGGAAGAAGATCTTGAGCGCCGCCCGCGCGTGAGTGGAGGCGCAACAGAGGCAGGCAAGGTCTATGTAACGAACCGCTTAAATGCCCTTTTTGTTAAAGCGGGCGATGAGGCGGAGCATCTCAAGGATGAATATTTGAGCGTGGAGCATTTGTTACTAGGCTTTGTAGATGAGGGGCAGAAGACGGCTGCAGGAAGGATTTTGTCTGATGTCGGTGTGCAGCGCAAGGCATTACTGGCGGCACTGCAGGATGTACGTGGTAACCAGCGTGTAACCAGTGACAATCCGGAGGGTGCCTATGAGGCTTTAAGCAAGTATGGTGTCGACCTAGTCTCGTTGGCGCAGCAAGGTAAGCTGGATCCGGTGATTGGGCGTGATGCGGAGATACGGGCGGTGATACGGATTTTGTCCCGCAAGACCAAGAACAATCCGGTACTGATTGGTGAGCCTGGCGTTGGTAAGACGGCCATTGTTGAGGGGTTGGCGCAACGGATTGTGCGTGGTGATGTGCCGGAAGGGCTTAAGGAAAAGACCATCTTTGCTTTGGATATGACGGCATTGATGGCGGGGGCCAAATATCGTGGAGAATTCGAGGAGCGATTGAAGGCCGTGCTGTCAGAGATCAAGGCGGCCGAAGGGCGTATTATTCTTTTTATTGATGAATTGCATACGATTGTTGGTGCAGGGAAGACGGAAGGTTCCACCGATGCGGGTAATATGCTCAAGCCGATGCTGGCGCGTGGCGAGTTACATTGTATCGGTGCGACGACCTTGGATGAGTATCGCAAGCATCTGGAGAAGGATGCGGCCTTGGAGCGTCGGTTCCAGCCGGTCTTGGTGGATGCGCCGAATGCGGAGGACACCATATCGATTCTGCGCGGTCTCAAGGAGCGCTTTGAGGTGCATCATGGCGTTCGGATTCAAGATACAGCATTGGTAGCTGCGGCTACCCTTTCAGACCGTTACATCAGTGATCGTTTCTTGCCGGACAAGGCGATTGACCTGATGGATGAGGCCTGTGCTTCTATCCGTACAGAAATCGATTCGATGCCGAGCGTGTTGGATGAGATCAGCCGCAGAGTGATGCGCTTGGAAATTGAAGAGACAGCGCTGAAAAAGGAGAAAGACGAAGCCAGTCAAGAGCGGTTGGCGTTATTGCGCAGGGAGTTGGCGGATTGTCGGGCAGAGGCAGATGCACTCCGTGCGCAATGGGAGAAGGAAAAAGACGCGGTGACATCCTTGAACACCTTACGGGGAACATTGGAGCGTGCGCGTCAGGAGGCTGACGAAGCTGAACGAGCCTATGATCTGGATCGTTTGGCCCAGTTGCGTCATGGCACGATACCGGAGTTGGAGCGGACGCTTGCGGAACAAGAGGATGCATTGCAGGAGAGTGAAACGCAATCGAGCTTGATACGCGAGGAGGTAACGGAAAACGAAATTGCGGAGGTTGTTTCGCGTTGTAGTGGGGTTCCGCTTACGCGGTTGCTGGAGGGGGAGCGGCAGAAGTTGCTGCATTTGGACGATACCCTGCACGAGCGCGTTGTTGGGCAAGATGAAGCGGTAGACGCTGTTGCTGATGCTGTACTGCGTGCCCGGGCGGGCATCAAGAATCCGAATCGTCCGATCGGGTCCTTTCTGTTTCTTGGGCCGACTGGTGTTGGGAAAACCGAGCTTGCACGAGCATTGGCTGAAGCTTTGTTTGATGCCGAGGATAGCATGGTACGTATAGACATGAGCGAATACATGGAAAAACATGCCGTTTCGCGTCTGGTGGGTGCTCCCCCCGGCTATATCGGTTATGATGAAGGTGGGCAGTTGACGGAAGCGGTGCGTCGTAAACCGTATAGCGTGGTATTGCTGGATGAAATTGAAAAAGCACATCCTGACGTATTCAATATTTTGCTCCAAATTCTCGAAGATGGTCGGTTGACGGACAATCAGGGACGGACGGTGAATTTCAAGAATACGATTGTCATCATGACGTCAAACCTAGGGTCTACGCTCCTGCTGGAAGGGATCGGGCCGGATGGTACATTGCAAGATTCGACGCGTTCGGAGGTGCTGCAATTATTGAAAACGCATTTTCGTCCGGAGTTCTTGAACCGTGTGGATGATACGGTTTTGTTTAAGCCGCTGTTACAAGGCGAAATTGAGAAAATTGCTGGATTATTAGTAGGCGAGCTGGCCATGCGTTTAGCAGCGCAAAACCTAACGTTGGATGTGAAACCGGCGGCGCTATCGTTTCTTGCACGCGAAGGTTTTGACCCGGTTTATGGTGCACGTCCGCTGAAGCGTTTTCTGCAACAGGAGCTAGAAACACCTATCGCACGCAAGATGATCGCCGGTGAGATCATGCCCAATGGAGTCATTCACATTGATGTGCAAGAAGGTGCATTGGTGATCAAACCAGAGAATCCTGCAGAGGCATCCTAGCGACGGGTGGATGCACGTAGAGGATAGATGGCGTTGCGCACGCCACGGGATACTTGTGTGCCAAGCGGATCATGGATGAAACGGTCGGAGTCTGATTGCCGCGGACCCAATGAGAGGTAGATGGAAGTTGCAGGCGCGTATGCAGTCGATCGTAATCGGGACTTGTGAAGAGGCAACCATGCGGTACGCAGATATCTTTTACGTGGTCGGCTGGAATACATTGCATGAGAGGCAACACGTTCTCTCGGGCGTGTTGCCAGAGATAGAGCCAGATGTGATTACGCCGCGCATCACCGCAGGCCACTATGGCTGGCGCCTGTGGATGTTCTTCTCGTGTCTTGGTCAAAAGTGCATGCGCGCTGCAAAGGCCCCAAACCTTGCCCCGAGAGGGAAGTTGCAACGTTTGGGCGACGGTGACAGAGATTCGCAATCCGGCATAGTGCCCCGGACCACACCCAACCAAGACCGTGTCGAGACTATGCAGGGGGACGTTCGATGCGCGGCAGAGTTGTTGGATATTCGCGACTAGGGTGCCGGGGTTTCCTCGCGAAGATGGCCAGCATCGTTCTTTCTGGCATTGCTCATGATTTGTGATTCCAATTACCACCTGCGAGGAGGAGGCATCTATCACCAGCATGTTTTTTCGCTCGGTCAGCGTCATCATTCGGGGTTCTTTATTTCCGGTTTGATGGCGACAATACCGTCTCGCAATGCCTCGGTTAGCGTTTTTCGCCATTCCGGATCCAGCATATTCGCTAGATCGTTGGTGTTAGACATGAAACCAATTTCAACAAGTACGGCGGGGCAGGGAGCATCACGCAAAACGGCGAATCTTTCTCGTTTAATGCCACGGTCGAATGCGCCGGTGGCCTGAATGATCGGGCGTTGCAGGGCATCTGCCAGCAATAGGTTTCGTACATCAAAGCGATTCGCTGTCATCGATTGCTGATAGGGTGTACGCGTGTTGGATGTTCCGGGAAAGTTGGCGGCGGGCAGGATAAAGGATTCGATGCCTGCTGCGAATCCATTTGCGGCTTGATTGGCATGTAT
Organism: PVC group bacterium; assembly: GCA_003567005.1. GTDB lineage: Bacteria > Verrucomicrobiota > Kiritimatiellia > UBA8416 > UBA8416 > T3Sed10-140. Next base: position 8,946 of record PXBF01000016.1, read on the forward strand.
ACTGATAAAGATGCTTGCACCCTTCTGACGCGCGAGTACCGGGCGGTCCTCCAGCGCGATAAATACGTCGTTCGTGCGCGTGAGTTTTGCGGTAATGCCAACATCTTCCAGTTTCGCTTGGAGCATCAATGAGGTGTCCAGAACGATATCCTTTTCCTGGTATCCATTCACCACGGCACCGGGATCCTGTCCTCCATGGCCGGGATCAATGACGACAATAAAGGGTGGTGTGGCTACAGGGGGAGGGTCTTTGGAAAGGAGCGGTGCCAGCGTATTTTCAAGATCGACATTGGTGATTTGCCACTCTTCATCTAAGAAGAGCATGGGGCCATTCATCCAATATAGGGCATCATTGATTTCGAGGCGTCGCAACCCTTCAAAAAGTCGCAGTTCTTCACGAGGTGTTACAACCTGTGCTTCACCTTCTTCGGTATACGCAATGGATACGATTTCCGTGTGATTGGTCAACTGCAGCAAGGGACTCCAGACAACAGGTTGCGGTTCATTCGATGCGGTGCCGAGCGTGCAAAACCAAAGGAGCACAAAAAAAAGCAGATGGGTGTTTTTCATATACATTTGTATACACTATGTTGAAGAGGGGGGCGTTGCAATCTGATTCAGTCAAACGGTTTTTGAACCGAAAATCGATTAGCATAGAGCCCATGCGCTTCAAAAATCAATTCAAAATCCGTTTTTTCTTCCGGGCTTGGCATAAACGGGTCACATGGGGTTAACGTGTCGTGGTTTTCCATACAGGTTTTGGCAACGGCGGCATAATCTGTGTGATCTGTAGCAAAGTGCACTTTCCCGCCGGGTTGCAGTTTCTGACAAACAAGATCCAGAAATGCGGTTTGGATCAGACGGCGTTTGTGATGCCGCCTTTTGGGCCAAGGATCGGGATAAAATATATATAATGTTCGAATGCTGTTATCCCTAATGAGGTTTTGGAGAATAAAGCTAATATCTGCTTTCACGAGCCGTACATTATGGCAGTGTACGCGAGCGGCTTTTCGTGCAACTTTCTTGATACGGTTGTTTTGTCGCTCGATTCCCAAAAAGTTTGTATTAGGGTATTTTTTTGCCCGAGCTAGCAAAAAGCGTCCTTTTCCGCTTCCTGCATCGATCTCAAGCGGGTGGTGATTACCAAATATGTGGGCGAAGTTCCAAGGTGGCAACACGGGCGCCGGCAAGGAAAGAATCAGGTCGGCCCCCGGTTGCGGTTTCGTGGTCTGTGTCATATGTCATCAATTACGCGCCGAACAAGCGTTTCCAGATACTCTTTTTTTGAGATCGGTCCATGGCTTCTTCGATGTAGGGTAGGGCGAAAATTTGAAAGCGGTCGCCAGGCGTATCGGCTGGTACCTTGCGCAGGGCATTAGCGATGCCGGCTTTTCCTGATTCAATCATCTTGTTGAATGTTGCCGTGTTATCGGAACGCTTTTCTGCCAGTTTCTTTAGAAGGGGCATCAAATTACGCTCTACATGATGGCGTGCCTCCCAGTCCCCTTTTTTGGCAGCACGGATATTTTTTTCAAGTGCCTGATTGCGGGCGGCGACTCCCGTCGTCACTTTGTTTTTGTCATTACCGGATAATGGTATTTTCATCTTACACTCCGAGAGGTTTTTCACATCGAGTTTGCATCGATATATCAGCAAGATATATACATTGCGAGTTTAATTGCAAGCCAGTCAAAAGTGATCCCTGTCTCTTACCCAAAAGATAGCCTATGTAGGTGGGGCGTATTGCCACGTTTCCGTATTCGTGCGGCACATGTATTTTCGATGAGACTTGAATCGCGGGTATGTTCTTGGTTAGGGTTAGGCATGAAAAAATTTATCCATGAAGACTTTTTACTGGAAACGCGGATAGCGCGTACGTTGTATCATGAGTATGCGGCTGACTTGCCAATTATAGACTACCATTGTCATTTGCCCCCGGATGAAGTGGCGCAGGATAAGCGTTGGGAGAATCTGACGCAGGTTTGGCTGTACGGAGACCATTACAAATGGCGTGCCATGCGGAGCAATGGGGTTAGCGAGCGCTATTGCACGGGGAATGCGACAGATCGGGAAAAGTTCGATCAATTCGCGGCCAGTATGCCTTATTTTCTGCGCAACCCGCTGTATCACTGGTCGCATCTTGAGCTTGCGCGATATTTTGGTGTTGATGACTGCTTGTTGTCGTCAGACACGGCCGATGATGTTTGGCAGAAAACACAGGCAGTATTGGCGCAACCGCATGCTTCGGCACGCGGGTTTATGCAGCAAAGCAATGTCGTGTTGGTATGCACCACGGATGATCCTACGGATACCTTGGAGCATCACCAAGCCGTCGCGGCAGATACGCATTTTGACGTAAAAATGCTACCTACCTGGCGTCCCGACAAAGTCTTTGCTGTGCATCGTCCCGACTTTTTCAATGCATGGATCGATAAGCTGGCTTTGATTACCGATCTCCGGATTGACAGCGTGGCAGCGCTGCTGGCAGCGTTGCAGCAACGTCATGACTTTTTTCATGCTGTGGGCTGCCGGCTTGCGGATTATGGGTTGGATACGGTTGTCGGAGAAGCCGTTGATGCGAATACCGTAGAGGCCATTTTTGCGAAAGTGCGCGGAGGCGAAGCTGCGACAGACCAGGAACGCTGGCAGTTTCAGTCTGCCTTGCATGATGCTTGTGCACGCATGGATGCAGCCAGCAATTGGACCATGCAAATTCATTTTGGTGCGATGCGTAATAACAACACGCGCAACTTCCATGCCTTAGGTCCAGATACAGGTTTCGATAGCATTGGTGATTGGTCGGTTGCGCATGGTCTGTCGCGTTTCCTGGATCGCTTGGATCAGGACGATGCGTTGCCACGCACGATATTATATACCTTAAATCCACGTGACAATGAGGTGATCGGCACGATGCTTGGCAATTTTATGGATGGGCGCACACCGGGCAAACTACAGTTTGGTAGTGGCTGGTGGTTTAATGACCAGTTGGATGGTATGCGTCGCCAGATGGAGGCTCTTTCCCAGCTTGGCCTCCTGCGGCGTTTTGTGGGCATGCTTACCGATAGTCGTTCCTTTCTCTCTTACACACGCCATGAATACTTCCGGCGGTTGCTCTGCAATATGCTAGGTTCTGATATCGAGGCAGGTTTGCTTCCGCATGATGTCGAATTGATCGGTGCCATGGTACAGGACATTGGTTACCGCAATGCGGCAAGCTACTTTGGCTTCGAATTACCGGATGTTGCTTCTGTCTAGCCCCGACCTTTGGGCGGCCCAGCTGATGCAGGCGCGAAACTTTTGGCAGGCAGGGCGAGGCGTCCTCGCCGAGCCGTTTTCCGCAGCTAGCGCATCTTTTTTCATGGTCAGGCGCAGATCTTTCCATGAGCTGACCATGCTCCCTCTAAGGTCACGGCTCACCGGTGATCCTACTTCGCCCAAGGCTTCGTAGGACATGGCTGGTTCGAAGATAAACAGTGAAGGTACAGCTTAGCATCTTGTAGCAAAATTTGACGCTACAAGATTGCTCTCTTATATACGCTGCATATTACAACCGGTGGTAGTATTAGGTGGATTGCCTCACAACGGGTAGAGGGTATCCGCTTTCTGGGGTTTTTATTTTCTTTTTGCACAATGTACAGTTCGCGAAAGAAATTGGGGCCTTTTTTCATGTTCCACTTATGGTGTGATAAAGAACGGTTTTTTTTCTTGTTGTATCTACCCGTAGTGGTATTTGTGTTCGAGAAACACAAAATATAGTATTTATTTGGATTATTCATAAATGATTGGAAAGGAGAGGTTTACATGCTGGAAGTCAAGGAAACGGTAGAGCGAGAGGTGGGAGAAATGAAATCAGCATCACCACAGGTTCGCGGGAGAACGACGGGGAGACGGAAGCGTGAGTCCGCACGATCGAGGCCAGAAGGTTTGGAGATTGAACGTATGTTTACGGATAAACCGGGCGATCCTTTTGCTGATATTGTCTGGGAGCGCCGCCGAGCAGAGATCAGCGATGGCAAAGGCAAAAAAGTTTTTGAACAGGACCAGGTGGAAGTGCCGAAATCATGGTCGATGCTGGCGACGAATGTTGTTTCCTCGAAATATTTTTATGGAGCCATGCACACGGATGAGCGGGAGTACTCGGTGCGTCAATTGGTACACCGGGTTGCCCGAACCATTGCCGACTGGGGGCTCAAGGATGGATATTTTTCCCATGCGGATGAAGCGAATGTCTTTTATGAAGAGTTAGCGTTCTTGTGTGTGAATCAGTATGGATCTTTCAATAGTCCGGTTTGGTTCAATGTCGGATTGTATGATCAGTATGGACACACAGCGCCCTCAGAAAGCAGTTATGCTTGGAATCCGGAGACAGGGTGTTGCGAGTTAGCTGGCGATACCTATAAGCGACCACAGGCTTCCGCCTGTTTTATTCAATCTGTTGATGACAATATGGAAGATATCATGCGTTTGGCATCCACCGAAGCGATGCTTTTCAAGCATGGGTCTGGTACTGGTACCGATCTGAGCACATTACGTAGTAGTCATGAGAAGCTTTCGGGTGGGGGGACGCCCTCGGGTCCCTTGAGTTTCATGCGTGTATACGATCAGGTGGCAGGTGCAATCAAATCGGGCGGCAAGACACGTCGTGCGGCCAAGATGCAGAGCTTGAAGATTCAGCATCCTGATATTGCCGACTTCATCAATTGCAAATTGCGCGAAGAGAAGAAGGCATGGGCACTGATCGATCAAGGTTATGATGGGTCATTTGGTGGCGAGGCGTATGATTCCGTGATGTTCCAGAATGCGAATACCTCCGTTCGTGTGACCGATGACTTTATGTCGGCCGTGGAGAATGATGGGGAATGGCAAACGCGTGCGGTGATTTCCGGCGAACCGGTACAAACCCTCAAGGCACGCACCCTCATGCAGCAGATTGCCGAGGCCGCGCATGTTTGTGGAGATCCCGGTTTACAATACGACAGTACGATCAATCGCTGGCATACCTGCAAGGCCAGTGGTCCGATCAATGCAAGCAATCCTTGTTCGGAGTATATGTTTCTCGATGACAGCGCCTGTAATCTGGCGTCCATCAACCTGCTGAAGTTTGTTGATCAGGATGGTGTATTTCAGGTCGAGCGTTTCAAACATGCTGTACGTATTTTCATAACGGCGCAGGAAATTCTGGTAGACAGTGCCAGTTATCCGACAGAGCGTATTGCCACCCATTCGCATGCATATCGTCCATTGGGGTTGGGATATGCCAACCTCGGGGCCTTGTTGATGCGCTTGGGGCTGGCATATGACAGTGATCCGGGGCGTGCTTATGCCGGGGCGGTGACGGCCTTGATGACAGGGCATGCCTATACGGTGAGTCAGGATTTAGCAGGCGTGCAAGGCCCCTTCGATGGCTGGAAAGAAAATGCGAAAAGCATGGCTGATGTGATGCGTATGCATCGCGATGCTGTAGCGGATATCGATCCTGCGCTTGCGCCTGAGAACATTCGAATCGCGGCACGCGACTGTTGGGAGCGGGTCGTTAGCAAAGCGGATAAGGGCTTCCGCAATGCACAGGTTACGGTGCTTGCGCCTACGGGCACGATTGGATTCATGATGGATTGCGACACGACAGGTGTGGAACCGGATATTGCCTTGGTCAAATACAAGCAATTAGCCGGTGGCGGTATGATGAAAATTGTGAATCGTACGTTGAGTCCGGCGTTGGTAAAACTCGGATATACGGCCAATGAAACAGAAGCGATTGTAAAGTATGTGGATGTCAATGATACGATCGAGGGCGCTCCCAATCTGAAGCTTGAGCATTTGCCGGTATTTGATTGTGCATTTAAGCCGGTAAAAGGCGAGCGCAGTATCCCTTACATGGCACATTTACGGATGATGTCGGCTGTGCAACCGTTTTTATCAGGCGCGATCAGCAAGACGGTAAACTTGCCGCAGGAAGCGACGCCCGGGGATATCATGCAAACCTATATGGAAGGATGGAAGCTCGGGCTCAAAGCGGTAGCCGTGTACCGCGATGGTTCAAAGCGTACGCAACCATTGTCTACGAACAGTGGGGAAAAGGCAGACGAACCGATTGTGAAAGAGGATAACGAACAAGTCCTCAATGATGCGCGTCGCTCCCCGTTCCGCAGGCGGATGCCCGCGACACGGAATTCGCTGACGCATAAGTTCGAAGTGGCTGGTCATGAGGGGTACTTGACCGTGGGTATGTACGAAGATGGTAGTCCCGGCGAGCTGTTTATCACGATGGCGAAAGAGGGTAGTACCGTGGGAGGTACCATGGATGCATTTGGTACCGCGATATCCTTGTGTCTGCAATACGGCGTACCCGTGCGGGAATTGTGCCAGAAGTTTGCGCATAGCCGCTTCGAACCAAGCGGGTTTACGAAAAATCCAGATATCCCCATGGCCAAATCCCTGGTAGATTATATTTTTCGCTGGCTCAATGTTACATTCCCCAATGGGCACTTCGGGGGCGAGCGTGCCGTTGTGCAGCCGCGTGAGGCGAGTCGCAATATGCCTGGACCAGTGCATGCTGACGCGCAGCGCGTTGACGATCAATTCGAACACTTCACCGAGGATGCGCCAGCATGTGATGTGTGTGGTTCGATTACCGTGCGTAATGGTGCCTGTTACCGTTGCTACAACTGCGGTAGCTCGATGGGCTGTTCATAAGAACAGATGACGCACGGAACTGGCGTTTTGGCTTGGGCGGTAGGTGGTGCGCTGGCCCCGTCGCTTCGCTCCCCCCAAAGCGGTCCCGACCTCGTGCAGAGTCGGGATTCGCTTCACTCGTTACCGCACTCCATATTGGGTTGTGGAGGACAAGTGCGGCGATTGGAAGCGCCGCTTTAGGTTTACGCGTAGGAAGCCAGAATTCTCACGTATTAGTGTCCATAATTAGAATTACTGTACGTTTGTCGATTCTGCTTGCCAGAATCGAATGTTATAACTATTGTTATTACATGGCATATAAAACAAAACTACGTAAAATCGGCAATTCGCTCGGGATCGTGATACCGAAGGCAGCGCTGCAATCGATGAGAGTCGAGGAGGGGGATACGCTGTATATAACGGAGGCACCGGAGAAAGCCGTTCGTGTAACGTCTGCTGAGTCAGCATCTTTCGACTCTATGATGGATATTGCGCACAAAGGTATGCATGCTTACAAAAATGCACTGCGAGAGTTAGCAAAGTGAAGGAGCCCATTTGGATTTCTGATGCTGTCTTGCTGGCAGTGCAAGAGGATTTGTTAGCGCGTTTTGGTGGATTGTCCGGTATTCGGGATGAAGGACTTCTTCATTCCGCGCTTAGCAGACCGCGCAATCTTTTCGCATATGGAAATCCATCCTTGTTTGCATTAGCAACGGAATACACCTTGGGGATTGTAAAAAATCATCCTTTTCTGGATGGCAACAAAAGGGCTGGTTTTATGGCTGCTTACATATTTCTGGGAGCCAATGGACTAGAGTTTCGTGGGCCCGAAGAAGAGGTAGTGGTCTATACGTTAGGGCTTGCTGCAGGGGAAATCGAAGGCTTGGATTACACGGCCTGGCTGGAACGATCCTGCGCAGATTAAAGATGGCGGAGCAGGAAGGGTTTGAAGCGGCGCACGATTTCGTTAACACCTTCCGCATTCGGGTGAATGCCATCGGGGAGATTCAGCTCGCTTTTGCCAGCAACGCCTTCGAGAAAGAAGGGATAGAGCGGAATATCGTGTTTTTCGGCCAATTTCGGGTAAATGGGATTGAATTCTCGTCGATAGCCCAGCCCCAAATTCATGGGAGCTTTCATGCCGGCCAGTATGACTCGGGTGTTGCGGGACTTGGCGCGCGCAATCATTTCATCGAGATTGTTGCGTGCGCGCTGGGGCGGTAGCCCGCGCAGCGCATCATTAGCACCCAGTTGAAGAATGAGGATGTCAGGCTCTTCTTCCAAAACCCAATCGAGGCGTGCAAGACCGGCGGCAGTGGTATCCCCTGAAACCCCGGCATTGATGATGGTAACCGGCCAATCAACTGCACGGAGCGCGGCTTCCAGTCGTGCAGGAAATGCCTGCTCTTCCTCAAGATTAAAACCGGCGGTGAGGCTATCTCCGAGCACAACGATTCGCAGTGGTCGCGGTTCGCTACTACCATGGCAGGAAAGCAGGGGTAGGGATAGCAACGTAATGCAGACAAGGTGCCGCACGAAACGTATAGGTATGTATTTGTTGTGAGCGGTAGTAAAGAGAGACATGTATGGACTCCATGATAGAACTTGAGAATGTCAACTTAAGCCTAACGGGGGGTGGTGGAACGGTCAATATCCTTCGTGGCGTGGATTTGCTGGCGCGGCGAGGGGAAACGCTCAGCATTGTCGGTCCTTCCGGTGCTGGCAAGACGACGTTGCTAATGGTGATGGCGGGACTGGAACAGCCAGATGATGGCCGTATCGTGATCGCCGGAAAAGATCTTTTGCTAATGGGAGAGCAGGAGCTTGCGCGGTTCAGACGCAAAAACGTCGGGATTGTATTTCAATCCTTTCATTTGATTGGAACCATGACGGCATGGGAAAATGTGGCACTTCCATTAGAGTTTGCTGGCGCTACTGACGCCAAAGAAAAAGCGTTCGAAGCCTTGGCAAGCGTGGGGTTGCGCGAGCGGGTCGCCCATTATCCCGCACAGCTTTCCGGTGGCGAGCAGCAGCGGGTGGCGATTGCCCGTGCGTTTGTTGCCCAACCGGCTTTGCTACTGGCGGATGAACCGACGGGGAATCTCGATCTTGCTACTGGGGCAGCGATTATTGCGCTTTTGTTCCGGCTGCAAGAACAGTTCGCAACGACATTGGTGCTGGTGACGCACGATGTGAATCTGGCAACGCGCTGTGATCGCCAACTCCATATGACCGATGGAAAGATTGTGCAGTCATGAGCAGGCCCCATGAGAACTGTATCCTAAATGGATGGCGTATCGCTCGTCGGGAGATGCGCGGTGGTCTGCGCGGTTTTCGTGTGTTTCTGTTGTGTTTGTTACCCGGTGTGTTTGCCGTGGGGGGAATCGGCACGTTTTCTGCCTCCATTCAGGCGGGATTACTGCAGGATGCACGGGCTTTGCTGGGAGGGGATCTCGAAGTGCGGCTCATGCATCGTCGCGCAACCGCTGAGGAACAGGCGTTTTTTGAAAAGCTGGGAACCGTATCGCACGTGACCCAAGTACGCGGGATGCCTTATTCTTTGGAATCGGATGTGCGCGTGCTCTCCGAGGTAAAGGCGGTAGATGATGACTACCCGTTGTATGGCAGCGTCCGTTTGGACATCGATGAACCATTGTTTGCCGCATTACGACGTGATGCAGAGGGAATATGGGGAGCAGTGGCTGCGCCCGGACTTATGGAACGGTTGCAGATTTCTGTCGGCGATAGCATCGAGCTTGGTGACATAAAGGTGCAGGTGCGGGCGGCCTTGCTCGAGGAACCGGATCGTTCTCTGGCAGGGTTTACGTTGGGACCGCGTTTATTGCTGCACATCGATGCCTTGGAACAGAGTGGGTTGATGGGAGAAGCAAGTCTGGCAACGCATC
>PXBF01000150.1 GCA_003567005.1 PVC group bacterium
ATGAGATTTGGCAATAGACTCGAATTGTGAAAATGAGGCGCGCATCATGCATCCAAAATTGATGCGTGTGATTGTTGTATGGCTAAAGATTGAAGCATCCGAAACCAACTTTTCATATGAAGATGATTAGCTTGAATCGCCTTTGCAAAGTATTTTCGACAGCGCGAATCCTTGTTTCGTCGCAACGCTTCACCAACAAAATAATAACCAGCCGCCAAGCGCTGTCTTTGAGACTCTTTCATTTTGCCAGGTTCACTTCTTACAGGGCGAATGCTAGCAGCCTTCTCCAAAAAAGGTGTTTCGTCCTCTCCGCGTCTCCTTGCTAGATAAGCTCCGCGCGAGCAGGCGTGAATGGCACGCTGCCGCTCAACATTACCCATTGAAATCCCTTCCGGAAATATCCGGCAACGGTAAAGCACTTCCTGCACTCCAGCAAACTTGCCCACCTCAGCCAACCGATACCACAAATCCCAATCCTGCCCATAATAGAATTCACTTCGGTAACCCCTTACCTTTCGATAAGCGTCAGCACGAAACATAACCGAACCATGATGTGATGGCCCCTCTATAAGATTTTCATGCTCTTGATCAGAAATTACGTTAGCGATCCATACCAAACCATCGTTACTGCCAACAGTCTTTTCATTGGTCGTATACAGATGCTCCCACTCTGGACCACACGCCTCCGTCCAACAAGTAACAAGGACAACATCTTGATGTTTATCAAGAACCTCTTTTTGCTTTGCCAACCTCCCTGACAACATCACATCGCCAACATCAATTCGGGCAGTATACTTTCCTTTCGCCACAGCACATCCATCAATCAATGCCCGCGTCAATCCTCCATTCTTTTTATGGATCACCAGAACACGTTTATCACGCGAAGCATAGTCCTCCAGAACTTTTTCTACCCGCGCATCCGTCGAACCATCATTGACAATGATGAATTCGAAATTCGATTCCGTCTGCGATAAGACGCTTTCGATGGTCTCCGGCAAATATTCAGCGCTATTGTATACCCCCATAACCACAGATATAATCGGGTTTCTCTCCATGTTAATCTTCATAACTTCTGTGCAAAACAGTTAACACGAGGAGCAATAACTGAAAAACCTGATTCCACATATATGCTTTAGTGCTTAATGCCACCATAATACGATTAAGACTAATCATCCATCCACGACTGCTTTTGCGTTTCTTTTACTGGCCGTCGCAGCGCGATCCAACGCATAGTTTCGAGAGCCTTGCTCGTAACCCGCATGCCGAATATAGCGGATAACTTCTTGTAGAGCTTCAAGTCCCAATCCGTCCCCGCTTGGCTAGCCAAAGACAGGAGTTCCTGCGCTGCTGTCGCATCCCCCCTAATTCCAGCTCTCCGAGCAGCGGCAAAAACCCACCGGCCAAAATGCTTCATTTCCTTGTCTTGCAATGTGACGCCAGCCGTGATGGCGCAAGCTAACAGCTGCGAGAAAAAGCGCACCTGATCTGACGGGGATAGCCATTTTCCGCCTCCCGTTTGACGGGTACCTGCATGCGTTCGATGCTCACTCACCAAAGCGTCAACATACACGAGTTTTGCCCCTAAAGCCCCCGCACGCGCATCATATTCCCAATCCTGTGAATAGCGCAAATCCGACCAAGCCCCAATTCGGTCACACAAGGATCTCCGATAAAGCGGCGTATGCGTACACCACCAGCGATCCACCAACAGAGTGGGGAACAAATAGTCTATTCGCCGTCCTGTCCACTTAAAGGGCTCCTTCATTATGTTACCATCCGAATCAATCAACCGCGTGATGCCGTAGGCAATATCGCATGCAGGGTTAGAATGTAAAGTGTTAACCTGCATTTCGAACTTTTGGGACAACAACCGGTCATCGCTATCCAGATATTGGATAAACTCACCCGAAGCACGAACGCGCCCAGCTTCGCGCGCCCGCCCCGCACCCGAGGCATTTTGATGCAGCACCTGCACCCAGCTCCCGTATTCTTTCGCCAATTGGTCGGCAACAGCCCCCGTCTCATCAGTTGAACCGTCATCAACGATGATCAGTTCAATCGGGCGATACGACTGGGCCGCGACACTGGCAATAGAATCCCGCAGTAGGTCCGCACGGTTGCGCACGGGGATCACGACACTAACTTTGCCTTTATCCATGGGCGAGATCTCTCATGAATCGACGAACTGCTGCGGCTGCCACTTCCACATCCTGCGTACGCGACAACTCCACGGAGCGCTGACGCATTTGTTGCAACCTATCAGGCTGCGCGACCAACTGCTCGATACACGATGCAAGAGCCTCAACATCGCCGCAGGGATAAACAATAGCATTCTCATCTTGTCGCGCCGCATCCGTAGGCCCCACACAGCCGACCCGGTCACTAGCCAGGATAACGTTGCCAACCGCCATCGCTTCACTCACGGCCAACGGATGTGGGTCTTTTTCGGAACACATGGCCAATATATCCCCTAGCCAGAGCACCTCCGGCATGCGGGATTGATTTACAAAACCAGTGAATACCACGCGCTGTTCCAGTCCTAATCCTGCCACCCTTTCTCGAACCACTGTTTCAAGCGGACCACTTCCAACAAAGCAGGCCTGAACTTTCTCTGATGAAATATGGGCAATAGCCTCGACAAGATCGAGTGGGCGCTTGATATCGATCAGCTTGCCCACAAACAGGATCACATGTGCGTCTGGCAGCAAACCGAACTCCTCGCGCAATCGGACACGATCATCTGGCGACAAAGAGCCGATGGATTCGGTAAACCGATTGGAATCAATTGGAAAGCTGCCACGATAAAACTTATGCCGGGGAACACCATAATGGCGGTAGTATGCTTCGTTCTGGTCGCCAATCGTCATGAATCCATCACAACGCGCAAAAAAATGGGGTAGCACCAGACGTTTCAGGATCCGGGCTTTCAATGAACGAGCCGACAAAAGTTCTGAATCACCAAAATATAAAACACGGGCTCGACCTCTTGCCCAACGCATTACCCTCCAAGAGGTCTTATGCCCGTAGCCATGCACCCAGACCGCATCCGGCTGCCAATCATCCAGACGTTTGCCAACTTCTGGATTATCGACTTGGCTGTACGTAAGTGCCTCAGGCCTACGCGTAATGGGCAAAAACTCGTATTCGTATCCTTCCAACATAGGGATATCCCAGGCGAAGTTCTCGCCAAATCCAGGATTGCAGTACTCTTTCACGCCCCAATCACAGCAATAGAAAACGCGAAGGTCAAAATCGTTCTGTTGAGCCAAACGAACGAACAAAGGCACAAAATGCTGGATCGGGTGAGAGATCACCACCGCTAGTCGAAGCTGTTTTCTGGAGCATTGGGTTCCCATCAGGTTGCTACCTTCAATTTTTTCACGTTTGGCTTTTGGAGGAACAGTGTTTCAACAAAACTCCGGCTACCGCAAACTGGACCGCTTATACGAACGTGCCGCCAGCTTGCGAAGCCACGCAACGCAGACTGGTAATGATCCCTCCGCGAATTATCGAGCATCATCCAACCGCCGGGCTTCACTTTAGGTTTGGCTGCCAGCAGGCAGGAAGGTCGCGCGCGACCATCTATACAGACCCAATCAAATGAGCTGTCTGCGAAGTCTTCAATAATTGTAACATAGCGCTCGAATTGGTATCCATCCCATTCTGGACGATGAGACGAGAAGCTATTCGGATCTGCAGCGTTCCCTTCCCTTTTGCTGATTTCCGGGTGCACACAAACGGCATGCACATTCCGGATCTGATTCAGACTCAGAACCTTTTGCACTCTATCATGCCATGCGGGATCATGCTCAATGGTTTCAACTTGAGCAGCATATGCCGCCCAAAAAAAGGTCGACGATCCTGAACCCCACTCGAACACGGTATGGAAAGGCTTTACTTCCGCCCTCAAAAAAGCAATGACATTTCCTGCCAGCCAGGGATTTCCTTGATCAAGTGGCTCTGTCGCCTTTTCGAACGACTGCCGCCACACACGATGATACTGAAAGGCAATCCACCATTCCCTGAAGAAACAAGCTGGTTCGTGCTTCCAACGCACCAGCCAATTACAAATATACTGCAACGACAGCGGCAGGGTGCCACTCCTTACTTTTTGCCGAATGGAGAGTGAATATTTCATACTGGACTGCTCCTGCATATCCGACTATCGGACTAGTTCATTTTTGAAACAGCGGTTAGTCTTTTCCACCATGAAAGTCCTCTTTTGCATTGAGTATGCTTCGGGCGATCTCACTTTTGCCGCGTGCAAGGCGAAGCAGTGCGGTGTCTTCCCCTTAATGTACCCGCATACTGGAACCATCGCTCCTGCCATAAGACGAGCCACAAATGCATGTAACGAATGCCGCTTATGCTGGGGCCGTCTGTACAGCTAGATAATTCAGCCGCCATTCCTTTAACGCGCCCGAACCCTGGACGCCATGGTAAAGGTGGCAGCCCCCGACCTTCATTTTCTGAACATTCTGCCTGCCCACGAGAGACACGATATGCGCTTCGCA
>PXBF01000127.1 GCA_003567005.1 PVC group bacterium
AGTCATTTCACTACCGGGCGGTTGACTAGTCCTTACCCAGAGAGGCTTCACGCATGCGGCGTGTTCCTCTTCGACAGGCAACCATTGCCAGGTTGCCCTGCGGTTCCCCCAGCAGAGCCTACCAGCAAACCTTCTGCGTCCTTCTGCGTCTTCTGCGGTTCCCCCAGCAAAGCCTACCAGCAACCTTCTGCGTATTCTGCGTCTTCTGCGGTTAACCATCTCCCTCAAACGGTATCCATGAACGTTCGTTCGATGCGATTGAACGCGATTACCCCTACCAGCAACGCCACAACCCCAAACCCGGCACTATACCCCAGCCATCCCCAATGAAAGATTCCCTCGCCTAAAAACCCCAGCCGGAAGGTTTCAATAATCGGCGTCATCGGGTTCACCAACAATACCAGGCGCAGACGTCCACCCGTCACACTGGAAAGCGGAAAAATCACCGGCGTAGCATACATGGCCAAGCGCACACCAAATTCGAGTAAAAACCGCAAATCCCGATACTTCGTCGTCATCGAGCTGAACAAGATCCCCAGCCCCAAGGCCTGCATAGCCATAATCAGCACGAGAAAAGGAAATAATAAGGCTACCGGCGTCATCCGGATATCAGTACCAATCAGCGCATAATAGACCCAGAACGCCAGGAAAAATCCTACCTGCAATCCAAACTTGATCAAATTCGAAATCGCCAATGACACCGGGACAGCTAATCGCGGAAAATACACCTTCCCAAAAAGATGTGCATTGCCTACAAACGTATTCGACGATGCAGTCAGTACATTGGAAAAATAGAGCCAGATCACATTTCCGCTGAGATAGAACAGCATTTTAGGCAAATTGTCGGTACTGAGACCCGCCAGATTACCAAAAACAATCGCAAAAACAATCGTGGTCAGCAAAGGCTGAATCACAAACCAGGATGCCCCCAAAATGGTCTGCTTGAACTGCGCCACAAAATCGCGACGGACAAACAAAAATACCAGATCCCGATACCGCCACAAATCTTCCAACTGCAAGTTGAACCACCGCCCATGCGGTCGTATCACCAAATCCCAATCATTATTTATCGTCTCATCCATTATCTTCTCAACCTAAATTTGTTACCCCTCCCCCCAAAGCCCAAATAAAAATCGCATCCCGACTCTGCAAGAGGTCGGGACGCGGTTAAAACAAATCTCCCCCCCAAAGTGCATCCAGAAAATCCGCCACACCAAGAATTTCAATCCCATCTTCCGTTTTCCGACTTACCGGCACACAACTAACCACAATGCGCCGACCAACCGCAGGATGCTCAACCTTGATCTCACGCAACCCTTTCAGATGCGCATGATGCACATGCGATGACGATTTACATTCAATCGCACAAGCCATGTCATTGACAATGAAATCAACTTCCACCCCAGTACTCAACCGCCAGTAATGCAATACAGCAAATCGCTCCCGGTAGGCATTATAACAGCACAATTCGTGAAACACCCAATTCTCGAACGCCTTGCCAAATAACTCCGATCCCGACTGGACGACACCTCGCCGCGCCAGATAGTTCACCACCCCTACATCATGAAAGTAGAATTTATCTGCAACCGAGAGGCGCCTTTTGGGGCGTTTCCGGTAAGCTGGCAGCATTCTGGCAATAAGCGTATCACACAAAATATCGAAATACCCACGGATCGCTTCCCGAGACACACCCAACTCGCGAGCAATATTGGTATAATTGACTTGCTCTGTATCGCTTAAAGCTGCCGCATGCAGAAAACCCGAAAAAGGCGGCAAATGCCTGACAAGCCCCTCATCCATGATCTCTTCTTTCAAATAATCAGCTACATATGCATGCAAAAGGCGCTTAGGACGCTCCGATTGGTACATACGCGGCAAGGTACCATGATTAAGCAAACGCTCTAAATCAAACGAATCACCCAACTCACGGGCTGAAAATCCAAATAGCTCGTAATGAACCGCACGCCCGCCAAGAAGGTTGACATGACCGCGCTTCAACTTCCGGGCACTCGACCCGCAAAGGGCAAACACAACATTACGATTCTCAATCAACCAATGAACCTCATCCAGGAGAGCAGGAACCTTTTGAATTTCATCCACCACAACAAAAGACGTCTCCGACTGCAGAAGTTCTTCCCGCAAGGTATGCGGGGCGGTTGCATATCGGTGCAATACCTCCGTCTGCAACAAATCGATCCTACGCGCATCCAGATAGGAAGCCTGTAACAGCGTGCTTTTGCCAGCTTGCCGCGATCCCCAAAGAAAAAAGCTCTCTACCCCAGCATCGGGCAAACACAATAATCTTTTGATATTCGCATTCACAACCTGCATATTACATGATATATGCAACTAACTAACACTTTTTCCTGTCCCGATCTTTCCACAGCAGTCTTTGTGCTTCCATGTTTTCTTTGTCATTCCCTGTCAAGCCGTCGCATGCGTAGCAGCAAAGGCGGATGCGGTTCCCCCAGCAAAGCCTACCAGCAACCTTCTGCGTATTCTGCGTCTTCTGCGGTTCCCCCAGCAAAGCCCAACAGCTTTTCAGCATTTCAGCTTTTTCCCCCGGGCACACTCCGTGCCCGTCAGTTATGCACTGACTTTGGCCAAAACATGCTTTATTCCCCTGCATGAAACCGCTAAAAAGCGTCCCGCAGGAGCGTTTCATCTTCTGTGTCCACAGGCTTTCGGAGCATAGCGAACAACAAAAAAGATAACAAAAGAATAAACGGATGCTGAAACGGGAAATCAACCAAACTATGAAAGAAAACACCAGCTAGCGCCAGTATCACACCCCACCGCAACCATCCACTACTGGCAACACAACCTATATCGGTCGTCGTCAGCCGCTTGCGCACAGCCCCCGACAACAGAAGTAGACATAGACCAGCACCAAGCGCCAGCGCGCCCAGCAAGCCCCATTCTGCCAGAAATTGTACAGGGTCATTGTGGGCATGGTGAAAATAGTGCTGCCCGATTTCATCCGACTGATAATACGGGAACACCGCCGCAAAGGATCCTGGCCCCATACCCCACCACAGACGCGTGCGCAGCATGCGCAGCACATCCCGAACCACAAGCCAGCGAAAAGCCAAATCCCCAACGACATTTCTTTCGACTGCCTGCTTGACGACAAACGCGCAGGCCACGACTAGCGATAAAATAGCCCCTACCACCGGCACATGAAATGGTAATCGATCGAAAGGACTTCGGAGCCTGAAAACGCACCAAATGCTTCTCCCTTCAGTCAAGCGCATCTGCTCGTATGCAAATCCAACCAGAATCCCAATCCACTGCAGAAAAAGAATACCGATTCCAGCGCGCGACTGCACCACCCACACACTCCAACACAAGATTCCGGCAAGAATATAAAAGAGCGGCGCAGGACTAGACAACCGCCCCCTGCTTTTGGCATTACGATGCACTTGTAGTCCCATCGCGACTGCTACCGGAAACATCAGACATGCAAATGCAGCATAGTGATTCGGGTTAACAAACCAACCCGTCCAAGGATACACGGGAAACGCCCGCGGCTCCAAACGCTGATTCAACACCCACAATGCAATCCCAAATGCCAGACCGTTGATGGCGATCAGTAAATAGGTACGATAGCGTGCGGACAGATGTACAACCGTGCCAACCACACCAACCACAGCCAGTGCCATCCAAATAGCCACCATGCTTCCACTTCTGAATGTGGATGCAGGCAACCAGTCAATATGCGAAACGGGAAACAAACCAACACCTTCACGCCATTCATACGAGGCATTGGTACTGTAAAGCAACGGAAGACCAACCCAAATGCCGCTTCCCATGCCAAGCAGGATAACCGATAAAATCCTTTTCCGACCCCACCCGACAGCAAGCAAAAGAAAAAACAAAAGCAAAATACTCGTCAGTCGTAACACATGAGGAGGAAACGAGAACCCATGAAACTGCAAGATTGCATCTGCCCCCGCTGTGACAAGCAATATGATCAGCAGAAAAACCTGCAAAAGCCATCCATGATATCGCTGCAAGAGCATAAATCACACCTCATGGGGGAAACGTTGCCTAAAGGGGCAACCGTAGTTACCATCTTATCCTTTCGCACCACTAGACTTGCGAGCACGACGTCTTTTCCAAGCTCCCCGAAACCCGCGTTGCGCCTTTTGCTCTACGTCAACGGTATCATCAGGATTACCAGCTTGGGTATAATGATGATACGCATACCCGCCATAGCGGCGGTAATAATAGTAATTCGCCAGTGATCGCAAATCTACCCCATTCATGACTGCACCGACACAAGGTACACCACTTGCTTTGATGCGGCGCATGGCTTGACCGGCACCAAGACTATGCGTGAGCCCGTAGCGCACGACAAACAGCACAGCATCCACATTTTTTAATAATACCAGCGTATCACTGACGCCGAGAACAGGAGGTGCATCAATAATGATCCGATCGTATGCAGCTCGCATTTCCTCTAGCACGCGGGGCCAGACATACCCGCCTAACATCTCTGCCGGACGATCGCCTTTCTGGCCAGCCGACAAAACATCAAGCCCCGGAATTTCCCCCGTCTGCAAAAGATCCTGCCAAGCCTTTCCCTCTCCCAAAACCTCGGACAAACCACTCTCCTTGTCTTGCGTTGCAAAGATCTTGCGGAACGCAGGCCGACGCAAGTCACCACCAATAAGCAGCGTCCGGCGACCATCTTGTGCATAGCTGGTGGCCAGATTCACAGAAATCAACGATTTCCCCTCGGATGGCTGGGAACTGCTTACAAGCAATACTTTGGTATTGTCCATCGCAGGATTCATTCCCAATATGGCACGCAGCGTGCGAAAACCCTCCGCAACTTCACCCGTCGGATACAAATACGAAGCCAATCCGCGCTCGCGAATA
Source organism: PVC group bacterium (assembly GCA_003567005.1). Classification (GTDB taxonomy): domain Bacteria; phylum Verrucomicrobiota; class Kiritimatiellia; order UBA8416; family UBA8416; genus T3Sed10-140. The sequence continues at coordinate 4,885 of PXBF01000127.1, forward strand.
TCTTTGCCCTGAATAATCGGTAACGATGCCAACACGGGCACACCGAGCGCACGTTCAACCTCCTCGTTACGACGGAAACGATGATCCGCATAATAGAGAAGAAAAACCACCCCGAAACCAGCCACAACGGCCATGCCCGCTCCGCGCATCAGCGTGCGCGGACGATTGGGCCGAAATGGACTGCCCGCCGGGCGCGCTTCCTCGGCAATACGAATCAGCTCAGTCGGAAGGGTGTCCGCCACATTCGCCTCCTTCATGCGCGAAATCACAGATTCATAGATTTCCTGCTCGGCCTCGACATTACGCCGAAGATCAGTATATTGAACCAGTTGCCGCGATAAACGAAACGCTTCTTGTTCCTGATCCCGTAAAGCCTGCAACAAATTGCGCTCGCGCGTGCGTAACGTATTGTAGCGGCTTTCCACCGCATGCTTGGCGGTCAAGAAGGCATCCTCAAATGCCTCCAGCAATGCGGCCTCTTCCTGCAACGCTTCTTGCATATCCGGATGATCATCACGATAGCGTTGCCGTAAACGCCCTAATTGCTGACGATGACGATGTAGCTCGGATCCTATTTCTTGCAACCGGCTATCATCGAGCTGCGTGGCGATCCGGTAACGGGGAATGCCCGCATCGAGCTGCTCCTGTAGCGCTTCCCACTCGCTCTGGGCCGTTATCCTTTCCGCCTGCGCGGAAGATAAGCTCGTATTCAAGGATTTGAGTTTTGCAATCACAATGTTCTGATCTTCTTCAAGCGATACTGATTCTGCTGCTTCCCGATACTCCTGCAATGCCAGCATCCCTACTTCAAGATTCTCACGCAACTCATCTGCACGCTCACGCAACCATTCCACCGCTTGCATGGAAGTCTGCATACGGTTGTCGAGATCCTGTTGGATATACGAATGTGCCATAGCGTTGGCTAAATCACTCGCAACATCAGGATTCGTGTGCTCCACATGAATCCGGATCAGACGCGAACGATCAACCGGCGTAATGCGAACATAACGTAAGGCCCGTGATGCCTTCGCACTCAGCGGAACCGTCACATCCGGAAAAAGCCTGTTGTCATCGGCAAGCCCGCTACGCACCAGGGCCGCCTCCATCATTTGCCGACTATGCAAAAGATTTATAACCGTATTGAAATAATCCAAACTACGCACATCCGACTGAACAATTTCACGGTGATCGAGAATACGCGGTTGGTTAACCTCCACCATGAGTACCGCTGTGCTTTGATAATACGGAATGGCGCGCTGCATCTGGACATAGACAAACAGAAAAACCACCACCGCAGCCGCTAACCCATACCAGAAACGCTCAATCACAATCGTTAAGATTTCACGCCAGTCCGGCAAGCCCGTTGCCGACGTGGAAGCTACATCCGTTCTATCTGTCGATACATACTCACTCTTCATTGCGAAAATTCCTCTTTAGAAGAAGCTCTGCGGCACCATGATCACGTCATTTGCCTCGATGGGAACATCTGCATCTCGGCCTGCGATAATGCGCGATACACGCACACGTAAGCGCCTTTGCCGCCCATCCTCCTCACGCATAATCCGCACCCTGTTTACACTAGCCAGATCCGTAAAGCCACCGGCCGCACCAATCACCTGCAAAAGCGTCACCGACTCATCAAAGGGTATCTCATGCACCCCCGGACTCTTGACCTCTCCCAAAACCGTAACTTGCGCTGTTTGTGATGCCAAAACGCGTACCGTCACGCGCGGATTAACAAGATATCGCTCATCGAGCAAGGATTGCAAATGCTCCTCGGCATCTCGAACCGTCTTGCCAGCCAGCCGGATTCGCCCCATAAAAGCATGACGAATGATACCACCCGACTCAATTTGAAAGGTACCGGAAAACTCGGGCTCACGAAATACCTCGATCGATATCTGATCCCCCACAGACAGCCTGTACGTAGCATGCATGCCTGATGCATCTTCTTCGAGAACAGGTATTTCAGCGTCCCCTTCCGTATCTAGGCCATCCACGAGCGCAGACTCTTCCTGCTGCGCCTCCACGGTTTCGCCATCCTCTGGCAAGTCCACATCTGATCGATCTACTTCCCTTTGTATGGTATCATCATCCGTGTCTTGTCCGACCCCCGCTTCAGAGTCAAACACGATCGCCAGATCCACTGCCAACAGAGAATCGGTACCGGTCGCCCGCGCAATCGCCATTGCCTCCTCGCTGAGCGCCTCCTGCCGTATCATAACATGTCCGGCATTTCCAAGCTGATCCTGCACGATGATGTGATTATCGCCTGCCTGTGCGGAACGACGATACACTGCCCTTTGCGCACTGCTCGTCACAATCCTGCCTAGTGATGGATCAGAGACATCCCACTCCAGTGGAATTGCTTCATCCGGCATATCCAAATCTGCCAAGGAAAAGACAACTGTCTCTTGACCATTTTGCAGACGAACCATCGATGGCACCACCGACAATCCCGAACTTTCGGCAAGCAATTCAGCATGCGACTGCGTCCTAAACCGCGCGCAACCTGTAAACAATATGGGAAGCACGAATACTGCTAAAACCTTAATCAACCGATAAGGTTTTACACCAACTCTTTGCATAACAATCATTCCTGCAAGACGCATATGCTGTCTTGCGACGGCATGTACCCGAAAAAAAACAGACAATCTCTAATAATTCCAGCTCGCGCGGATACCCCAGCGGCCATTGTCATAAGATGTCAAATCACGTATATCCCGACTGGCATTGCGTGCGCCATTGTTCTCAAAGTAGGAATACGAGATTCCAAACGAAAAATTATATTGTGCCCACCAGTCCAGCCCCAAACTGTAGCCCCAATATTCATCTCTGCGGTTGTCATATATGACCTCAGCTTGATCATCAGTGGCGGCAGATTGATCACGCGAGCCATAGTAATCCACCTGTCCCGCAAAGAAAGCGATCTGCCCGCGCAAGCGTTCGGTCATGATGCGGCGTGAAGCGCCCAACGTACCGCGCTGGTCAACCGTTGTAAAACCACGCGAAGCAACAGCCGGACGAATATCGGTGCGTAACTCCCCCCTAAACCGCGTGAATCCAAAAGGCGTCGTACTGGCATGTAAGGATGCAATGTAGTTCTCCACATCGCGTCCCTGATCGTATCGCGCTTCGCGCCAACGGTAACCAACCGTACCACCTAAAGAGGTCTTGGGACTTTGCTGACCACGGAAACCAAGCGAAACATCATAAAAATCGGCATCCCCTTGAAAACGCGCATCCCCGTCCAAGCGATCCCGACCCGCTCCCGCCTGCAAAAACATATCGCTTCGCGGAAACACGCGATAGTACATACGGCCAGCAGCGTAGTAACGCCAGTAGTCGGTATAGGCATCATTATCGAACTCGAAACGACCGACGTTGGCTACTGCCCCTAAACTCGTTTTGCGGGACACACGCCGCTCTACTGCCACATCACCAAGATAGTCATCCCGCACGATACGTGCTCCCACAAGCGTATCAACATTCTCGATACGCCGGTAGCCAAGCCGTCCATGAAACCGGCTCCGGCCCGTTAGAAATACCCCGCCCGCCGCTACCATGAAACTCGTCTTTTCGCTGATTCCATCCGTTTCGGAATGCAACGGGATAATCAAACCGGAATCCAAATACAAATGATTATGATGCCGACGACCATACATCAACAACAGGCCGGGAACCAGATACATCGTGGTTGCATCTTCGCGCCCTGCCGCTTCCGCATTCAGCGTCGGATTGCTTTCATAGGAAGCTGTTAATGTCAAACGCGGCACCAAAGCCCACTTGGGGGATATAGCTAGATACTCTGGCGACATGAGCGCATCATCACGATCCAGATAATCTGTCGCTGCCGGACCACGCGAGTAAAACCCCGAACTGTACATATCTTCAGCCAGCAGTACGGGTGCGGCAATCAGCAAAAGCAAGGAAGTAACGGATAAAAGAAAACGCTTCATATTACTCACTCCCGAATGTAAAGGCTTTGATCATTTCGATTTCTTCACGCCGATAAGGTTCACCGTCCTCATAAAACACATCATGCTGCCAAAGCTCCGGGTCATCCGGCTGCCGCAGATCTGGTTGCTGCAGCCAAAGCTGTGTCCGCCCATTCACCAAGCCACGATTAAACCAACCGATCCGGTGATTGGCAAACAATGGCAACATCGAGTCGAAATCATTACCCCGTTGACGCATCAGCCACCCAACACAAACAATCGGACGATCATGCCTGCGCAAAAGAACCAGAAGTGCTTCCACTTGTTCCGGCGTATCATAACTCTGGAAGGTAATCAGATCCGAACGTTCCAACTTACGCGTACTCTTCGCACTGCCAAAGCGTGTCCAGGCCGAAACCGCAAGCGGTTGGCTGGGATCTACGGCGCGCGCCCACAAAAAGGTTTGATCCATTAAGGGCAGCGACGTTTCCCATTCTCCTATCGCACCTGCCACATCATATAAGTCCCAGAACAATACATCATCGCTGCGCCGGTACGCGCGAATCACGCTCGTAACATACTCTTCCAAAGACGCCCACAATTCACGGTTCTCAACCGCTTCCAATCCGGGACTCGGTAACCAACGGGAATTATGCACATCCGGAATCGGGTCCGGCTGGGGACCAACAACCGGCATATCTCCACCTAGACTCAGATCGTCAAACAACACCGGAACGACACGCAGGCCATGCCCGCCAGCCAACTCCACAAATGCTTCAAACCGGTCCATGAACCCGTCTGGGTCATCTGCCCACACCGCATACTGCAACGGAACCCGCACCGATGTATACCCAGAGGATTGCGCCCATCCAAGTTCTTCATCAATGATGTCTGTATCAAACGTGTCTTCCATCCACATCTCAACCGAATTTACCGCATAACGTGGTATGTACGTAAACCCCTTCATCGGTCCAATCTGTTCGTACCAGTCCCAAATCCGACGATGGCCCCAACGACCACCAGCACCGGGCTCGCCCGGCGTAGGTGACTGCGGACGCACGCTCCCCACGGGAACCGGACGAAAAGACGGGCTCACGTCAAGTGTAGCGACGCTACCCCCAAGAAAATCGATACTGGCATCCGCCCCCCCAATCCATTGCGCCAAACCGCTGCGGTCAAATCGTAACGGATCCATGAAAAACTGCGAAAGATCCGTAAAAAATATTTCGCACACTTCATACTCGCGTAACGCGGAATCGATCAGCGAATCATCCAGCCGCGCAAAAGCCTCTCCGTCTTCACCGCGCCCGAGTATCGCCGAAGCATTCCCCCGCAACAAAAGCGGTTCCCCGCCATCAGGGATCACATTCTGTTCTTCGGCCTCATTGAATACCGCCCATGACCCGTCTGGTCGCTCCGCCACCGAAAACGTACCACCATTCGCTTCCACAACACCATGCTCTGTCACCACGCGCATGTCCAGAACAGCCGTGGGCGGGCCTGCGTGTAACAGAATGCGACCCTGTTCAAGGGTGATATGAATCTGACGCACCAGATCCTCTTCGCTCCGTGGCAATCCGCGCGACGTCTGACGCAAGCGGTCAAACCGCAAGATGGTGCCGGGTGCTACACACAAAATAGCCCCGGGCGATAACACCACACACAACTGCCCGTCGCGCCCGGTCTGCACACGGGCGGTCTCACCAATGCTACTGCCTTCGAATAAACCGACCTGACGCGTCTTGCCCTCATGTACGGGCCCATCCGGTAAACGCGCCGTCGCCCGACCAATCATATTGGCGATCACGGCCTCGCCCGTCGCATGTGCATTTGTTAGCCCCATGCTAAGACTGAATACAATACAGGATAATAGGAACCGCCAAAAATTTTTTTTACAAACCCAACAGGCGAGGAACTGTGTTTTCATATTTGACCTCTCTTACGGAATCACTCAACCTTTATCTGTATGCAGAAACAACAACATATGGGAAATCCCCCTTCTTATCAAAGCGCTTTTATCATCACCGATCTGATAAAACAATACTTTTCCTTACACATCCGTGCATTCGGGCCCAGCATGAACCCTACCATCAGCAACGGCGATCTCGTTCAAATGGATGCTGCAAAAATCGCACCCCCTAAAATCGGTTCGATTGTCTTATTCCCGCAACACGAACGCCTCATTCTACATCGCATCATCCGCTTCAGACACAAACGAAACATCGCCCTTATCACCGGGGATGCCGCCTTGAAGGGCTATGCGACTATCCCCGTAGACGATATCCTGGCAACCGCTCGCTGCGTTATCCGAAATCAAAAAACGATCCGCCTCAATACCCGCTCCGCCCGATACTTCGGACTCATCTTCTACTTCACCCGCCCCCTGCGCCGCCTATGGTTCAAAATCAGACTGCAGACCACAGACTGCAGACAACAGACCACAGACTACAGACCGCAGACCACAGACTACAGACCGCAGAACCTGTACCCGTACCAAAATAATTCGCATAATTCGCATCCCGACTCTGCAAGAGGTCGGGACGGTTAAAACCAGCAGAGCCTACCAGCAAACCTTCTGCGTCCTTCTGCGTCTTCTGCGGTTCCCCCCCCAGCAGAGCCTATCAGAACCTCAATTCGCGGTTAACCTCCCAACGCCTCGACCGCATCGGCCGATCGCGTAAATCGCAACCGCCGCACCGGCACCTCCTCCGTCAGCCGCACAAGCGCATCCAAGGCCTGCTGCGACCACGTTTCCTCGAACCACGCAATCCCAGCCACATCCATCAAACGATACCGCGCCTCTTGAAGCGCAATGTCCTCAGCGACGTTTTCTGTATCCTGCTGCAACAAGTACACGCCCCCTAATGGAACCGTCCGGTTCTTCGCATATTTTCCCGTACCATGCCACGGCGTCCCCGACAAAAGCCACTTGCCCGTCGCAGGATCCGGATGCACAATCACCCGGTCATCATTCAAAATATCCCAGCCCGCGTCATGACAAAATCCTGAAAGCGTGGATTTGCCCGCCCCACTGCGCCCCGCCAGCACATACCCGACCCCATCGTGCGCAACGCCCGCCGCATGCAGCAACACCCCACCACATTTTCCCAGCATCCCCCACGTCAGAATCTGATCTAACGGATACCGCAACGGCGCTTCAGTCATCCTGCCATCTACGCATAAATGGCAGGATGACATCGCCCAGTCAACTTTGCATGTTATGCCTGCCCGCCACCGGTTCGCATGCACCATAAAAAGCATGTGATCATTCTGACGATAATACGCCCAATGCTCACCCGCTGCATATACCGGCTCCGCAACCGGCAAGGTAACGTCGCCTAGGCCTATTCGAACCGGCAAACAAACCGTCCCATGATCACATGCATGAGCCTGCCAAAAGGGTCGATACGCCCATCGAGCATATGAAAAAGGCTGCTCGCTTTGGAGCAGAAAAGAGACCGGACCAATCGCTAGCGTGCCAGCAAAACAATGACTCATGAACCAAGTTCAGAGGTTGTACCGCCGAATTCTCCGTCCCCCCCCGGCTGGCACTCTTGCGTGCCCGCCACCTTGCATCCCGACGAAAGCGTCTCCGCCAAGGCAAGATCGATGCGCTTTACGCTGGGCTTGGTATAGGGCAATTTTGAAGCCTGATCTTCGCTTGCCGACATGTCATGCTTATCACTCATGAACTTTCCCTTTTGTTTTATGCATTACCGCATCGTAACGCAATTTTGCTACATCCCGCATGTAGGCCGAATCTTCTTCCTCGTCACCCGTCTCTAAAAAATTGATTGCTGGGCAATGCGTACAAGCCCCCTTCATAGGACCTGTCAAACACCCCTCTCCCGGCTTCTTCTTGCGACGCAATTGACGAATCTCCGCCAAATCCCCCTGCCATAGCTCGTCAAAACTGCGTTCTCCCTGCTTATACTGGAGCTTAGTCGTCATCAAACAAGGTGACAATACACCATATGGATCCGCATAGAAAGAACTAACACCTGCACCGCAATTATACACAGTATCTGAATCGGGTAAATCGCGAAATTCCTCGATTCGCTTGGCAAGACCTTCAGCTCGCCCGGGCAAGGCTAAATCCCATTTTACTGCAACCTCAGGTGCTACTCGCAGAGCAAGTGGATCCCCCTTCGCATCGTTTGGTAGACAAGGGAAAATGGCCGCATCGTAATGAAACGAGCAACCAACTGCTTCTGCCTGTGCAAGCATGTCTCCCAACTCATGCTCGTTCAGCGTCAACAGAACCGTCTTCAAAACAACTCTCACATCCGCATCCAGCAATCGGTGTATGCCTTTCCAAGCCAATGCGTGTGATCCCGGAACCTGCGTCACCTTCTCATACGTTTCGGCCGTGGCCCCGTAGATGCTGACCTCAACCGAGCGCGGCGGATATTCCGCAAAAAGACTGATAATCGCATCACTTACCAGAATGGCATCGCAGAAAACGGTGATAAACATACCCAGATTCGCAGCATGCGCATACACCTCCTTGAAGTCACGGCGCATCATCGGATCCCCACCGGATATCACAAGCTGCAAGCAACCCGCCGCAGCCCACTCATCCAGCGACTTGCACACGGCAGCCGTGTCACGCTCCATGCTGCGCTTGCGTTGCTGCTCCAGCTGATCACCAAGATAACAATGTTGACAGCGCAAATTGCATCGACTCGTAAGTTCCAAATGCGCAACGAGAGGGATACGCGCAGCACGCGCTTTCTTGTGCAACCCGACAAGCCAATCAATAGCTTTATCTTTTTCTAACTGGCAACTCATACCTTTTCTTCCTCCAAGAGGTTCTCCGAAACCAAAAACGCAATAAAACGGTTGCAATCTTCATGCGCCTCTGTTTCTTCAACCCTATACGCTTCTGCTAACGCATGTACGGTTTCACCAAATGTTTTGCCCTCTGTAACGCGCGACCATATAAACAAAGCCGTCTCATTCAGGGGAAAAACACGCCCTCCGGATGCTACCCCGGAAACCGGTACAAGCAGTGTCTCATCACCAATTTTGCGCACAACAACTTTGCCACACACCTGATACTTTTTACCGTCAATCTCTTCCATATGAAACACCTCTTAAGGAATCCAAAAAACACCTGCATCTGACCAAACAACCTGTCCTGTGCTTTCATTCCAGGCACCGACCCACCATTGGTAATGGCCTGTATCCAGATTCTGCTCATCCAAAGTAGCAGACGTAGTCCACTGATCAATCACTGGTCTACCATTACTGGAAACAAAAACACGAAACCATTCCGCCCGCGCCGATTCATATACAAAAGTCACCGGCGAATCAACCTGCCCCGCCGGCTCAACCAATGATGGCTTGGCCGGACTTGGGTCGGGCGTCGAAAATGTCATCGGACCCGACCAAGGTCCCATACCATCAGGCCCCCAACCGCGCATCCACCAAGATGATTGACCACCCGGATGCTGTTGCACCTCGGCAGAGCCTTCACCCGTTCCATCCATACTATACCAGCTATCATGCCATGTTCCACCACTAGGATGGCTCACCCACAGGTGATACCAAGTCGCATCTGCGTCCTTCTGCCAGCGAAACGTCAGGTCATTTCGATCTTGTGCATCCATCGGCCCCAGCAAGGCCAATGCGCCAGGTGCTTGGTGCATAACGCGAAACGTCCGCGCAGAAGACCATGACGTGAGCCCAACTTCAGGCCCCCACCCTCGTACCCACCACTGATAATCACCTCCCGGCAAACCGTTTACAGGCGGGATCCACGTGTTCTGCCCCTCAATCCAAACCGATTCATACGTGGAACCATTGCGGTTGATCCGAATTTCATGCCAGGTCGCGTCCGCAACCGCAGGCCACCAAAATGTCTCGCGACGTTCTGCCACAACATTGCCATCCGGAAAGATGACTCGCTCCCACTGCGCCACATGCGTTTGATTGAAGGAAGGCATGGTCTCCGACAACGCCGGACTCCACCCCGCAAAATCATAACCTCTGCGCATTGGTGCAACAGGCGCTAAAACGGATGTGCCTGCACCTTGCACGATCGGGTCAACCAATGTGCCACCCGCAGAATCAAACGTCATCGTGTAAATGGCCGCGTCCTGTTGAACCGTCACCGTGCGCGTTTGGCCTCCACCACTGATCGTGATTTCCCCTTCACGGGCTGGCCCCTCATTAACCGCAATGCTATAGGTCACGGGTCCTGAATCCATCCCCACTGCCCCATCCGTTATCGTGATCCATGGAGCCGCAGTCTCGGCTGTCCAGTAGACAAGCGAAGTGACATCGATTTGAAGATCATCCACAGCATCCGGTGTTTGCAAACGCTCCGTAGGGTCGATGCTGAGAATACCATGCTCGGATACGAATTGCTCAATAGCATCATAACTGAATGCAGGATCAGCCAACTCTTCATAAGAAAAACGCTCCCAGCGCCATTGGGCAAGATTCGTCATCCAGCTGGGTGGATTTCCCCCCGGCCCTCCTACCAGTTTAACGGCTGGGCACCCAAGAAGGTTATACGTGCGATATGCGTCAGCCGCCAACCCTGTTTTGGGTCCCAATTCATACCGCGCACGCGCTAGCAAAGGTCCAACCGTATCAACACCATCCAAGGCATGTAATTGATAAAACTGCTGCCCCATTTCCATCGCAAATATATTATAGGAGAGCCCTGACGGCGCATATACAGTCAAAGCCCCCCCACTAGGCTTCCGAATCAATGCTTCGGACAAGGACTGCCATCCCGTACTCACAATATCAAAACGCGCAATCAAACAAGTCAAGGAGATCAAGAGCGGAACAGGCGGATGCATGGCCATACCCATCACATCATCAACATGCAAAATATTTTCCTCGGCCAGATTGCGCGGAGCACCATGCCCCGTGTAATGGATCATTCCCACGCCATCCGTCAAACCTGACCGCGTCCGGTTACGCACATGTGCCAGCGTATGCGAATCCAACCCAACCGCTTCCACGCTATAGCGTGCCTGCGCAATATCCGCCAGTATCGCATTGGAAGCCTCGAAGTCACCGCCTGCATCCGCATCATCGGCCACAAATAATGCATCAAGCAATGCTTCACTATGAGAGTCTCCCAGATTTTCATATGCCTTCAGTTTATGGATATAGTCGAAAAATTGTGCTTCCGTTTGCACCGAAATGCGCCCGATACTCAAATCAGGAATTTCGTCTCCCGTCAAATCGGCAAACAGTAAATCGGCTGCCCGCAAATTCCGGGAATCAAACCCCAGCAAGGGTGGTAAATGATTTGCCTCCACATTACGCAAATCAAGATAATCTGTATGTCCTCGCCCACCCAGTACCACCATCCAAGGCGGCTCTTCCCAATTATCATGCGCGTAAAGCAGCATCTCCCGAATTGCCTCCGGGGTGCGTAACCCACCCGCAAATTCATCGCAAATATCCTCAAAATAAGCTACGCGGACGCGTAGTCCAAGACTAGCTCGATGCGCAGCAAGCTCTTCTGCTGGTTCAGCAAACACGCGCGGCGCAATCACTAGATAATCGATCCGGTTGGTAGCGTCTTGCATCCAACTGCCAAACCCACCCGGCACAACAGATGGGACAACCGGCAAGTGAGATACCTCTCGAAACGCCCATGCAGTATCAGCATCCGCAGGCCAGCTATGATCAGGTGAAATGACACCCGATGGTCCCAAAATACGTACGGGATGAAAGGGATCAGTAATATCCAGCACAATCGCATCCGTAAACCGACCAGCTGACAAACGGCCATGCCCTCCGTCTCCAGCCAAAAGAAGCCCATCAATCGGCGTATAATATCGCTCATATTCAGCGCGAAACGCCTGCAAAATAAAAAGACTGCCTAAAGCTCCTGTAGATTCAATCTGTAATGTATTCTCTGCTCCGCCAGCACCCGTAACTTCCAAAGCAACCTTTTCGCGCTGCGAGAAGGTCACCTGCCCGACTGGCTCTTGATTCAAGAAAATATGGGCAGCATGATTTTGATTTTCGTTAAACCCCCGGAGATGCACCTCGAACGAGACATCATTGGTGGCATAACCAGGCAAGGGGGCGCTATAATCAAAAGAACTGCCCACAGTATAACCAGACCAGAAATAAAAATCATCCGGCAGTTCAACAAAGGCGTCAACATTCAGAAAGGCGCGATTGCGAAATGTTGCACTTCCGACATGCGTCTGATCATTCGAAATCGAAATGTCTTCCGTGAGCCGAGAGTCCATGTGCATTCCAGAACCCGGCTCAATCCAGAAATAATTCCTGATCGTATAGCGATTCGTAACAGGCCAGCCATAAAAAAGCAGATTATCGTCTTCCACCCAATAGGCAACCGACTCTCCCGCCGTATGCATGGCAAGCTCGGCATTCGCGGCCAGATTCGCCACTTCCGACTCACTCAAATCCAAACCATCAGCAATGGTGGAAAAATAAACTCTATATATGTCATGCTCCTCCACTGGAACTTTCACCGCAGGCCCAGATTCCGGATGAATATCAGAGGCAATTTCCACACGCAATTCTTCAGGGGCAGGCAAAGGCAAAAAAACAGCATCATCTTCGGGATCTGGAAACGCAACATCCCAAACCCCCAAATCCAAAACAGAGCCATCCCATACCAGACCCTTGATTTGATAAGTCGCCTTGCCTGCCCCCTTGATTGACGGGTCAGCCAGTTGGTACGACGCCCCGCCAGATCGCGTAAAATCAATCGGCATCCAATCTTCCTGTAAGGCAGACTTTTGATCTTCATAGATACGGTAAACACGATAACCCGCCAATTCGTCGTAACCATACTCATCCCACACAACCATCGCAATCCCGTTGATCCATCGACCGGATACCTGCAGACTGCGAGTCGGACCAGCCGCAACATAGCTTGACAAGGAAAATGCCAAGGCAATCACAACACCAACGAGAACCGGTATAAACTGAAATCGTCTATGAAAATATTTTTCCATTTTTATGGCTATCCCTCCTGTCAACCCTAACCCCCGGAAAACTACTAATAACAAGCATGCAATACGTATAAAATGTTACTACGACTGTTAACATATTGTCAAAACATTAAATAGCAGCATACTTGTCAAATAGTCATAAATCCACTCTTGATCCCGCATGTAAACACACGCCTAAACCTTATACACGTACCCCATTCGCTTCATCGCTCGCGGGTCGCGCATAAGCGAGCAATGAAATGTTGATCGCGGGAAAAGTCGAGGATGCCGCAGAGCCTATCAGTCCCAATTTCCGCATTTCAGCATCTCAGCGTTTCCGCATTTCAGCTTTCTCCACAGCCCACCAGCCATGCGCCTCTCTATCAAAGGAAACAAACAGCGCGAAATTAGGCATTACCAGATAGCAGATCCCATGCCCTGCGGTGTGCGATTCCATTGCGCATTCCGAAAGAAGCATCATCCATGCTGACGACTATTTTGGGATGATGATCGCGCATTCCGAAAGAAGCATCATCCATGCTGACG
>PXBF01000178.1 GCA_003567005.1 PVC group bacterium
AGAAAAATGGAGGACAGAAAGAACGGATAGGCTTCGAGGTTGGATGGAGGGGGTAAGATTGGAGATAGATGGTCGAGGACAGTAGGCTGATGCGAGGGGGCTACGCTGGAGCGTGGCGTTCCCAGGAGGGGTGCGGCTGGAGGATGGCAGGATGATTCTGGGACAGGATGATTGCTGCTGGGCTTCGTAGGTTAAAGTGCGGAAGACATCCTCCTCCGCTCTTGGAGCTATGGAGGACAAGCGGAAGACACGGAAGAAAATTGGGTTGGGGTGATGTGGATGCTGAGGGATGGGGCGTTCGTGGTGCTGACTGCCCAGTCTTGTGCGATGCGCAGGCCAGGGATCCAGATTAGATCCTTTTCTGTTGCCAGCAGTGGGATGTGATCGCGCTCAAATGAGGGGACTTTCCAGTCGGTAAGCAGGTCTTGCAGTTTGCAGTGTCCGGGTGATCCGGTCATCTGTATCCGATCTCCGTCTTGTCGCGTACGAATGTGCAGGTTCTCACCGTCTTGTGGTAGGCGAATGTGGCAAGAGGCCGGCAGTAAGCCTGGGCTGGTAATCGGTTCTTTGGTGTAGCCGATCGCGTGCCTTACTGTCACTTGGCAACCCAGTTCAGGAATGGTCGTCGTTCCCGGTATGGTGATAGCATAACGCGGGGGTGGTGTGGCCGTTGTATTACTATGGGGTTGGGGGACTAGCAGGGTGAGTCGATCATAAGCCTGCTGCGCGGTTTTGCCGCCGGGGAGGGGAAGTTGTTTGCCTGGTGTTGCTTCCATGGCCAGATGGTCAAGTTGTTGAATGAGATCGAAGTGCATCGTGCCGGGGGAAACCTGCTGCTGTCGCCATAGCCAGCGCACAAGCATGCGGGTTCGCAAGGGTTGGGGAAGCTTGCGGTAACTGGCGAGGTTCAGTTGATCCGGCGATTCCGGGGGAATTACGGCCTGTTCGTGTTGTTGCGTCAGAAATTGCAGATAGGCTTCGTCCGCTTTTGCCATATTGGCGCAGCGCTGCAAGGCTTCGTCCAGTTTTGGATTCAGATGTTTTCGCATAGCGGGAAGAATGTTATGCCGAATAGCGTTGCGGCGATAGGTTCGGTCGGTGTTTGTTGCATCTTCCCGCCATGTCAGGCTATGGACTCGCAGGTATGCCATGATTTGATTGCGGTCGACATCAAGCAGGGGGCGTACAATCCGCATCCCTTCACGGGTTGTGTCGGCGGGGATGCCAGCTAAAGCGGCGGGGCTGCAACCACGAGTGAGGTTGAGGATAATGGTTTCGGCTTGATCCTTTCTATGGTGTGCGGTGAGTAGGGCATCCGCTTCAATTTGGTGGTAGACTTCTGCGAAAGCGTCATAACGTTGCTTGCGGGCTTCCATTTCTAGTGACTGTCCGGTTTGTTTCGCGGCGGCGGGTATATCTAGGGCGATACATGTGCATGGGATTTCGTGTTCGCGACAGGTCGCGGCGACGAGATCGGCATCCTGTTGGGCATCTTCGCGGATCAAGTGGTTGATGTGAACTGCGTGTAGGTGCAGGCAGAGCGTTTTGCCGATTGGGGTCAAGGCATGCAGCAGTGCCATGGAGTCGGCTCCACCGGAAATGGCCAAGAGCAGTGTGGTATTTTCCCGGTCGAGTGCCAAGGCGTGGAGTTGGGTTCTCACATGATCTGAAAGATTGGGAATATTGTTCGTCATTGTGAAGAGAACATTGCCCCAAAATATTGATTATGGCAACTGTTAGTCAGACCTGATGATTCGGTAGAAATTGGAGGGAAGATATTCTATATCAGAGTCCTCATACGTGAATTCGCCATCTGCAATGATATTGGTATAAACAGGAATCCAATGACCTTCCATTAGGCTTTCACGGGCTTCTACTATAAATTCCATGCCCTCTTTTCCAACGACAGAGAAACGCAGTATTCCTTGCATAACTTCAGTTGCAATGATCTCGGTTAGTTTTTCCTTGTTCATATCAGGAAAGGCTTCATCCCAACCTGTCGTGCCATGTCTGTAATAAATAGTCAGGTTTTCAGTATCAGCAAAAACACCACTTCCTGCTTCAGGTGCGTTTCCATGAAAAACAGCAGATACAAGATTAGAACTTCCGCTAAAGGCATTGTCCCCGATATTGGTTATGCTGCTGGCGAAAGTAACCTTGGTGATGTCGGTGTTGTTTTGAAAAAGATTATCACGAATGCTGACAACCAGTTTGCCGTCAATTGATGCAGGAATGGTTATTATGGAATCGGGGTTGAAATTGCCCGTATAAGTTATCGTATCGCCTTCATTGAATTTATATGTGTGTCCAGCCTCTGTCCAAATTTCAACGGGGCGGTCTGCAAAGGTATCGCTCCAGCCAATTGAATCTATACGCCTGTAGATAGTAGAAGGAGAATTCACAAAAACAATACTGCCCACAGATGTCGGTGCGTTGCCCATGAATTTGACAGCACCAAGGTTTGTGCAATTTCTGAATGCACGACTCCCGATGCTCGTAACGCTATCGGGGATGATTATGCTCGTGAGGCTTGTACAATCTTCAAATGTAAGATCCGAAATACGCGTGACGTTATCAGGAATCGTTATGCTGGTGAGACTGGGGCAATTACGGAAAGCAGAACGCCCAATGCTCGTAACACTTTCGGGGATGACTATGCTCGCGAGGCTTGTACAATCTTCAAATAGATAGCTTGAAATACTCGTAGTGCTATCGGGGATTGTTATGCTCGTGAGGCTTGTGCAGCCTGCAAATGCACTATCCCCAATACTCGTGACGCTATCGGGAATCGTTATACTGGTGAGACTGGCGCAATCACGGAAAGCAGAAAACCCAATGCTCGTAACGCTATTGGGGATGTTAATGCTGACAAGGTTTGTGCAACGATTAAAGACGAAATTGGCAATGCTCGTGAGGTTACTGGAGATTGTTACACTTGTGAGGCTGGTGCAATCTTGAAACGCATAATTGCCGATGGTCGTAACACTATCGGGGATTGTTATGCTTGTGAGGCTGGAGCAGCGATAAAATGCGAAAAGCTCAATGCTTGTAACGCTATCGGGGATGGTAATGCTTGCGAGGCTGGTGCAACCCAAGAATGTATGGCCCCGAATGGTGGTAACGCCATCGGGAATCGTTATACTTGTGAGATTGGCGCAATCGCGGAATGCCCCATTCTCAATACTCGTTACGCTATCGGGTATATTGATGCTGACAAGGTTTGTGCAAAGGTTGAATGTGTGATCACTGATGACCGTAACGTTATCGGGGATCGTTACACTCGTGAGACTCGTGCAACGTTCAAATGCTTTAGTTCCTATGTTCGTGACACTATTCGGTATAGCAATGCTTGTAAGACTTTCGCAACCAGCGAATGCCAAATCCTCAATGCTTGTAACGCTATCGGGGATGGTAATGCTTGCGAGGCTGGTGCAACCAGCAAATGTCCACCTCTCAATGGTCGTTACACGATTAGGGATTGTTATGCTCGCAAGGCTATTGCAACCGAAGAAAGCATGATTGCCGATGGTCTCAACACTATCGGGAATTGTAATGCTTTTGAGACTGGAACACTGTGAAAATGCCTGGCTCTCAATGGTCGTGACGCTATTGGGGATGGTAATGCTTGCGAGATCAAAGTAGGCAAAAAATGCCCTATCACCAATAATCCCTACAGGATACCCTTCAATCGTTTCGGGAATAACCAAATCGCCCACGGGATTCGTATGCCCCGTAATGGTAACTTCATTGTCGCTAATGGTGTAGGTAAATGCGCCCGTTGCAGTTGCCTGATAGGAGAAAAGGAACACAAAGGATAAAACCAATATAGAAAAAAGTATATTCCTGCCTGTTTTCATGCTCCAGTCCTTTGTTTCTTTAAATAAAGATGCTTCAGCAGATCAATTGACTCATTTATTGTCACGTAATTCAACGATAAAGCAGGGCAGGGTTGAGGCTCTGTTTCCCTTGGTTCTTACCCTGACTGCCACAGAAAATGCCACGGGGGGTAAAAAGCAAAAAGGAAGGATGTTTTCAGAAATGCTTTTTGGCAAATGCGAAGCCAGAGCCGGTTTTTAGGTAGCGTTCGAATGCGTGGGCTTTGGTCTTGTCTGCGAATCCTATGATGGTTTCGAGCGTCCAAGGTTTGTGCATGGATGTGTGCGGGGAACCGCCAGCGTTGTGTTTCTGCAAACGTTGTTCAACGTCCTGGGTTACGCCGATATATCGCCGGGTAGAGTCTTTGATACTACGTATGATGTAGACGTAATGCATGGGGTGAATTGTCCCCCTTCGCTGAAGCTTCGGGGGACACCCTTCGCTCCTCGTTCCTTTTCGCATCTAGGTGGTTTGCCGCCCGAAGCTCTGAGGAACGAAGAGCGAAGGGTGGTGGCGAGGAAGGGAATCGAACCCCCGACACAAGGATTTTCAGTCCTCTGCTCTACCAACTGAGCTACCTCGCCTCTGAAATCTTCAGCGGAAGCGTTTCTTATATCCG